>NZ_JBEZFU010000011.1:0-225531 GCF_040649635.1 Micromonospora sp. NPDC048909 | reverse complement strand
AACATGGCCTCCTACTGGATCAGCACCGAGCACCTCGCGGACTGGATCGCCACCCGCGGCTACTCCACCAGCTGACCCACAACAAGCGAACACCGGAAGGGCCGGACCCCACCAGGGGTCCGGCCCTTTTGTCGTCTCAGTCCCGGCGGGAACCGCGTGCTCGCGCTCCGGCGCCGCGTGGCCGCCCGTCAATGATCGGGCGCGGGCTTGGGGGGCTTGGCGGGCTTTGCGGACTTGACCGGCTTGGCGGGTTTGGTCGGCTGGGGCGGGATGGGGTGAGCGAGGGAGGACGGAGCCGGTGCAGGGGGCGGCGTGGGGGTCTCGTTGGCGAGCAGGTCGTCGATCCAGCGGGCGGCGGATCGCTGCCGGGTGAGCATCTGTTGGCGGGCCTCGGCCAGGGCCTCGTCCGGCTGGGACGTTCCCTCGATGTGTTCGCCGAGGATGCTCGCCCAGCGCCGGCTCAGCTGTTCGGCGTACCGGGCCTTGCGGAGCTGCTCGTCGTACTGGCATTCGAGAGTGACCTGGCGTTCCACGTGCGGCTGGAGCGCCGGCCAGATCTTGTCATCGAGCCGCACGGTGGCGTCGGGCTGACAGGTGAGGAGGACGTCCCCCCGCTCGTAGGGCCACGGGCCGTCCTCGGCGAGCGCCTGCTGCAACGCGAGCTCCAGGTCGCCCGCGCGGTGCGCCGGCAGGTCACGGGCGGCGTCCGCGGCGAGCCGGGTCAGCCGCTGGACGGCGTGCGGCATGAAGTACTGGGCGTACCAGCTCAACACCTCGGCGCGCAGGCCCGCCGGCGACGACCAGGCGAACGTGGCGCGGATGTAGAAGCAGTACACGTAGCCACGGGCGGGTACCGCGATCAGCCCCGGCGCGTCGCGTTGCTCGACGAGTGGGCCGGGCGGCGGGGGTGCGGAGCGCACCGGCTCCTGGTCCCGCAGCGAGGCCGCCAGCCGCCGCCAGTTCCGCCGCAGCCAGCGCCCGCTCTGGAGGCTCGCGTCCCGGGCGGTGCTCAGCCCGCGGCTGCCCCACTGCCGCCACCGGTTCGCGGGTCTCGGCGCCGGGTCGGGGGCGTCCGTCATCCACCCTCCCTGGTCACGGATCAGCGTTCCCACGCTAACAACGGGTGACCGATCTGCCCGCCGCCACGCCGACGCGACGGCCGAGGCCGCGCCGACGTCGCGCTGGGGCGACACCGTGGCGTCGCTTGGTGATCGTCGGACGGCCGCGTGGCGGTCAGCTGCGGACGGCATCCTGCCCGGGTGCGGAAACTGCCGACCGTCGTCGGGTACCGGCTGCTCGGCGGCGTGGGTGCCGTCCTGCTGGCCGGCGCCGGCCTCGCCGCCGGCGCGCTCCCGATCGGCGGCCACGCCGCCTGGTGGAGCGCGCTGCGGCACCTCGCCGGGCCGGGCCTGCTCTGCGGGTACGCCGGGCTGACCCTGCTGGCCGCCGCCTGGTGGTGGGCGGGCCGGCATTTGCGCGCCGCCCGTCCACCCGGTGCGCCGGTGGTACGGCTCGACGGGCGCTCCGCCGCGCTCACCCTGGCCTGCTGGGCCGGGCCGCTGCTGCTCTGCCCGCCGCTGTTCAGCCGGGACGCGTACAGCTACCTCGCGCAGGGCGCGATGGTGCTCGCCGACATCGACGTGTACCGGCACGGCGTGACAGCGCTCGG
The DNA here is from genome assembly GCF_040649635.1 of Micromonospora sp. NPDC048909. Taxonomy (NCBI): domain Bacteria; kingdom Bacillati; phylum Actinomycetota; class Actinomycetes; order Micromonosporales; family Micromonosporaceae; genus Micromonospora; species Micromonospora sp. NPDC048909. Next base: position 223,862 of record NZ_JBEZFU010000011.1, on the reverse strand, counting down.
CGGTCGGCTCGCCGCCGAGGTGCCGCAGATGTGGCAGCAGACGCCCGCGCCGTACGGGCCGGTCTTCCTCGCCATCGCCGCTGTCGTCTCCGGGCTGACCGGCGGCAAGCTGGTGCTCGGCGTGCTCGGGCTGCGGCTGGTGGCGCTGGCCGGGGTGGCGCTGCTGCTCCGCTACCTGCCCCGGCTGGCCCGGCACTGCGGCGTCGACCCCGCCGCCGCGCTCTGGCTCGGCGTGCTCAACCCCCTGGTGCCGCTGCATCTGGTCGCCGGCGCGCACAACGAGGCGGTGATGCTGGGGTTGCTGGTGGCCGGGCTCAGCCTCGCCTTCGAACGCCGCTTCGGCACCGCCGCCGTGCTGGTCACCCTCGCCGCGCTGGTCAAGGCACCGGCCGTGGTGGGCCTGCTGGTGGTGGTGTCGCTCGCCGCCCGGCACGGCGGGCACCGGGCGGCGCTGACCCGCACCGCCGGCTTCGCGGTCGGCACCGCGGCCGCGGTCACCTGGGCCACCGGCATCGGGTACGGCTGGATCGGCGCGCTCGGCACCCCGGTGTACCGGCACAGCTGGTCGATCTCCAGCGCCCTCGGTCGCGGCGCGACGTGGCTGGCCGGCGCGCTCGGCCTGGAGTGGGGAGACGCCCCGATGCGACTCTTCCTCGGCCTCGGGCTGATCGCCGCGCTGGCCGTCGCCGGCATCGCCTGGTGGCAGCGGCGGCGGATCGGTCCGGCGTACGCCGTGGGGCTGGCCCTGGCGGCGGTGGCGCTGCTCGGCCCGGCGACCCGGCCCTGGTACGCGCTCTGGGGTCTGGTCCTCATCGCCGCGGCCGCGCCCGACGGGTGGGCCCGGGCGGTCGCGGCGTCGGGCGCCGTGGTGCTGGCGTTCGTGGCGCTGCCCAGCGGATTCGGACCGGACCCGACGCAGGCGGCGCTCGCCGCGGCCGGGGTGCTGCTCGGGCTGCTCGCGGTCGGCTGGCTGCGGCTGCTCACCGCCACCGGGCAGCCGGCGCCGGCGGTGGCCCGGTGAGTGCCGAACGACCCGCGCCAGGCGGCGTGCTGACCCGGCCGGCTCGGGTGTCGCCGCGTACCGGACGGCGGGTGCTGCTGGTGGCCGGGATCGCGACCCTGCTCGGGGTGCTCATCGCGGTGCTGCCCGGGCACCGGGGCTGGTTCGACGTCGGCGTCTACCACGGCGCGGTCGGGCACTGGACGCGCGGCGGTGACCTCTACGACTGGACGACCTGGAACGGGTACGGCTTCACCTACCCGCCGTTCGCGGCGGTCAGCATGCTGCCGATGGCGGCGCTGGCCTGGTATCCGACGATCGTGGTGAACCTGCTGCTCACCGCGGTGGCGACCGGTTTCCTGCTGGTGCTGCTGGTCGACCCGCTGGCCCGCCGGGCGGGCTGGAGCCGGTGGTACGCCCTGGCGCTGGCCGGCTGCCTGCTGGCCGGGCTCAACCCGGTCCGCGACACGGTCAGCTTCGGGCAGGTCAACCTGCTGCTGGTGGCGCTGGTCTACGTGGACCTGTGGCTGTTGGAGCGGGGCCACCGGGCCGCCGGCGTCGGCATCGGGCTGGCCGCGGCGATCAAGCTCACCCCAGCGATCTTCATCGGCTACCTGCTGGTCACCCGGCGCTGGCCGGCGGCCGCCACGGCCACCGGCGCCACGATGGCCGCCACCGCGCTCGCCGCCGCGCTGGCCCCGGGCGCGTCGCGCACCTTCTTCACCGAGGCGCTCTGGGACACCGGCCGGATCGGCGAGCTGGCGTACGTGTCGAACCAGTCGCTGCTCGGGCTGGTGGCCCGGCTCGACCCGGAGCACCCGGACCGGCGGCTGTGGCTGATCCTGGTCGCCGCCGTGCTGGCGGTCTGGCTGGTCCGCACCGGGCGCGCCCGTCGGGCCGGCGACGAACGGGCCGGGTTCGCGCTGACCGGGATCACCGCCTGCCTGATCAGCCCGATCACCTGGGTCCACCACCTGGTGTGGTTGGTGCCGGGGCTGGCGCTGCTCGCCGCGGCCACGCTGCCCTGGCCGCCGCGCGAGCGGGCCGCGCGCCGTCGGCTGCGGGCCGGCGTGGTCGGGTATCTGCTGCTCTCCAGCGGTCTGGTCTGGGTCTTCGCCAACAACTCCACCGGGCCGCTCGGCTTCCTCGGTGGCAACGCCTACCTGTGGGTCGCCCTCGGGATGCTGCTGGCGCTGCCGATCGGCGGGGGACGGCTCGCCGATCATCCGCGGTTAACCGGCCATTGTGGATCAGTTCGGGCGCGGGGACTGTTCCGGACGGTCGCCGGCGGTGAGACTGGGACCGGTCCGCCAACGACGCGGATCGATGTATCCGACGGTCTGGAGGCAGCATGTCCACCCTCGCATCCCCGCGCCCGACGCTCGGCGTGACCCGCCGGCTCACCGCCACCCTCGTCCTGCTCGTCGCGATGGTCGCCGCCGCGCTGGTCGGCCCGTCCGTGGTCGCCCCGCGCCTGACCGACTCGGCGTCCGCCGCGGTCTACAGCTCCTGCACGATGAGCCGCTGCGCCGACGCCCGGACGGCCCGCTCCGGCTGGGCGGCCAAGGGCTTCCCGACCAGCCGTGGCTGGTACAGCTGGAGCGGGGGCCTGGCCAACTTCGCCGGCGGGCGGTTCTACAACTACGAGGGGCAGCTGCCGACCAACGCCACCTACTACGAGTACGACGTGTACCCGCGCCAGCAGGGCGCCGCCCGCGACGCCTACCGCATCGTGGTGAACAAGAGCACCGGGGTGACCTGGTTCTCGCCGAACCACTACACCGACTTCTACCGGCTCTGACCGGTAACCTCCCGGGGTCGGCCGTGCCTGACGACGGCCGGCCCCGGCCCGGCGAGGAGGTCTCGATGCCCGACCAGGACGGTGACCGGACAGCCGGCTGGCTGACCGTCGCCCGCGACGACGCGCCGGACGACCCGAACGCGGTGCCGCTGCCCGGCGCGGCCGCACGCACCCGCGAAGGCCTCTTCGCCTCGCTCGCCACCGCCTTGGCCCTGCCGACGCACTTCGGCCACAACTGGGACGCGCTCGCCGACGTGCTGCGGGACCGGCTGGCCGCCGCGCCGCTCACCCTGCGCGTCGACGACGCCGGCCAACTGCTCGCCGACGAGCCCGCCGGCCAGTACGCCCAGCTGCTGACCGTGCTCGGCGAGGTCGCCGCCGACGCCCCGCACCCGCTGCGGGTCGTGCTGCGCGAACCCCCACCAAACTGAGCCGGTCCGACGCTCCCGGTGCGGCCGCTGCCGAACCTCGGGGCATGGCTCACGCCTCACTGTCGAACTGCCTCAGATTTGGGCCGCCCGCCCCGCGTGGCGGCGGCGCCGACGGAGCGATCAACCGATCAGTGGGGGTGGGCGGGCTGGTCCAGGATGGCGCTGAAGCGCTCCTCGGCCAGGTCGAGTTGGGCCAGGATGTGCCGCTTCACCGGCGGGGAGAGCGGAGTGTCCGGCCGGTTGACCAACTCCCGGTAGACCGGCACCAGTGGGCGGTACTTCCGGGCCGAGGACTCCACCTTCGGTCCGACGGTGTGGATGACGCCCACCCCGTTGTCGGTGAAGTCGGACACCTTGATCACCCGAGCCCAGGGCTCCCGATCGAGGCTGGCGGCCACGTGTTCCCGGTACTGCTCGTTGCGGTCGCGCGTCGGGTCGTACCGCGGATTGGTGACCGCGGCGACCAGGCCGGCGACCCGTGGGCCGAACCGCGCGGCGAGCGTGGCCAGGGCCGCGCGGGTCGGGTCGTCGCCGGGGTCCGCGCCGGCCAGCTCGCTCGGGTGGTCCTCGACCGCGTCGTGCAGCAACCCGGCCACGATCACGTCCACGTCGCGTACCTCGTAGTGGTGCATCATCCGGATCGCCACCCGCAGCAGGTGGTTGAGGTACGGCTCGCGCACCCGGCGGTCGTCGCGGTGCAGGTCGGCGGCGAGGTCGAGCGCGGCGGTCAACCGCTTCCGGGCAGCCTCGTCGAAGGACTGGATCTCCAGCCGGAAGCGCTCCAGCAGGCCCGGCTCGCCGTGGATCTCGGTGATCGCGTGCATCGGCATCGTGCCCAGGTACGGCGGGAAGTCCATGCGTCACTTATAGCCGATCTTCACCATGGTGGCGGTCCCGCCCGTCGCCGATGCGACTCGACCCGGCGCCGCGCGCCTCCTATCCCGACAGACCGGTGCGGTGGGGCCGCGCCGCCCAGGGCACACCCAGCTCCGAGGGGAGGGCGTGCCGTTCGGCGGCCCGGCGCAGCACCTCGTTGACGCCGTGGATGCGCAGCACCCGCGACGGTCCGGCGCCGACCGACGCCACCAGATCGCCGCCCAGCAGCCGGGGCAGCGGCGCGTCGCGCAGCGCGTCCAGCACCGCCGTGAACGGCGCGGTACGGGCCAGCGGGGCGATCAACGCGACCCCGTCCGGGTCGGCCCGGTGCGCGAGCAGGTTCTCCAGCAGCCCCCGCCGTCCCGGCACGACGCGCGGCGCGGCGTCGCCGGGCAGCCGCAGCCGGTCGGTCGGATACTCCAGGATTGCCCGCCCGGCGGTTCCGGTGACCACCACCTCGCCCGGCACGAGCTCCTCGCCGGCCAGGGTGACCGCGGCCAGGATCGGTGGACCGTGCCGGGGCCGGATCCGCAGCACCGCCGTGTCGTCCACCTCGATCGGGCGGACCCGGTAGCGCTCGACCTCGACGCCGGTCGGCTGGACCGGCGCCCCGACCACCGCCTCGGCGACGGCCAGACACTGCATCACCGCGTGCGCGAGGGGGTTGGCCAGCGCGCCGTCCAGCACCGGCCGGCCGTCCAGCGTCCGTCGTCCGGCCCAGGGCGAGCGGGCGTAGTAGGCGTCCGGGCGGTGCCAGGCGGCGACCGTGGCGATGCCGGTGATCCGGCCGAGCCGGCCGGCGGTGACCGCGGCGGTCAGCTCGCCCAGCGCCGCCGAGCCGAGCGCCTGGAAGCCCACCTGGCAGACGCGCCCGGTGGCGGCCAGGGCGCCGGTCAACTCGTCGTGCTCGGCGGCGCAGAGCACCGGCGGCTTCTCCAGCAGCAGGTCGGCGCCGGCGGCGAGGGCGTCCAGCGCCACCGGCAGGTGGGTGTGCGGCGGGGAGCAGACGATCACCACGTCCGGCCGTACGGCGGCGAGCATCTCCCGGTGGTCGGTGAGCACGACGGTCTCCGGCGGCACCGGCGCCTGCGGGTCCTGCTCGACCGGCCGTGGGTCGACCAGCGCGGCCAACCGCAGCCGTCCGGCCGCGTGCAGCGGGGCCAGCACCCGCCGGTGCCAGCGCCCGTGCCCGTTCGCCCCGACCAGCGCCACCCGGGGCGCCCCCGGCGGGCTCACGCCGCACCGGCCAGGGTGGCCGCTACGCCGTGCCGCTCCAGGGCGGTGAGCCAGGCGGTCACGTCCGTCCGGACCTCGTCGTCCTCCGCCACGTCGGCCGGCACGATCTCGCGGAGCGCGAAGACCGCGTCCACCGCCCTGGCCGGGGTCTGCCGGCCGGCCGCCAGCGCGGCGCGGATCCGGTCACCGAGGGGATCCTCCAGCGGCAGCGGCCGGCCGTCGTCGGTGTAGCCGAGCAGGAACCGCAGCCAACCGGCGACCACCAGCGCGGCCCAACGCGCCGGGCGGCCGGCGGCGCGCAGGTCGGCGATGGTGTGCAGGACGCGTTGCGGCAACTTCTGCGAGCCGTCCGACGCCACCTGGAGGGTGCGGTACCGGATCGCCGGGTTGCCGAACCGGGCCAGCACCTCCTCGCCGTAGTCGACCACCCGCACCCCGTCCGGCGGAGTGAAGCTGGCCGCGACGTCCTCGGCGATCAGCCGGCGCAGCACCCCGGCCAGGTGCGGGATCTCCAACGCCTCGGCGATGGTCTCCCGACCGGCCAGCGCGCCGAGGTAGGCGGCGGCCGAGTGCACGCCGTTGAGGGTGCGCAGCTTGAGCCGCTCCCACGCGCCGGCGTCGGCGGTCAGCACCGCCCCGGCGCGGTCCCAGGCCGGCCGGCCACCGGGAAAGTCGTCCTCGATCACCCAGTGGGCGTACGGCTCGGCGGCCACCGCCGCGAGGTCGCTCACCCCGAGCGCCCGGCGGGCCTGCGCCAGCGTCTCGGCCGTGCTGGCCGGCACGATCCGGTCGACCATGGTGCCGGGGAAGGTGACGTTGCCGGCGATCCACTCCGGCAGGGCGCCCGGCACCCCGGTGGCCTGGCGCACCGCCTGCTCGACCAGGCCGCGCAGCCGTACGCCGTTGGCCGGCAGGTTGTCGCAGCTGACCAGCGCCACCGGCCCGGCGTCGGCGGCGGCCCGGGCGGCCAGCCCGCGCAGCAGCAGCCCCGGCACGGTCGTCGGCGGGCGGTCGCCGGCCAGGTCCGCGGCGAGCGCCCGATCCGGGCGCAGCCGCCCGGTGGCCGGGTCGAGCTGGTACGCCTTCTCCGTCACGGTCAGCGTGACCACCCGGATCGCCGGGTCGGCCAGCAGCGCCAGCACCGCGTCCGGGGCGCTGGGCGCGTGCCGCACCCCGGCGAGCGCGCCGACCACCCGGGTGCCGGTGCCGCCGCCGGAGAGGGTGGTGACGCTGAAGAGGTGGTCCTGCGCGGCGAGCGCCTCGACCATCGCCGGGTTGCGGGGCGCGACGGCCACGATCGCCCAGTCGCCACCCGCCGCGCCGATCGCGGCCTCGGTGTAGACCGCCTGGTGGGCCCGGTGGAACGCGCCGAGTCCGAGGTGGACGACGCCGGCCTGCACGGCGCCGGGGCGTACCAGCGGCCGGGCCTCGGCCGGCAGCCGGCGCAGCGCAGCCAGCCCGAGTCGGGCGGCGCCGACGCTCACCGCCATGCCGGACCGTCCGGAAAGCGGAATCGGGCGATCGACTCCGGCCGCATGGTGGCGCTGTAGCCGGGGCGGTCGGGGAGCAGGTAGCGGCCGTGTCGCGTTCGCACCGGGTCGACGAAGTGCTCGTGCAGGTGGTCCACGTACTCGATCATCCGGCCGTCCAGGCTGGCGCCGACCCGGAGGAAGTCGAAGATCGCCAGGTGCTGGACGTACTCGCAGAGGCCGACGCCGCCGGCGTGCGGGCAGACCGGCACCCCGAACTTCGCCGCCAGCAGCAGCTCCGCGAGCACCTCGTTGACCCCGCCGACCCGGCACGCGTCGACCTGCATCACGCCGATCGCCTCGGCCTGCAGCAACTGCTTGAAGATGACCCGGTTCGCGGCGACCTCGCCGGTGGCCACCCGGCACCGGCCATCGGTCAGCTCGGCGACGGCCCGGGCGATCCGGGCATGGCCCAGGATGTCGTCGGCGTGCGTCGGCTCCTCGATCCAGTACGGGTCGACCTCGGCCAGCGCGGTCATCGCGGTGATCGCCTCGTCGACGTCCCACACCTGGTTGGCGTCCATCATCAGCAGCGCGTCCGGGCCGATCTCGGCCCGGATGATCCGGGCCCGACGCAGGTCGTCGGCGAGCGGCCCGCCGACCTTCATCTTCATCGCCCGCCAACCCGCCGCGTACGCCGCCCGGGTCAGCGAGCGGACCTTGTCGTCCGGATAGCCGAGCCAGCCGACCGACGTGGTGTAGGAGGGGAAGCCGTCCTGCTCCAGCTCGGCGAGCCGGTCGTCCCGGCCGAGCAGTCCCTTGTCGAGGATGGCCGCCGCGTCGTCGGGGGTGAGCGCGTCGCTGATGTGCGTGAAGTCGACGCTGGCCACCAACTCGTCGGTGGGCAGTTCGGCGAGGAAGCGCCACATCGGCTTGCCGGCGAGCCGGGCACGCAGGTCCCACACCGCGTTGACCAGCGCGCCGGTCGCCATGTGGATGACGCCCTTCTCCGGCCCGAGCCAGCGCAGCTGCGGATCAGCGACGAGCGAGCGCCAGAACGCCACCGGCGCGGCGGAGATTTCCTCGACCGTGCGCCCCACCACGTGGTGCGCGAGCGCCCGGACGGCGGCGCAGGTCAGCTCGTTGCCGCGACCGTTGGTGAAGGTGAAGCCGGCCCCGGCCGCGCCGGCATCGGTGCCCAGCTCGACGTAGCTGGCCGAGTAGTCGCCGCGGTTGATCGCGTCCGAGCCGTCGCCGCTGGCGGCGGTGGGGAACCGCACGTCGTGCACGTCGACCGCGGTGATGGTGACGCTCATGCTGTTGTCCTTTCCCTTGGCCAGCAGCGGCATGAGCAGCGGGCGTTCGCGACTGCCGGGCTCCGCTTCGCTGCACTCCTCGCGCTCACCGTGCCTCACCAAATTTGAAGACCCGCTTCGGCAGCCGGTAGGCCAGGTCGACGATGGTCTCGGCCGCTTCGTCCTCGGGCAGCCGGTGCTCGGCGACCAGCCGGGCCAGGAAGCCGGCGTCCACCCGGCGGGCCACGTCGTGCCGGACGGGGATCGAGCAGAACGCCCGGGTGTCGTCGACGAACCCGGCGGTGTTGTAGAAGCCGGCGGACTCGGTGACCGCCTCCCGGAACCGGCGCAGCACCTCGGGGGAGTCGAGGAACCACCAGGGCGCGCCGAGGTAGAGCGCCGCGTAGCCGCCGGCGAGCGGGGCCAGCTCGCGGGTGAAGGTGTACTCGTCCAGCGTGTAGAGCACCACCCGCAGCCGCGGGTCGTTGCCGTGCCGCTGCAGCAGCGGGGCCAGCGCGTGCACGTACTCGGTGGCCTGCGGCACGTCACCGCCGACGTCGCGTCCGTGCCGGGTGTGCAGCCACCGGTTGTGGTTGCGCACCGCGCCGGGGTGCAGCTGCAGGATCAGCCCGTCGTCGATCGACATCGCGGCGAACTCCAGCAGCATGTGCGCCCGGAACGCCTCCGCGTCGCCCGCGTCGGCGAGGCCGCGCCGGCCCCGGTCGTAGAGCGCCGCCGCCTCGGCGGGTTCCAGGGCCAGGGTGCGGGCGGTGGGATGCCCGTGGTCGGAGCAGGTCGCGCCGGCCGCGACGAACGCCGCCCGGCGGGCCCGCAGCGCGGCCAGGTAGCCGGCGTACGTGCCGGTGTCCTCGCCGGTCAGCTCGCCGAGCCGGTCCACGTTGCCCGACCAGCCGTCGAACTCCATGTCCACCACGTCGTCCGGGCGGAAGGTGGTGACCACCCGCCCGCCCGGTCCGCCCCAGCCGTCCGCGGCGAGCTTGGCGTGCTGGCCGAGGTCGTCCAGCGGCGACTCGGTGGTGGCCAGCACCTCGATGCCGAACCGCTCGAACAGCGCCCGGGGTCGGAACGCCGGCTCGGCCAGCCGTGCGGCCAGCTCGTCGTAGACGTCGTCGGCGGTGGCCGGCGAGAGTGGAGTCGGCACCCCGAACACGGTGCGGAAGGTCTGTTCCAGCCAGAGCCGGGACGGGGTGCCACGGAACAGGTGCCAGTGCGCGGCGAAGCGGCGCCAGATCCTCCGCCCGTCGGTCTCCACCGGGCTGCCGTCGCGGCTCGGCACGCCCAGGTCGCCCGGCGGGACGCCCTGGCTGAGCAGCATCCGGGTCAGGTAGTGGTCGGGCACGATGAGCAGCTGCGCGGGATCGGGGAAGGGCCGGTCCTCGGCCAGCAGCGCGGGGTCGACGTGCCCGTGCGGCGAGATGATCGGTTGTTCCGCGGCCAGCGCGTAGAGCTCCCGGGCCAGCGCGCGCTGGCCCGGCTCCGCGGGCAGGAGCAGGTCGGAACGGGGCGGGGTCGGCACGGGTGGCTCCTGTCGCGGTCAGGGGAGGGTGAGCAGGTCGGCGACCCGGACCGGTTGGCCGGTCTCCAGGGACCGGTTGGCCGCCAGGCCGGTGAGCAGGGCCAGGGCGCCGTCCTCGGCGTCGGCGGCCCGGTCCAGCGGGTCGGGCCCGCCGCCGAAGAGCACCCGGGTCATCCGCGCGTCGGCGCCGCCGTGTCCCTCCCGGGTCTGCCCGTCGACCGGGATCCGCCGCGGCGGCGCCCAGAACGGCCGCAGGGTCAGGGTGGTGCCGCCGGCCTCGGCGATGGCCTCGGCGCCGTGCAGCGCGGCGCCCTTGAGCGCGCCGGCAGCCGACGGGCTGACGTACGTGCTCTCGGCGACCTCCAGCTCCAACCGGCCCCGACTGCCGTTGACCATCACCCGGTAACCCTCCCAGGGGGCGTACGCGGTGAGGTGGTAGGTCATCGTGGCGCCACTGGAGTAGCGGGCCAGCACCGCCAGGTCGTCCTCGATGGTCACTCCGGGAGCGAAGACGTTGCGGTCGCGCTGGTAGCCGTCCTCGGCCTCGGCGTCGAGGTAGAGCTCCCGCAGCCGGGGATGCGCCGCGAGGTGCAGCGCGAACGGGTCGTCGGCGGCGGCGGGGGAGCCGTGCGCCCGGTCGTAGTCGCGGGCGTAGCCGTGCCGCCGCCCGCCCTCGCCGTAGAAGAAGAGCCGCCCGGCGGCGTACACCTGCACCGGCCGGGCCGCCAGCCACCAGTTGACCAGGTCGAAGTGGTGCCCGGCCTTGTGCACCAGCAGCCCGCCGGAGGTGGCCTTGTCCCGGTGCCAGCGGCGGAAGTAGTCGGCGCCGTGCCGTACGTCGAGCAGCCACTCGAAGTGCACCGAGCCGATCTCACCGACGGCCCCCTCGGCCAGCAGGCGGCGGACCTGTTCGTGCAGCGGGCTGTACCGGTAGTTGAAGGCGACCGTGACGCGCCGCCCGGTCTGCGCCACCGCGTCGAGGATCCGCCGGCAGCGGGGCGCGTCGACGGTCATCGGCTTCTCGGTGATCACGTCCCGCCCGGCCCGCAACGCCGCCACCACGTACGCGTCGTGGGTGACGTCCACACTGGTCACCAGGACCGTGTCGACGCGCTCCTTGGTGAGCATGGCGGTGAAGTCCTCGGCCCGGTAGGTCGGCACCGGCGGGTGACCGAGCCCCGCCAGCCAGCGGTTGTGCGCGTCCATCCGGGCCTGGGTGACGTCGGCGAAGGCCACCAGCGCGGCGCGGTCGGCGTGCTCGACGACCAGGGCCCGGACGAACATCTCGGCCCGCGCCCCGGTGCCGACGATCGCGTACCGGGTCCGTCCGTCGGGGTCCGTCGCCATCGGTCACCCTCCCGCGTCGACTGCAAACCTTTGCAGTGAAATAACCACGGTCGATGCGAGATCGTCAACGGCTCCCAGGTAATCGGTCGACTGTGACCCGATTGATGCGGATTGAGGATCACGGTGGGCGCACGGTTGCAACAGCACCGCAACAACGGGCCGTTGACAGTGGAGCAACCGTTTGCATTAATTGGCGGCACCCATGTGACCAGAGCCACAACGGACAGAGGGGTTCGCCGCCGTGCCAGTCACCATCCGGGACGTCGCCCGGGCCTCCGGGGTGCACATCTCCACGGTGTCCCGCACGTTCTCGGCGCCGCACCTGGTCAACCCGGAGACCCGGGTCCGGGTGCTGGCCTGCGCCGAGGACCTCGGCTACCGGCCGAACCGGGCGGCCCGGGCGCTGATCACCGGGCGTACGCACAACATCGGCCTGATCATCGCGGACATCGCCAACCCGTTCTTCCCGCCGCTGATCAAGGCGGCGGAGAGCCAGGCGCGCCATCGCGACTACCACGTGTTCGTGGCCGACACCAACGAGGACCCGAGCGTCGAGGAGGAACTGGTCCACGCCCTGGCCAAGCAGGTCGACGGGGTGCTGCTGTGCAGCCCGCGGATGAGCAACAGCCTGATCGAACAGCTCAGCCGCGAGGTGCCGCTGGTCGTGGTGAACCGTCAGGTGGCCGGCCTGCCCTGCGTGCTGATGGACGTGGGGCAGGGCGCCCGGGCGGCGATCGAGCACCTGATCGGGCTCGGCCACACCCGGATCGCGCTGCTCGGCGGGCCCCGCGGCTCGTGGACCAACCGGGAGATGCGCCGGGCCGCCGGGGTGGCCGCCCGCGCCGGCGGCGCGGAGCTGACCGTGCTCGGCCCCAACCCGCCCACCGAGACCGGTGGCCTCGCCCTCGCCGAGCAGGTCCGGCGCAGCGGCGTGTCGGCGGTGCTCGCCTACAACGACCTGATGGCGATCGGCCTCATCGAGGGGCTGGACATGCTCGGGGTCGGGGTGCCGCAGGAGGTGAGCGTCGTCGGGGTCGACGACATCGCGCTGAGTCGGCTGACCCGACCGAAGTTGACGACGGTGGCCACGCCCACCGCGGCTGCCGGCCGGACGGCCGTCGACATGCTGTTGCAACAGGACGCCGACCCGCCGCGCGGCGCGCGGCGCGTCGGCGTGGCCACGGCAGCCGGCGTCCGTCGTACCACCGCACAGGTAATGCTCCAGACCGACCTGGTCATCCGCGACTCGACCGGACCGGGACCCCGCTCCGGTCGACACCGTGCCGGCGCCGCGGCGCAAGGCCCGGGCCCGCAACGCCTTGCGGGCCCGGGCGACCCGACCACGGCCGCCGGTGACGTCGTCGCCTCCTACGCCAAGGAGTGAGCGCACATGCACCCCGCCACGCCCACCACCGCCGACGCGCCCGTCGGGCGCACTCACCGTACCCCGCTGTCCCGCCGCCGGCTCGTGCGCGGCGTGCTCGCCGTGGCCCTGGCCGCACCCCTGATGTTCGGGGCCGCGGCCTGCGGCGACGACGAAGCGGCCGACCCCAACGCCCCGGTCAAGCTCGCCATCTTCTGGTGGGGCGGCGACGCCCGCGCCAAGCTGACCGAGGACGTGCTTGCCCTCTACACCCGTAAGCACCCGAACGTGACGTTCGAGAAGACCTGGCAGGCCAACCAGGGCTACTTCGACAAGCTGGCCACGCTGACCGCCGGCGGGAACCCGCCGGACCTGTTCCAGATCGACGACAACTTCCTCGCCGAGTACGCGGCCCGCAACACCACCCTGGACCTGACCTCCCACCAGAGCTCCGGCAAGCTCGACACCGCCAAGTTCCCCAAGAGCCTCTGGCAGTACGGCGTGGTCGACGGCAAGCTGGCCGGTCTCGCCGCCGGCGAGAACACCCAGGGCCTGGTCTACAACAAGACGCTGCTGACCAGGCACGGGCTGCCGGAGCCGACCACCGGCATGAGCTGGGAGGAGCACATCGCCTGGGCCGAGCAGGTGGCCAGGACGACGAAGGTCCCCGGCACCCAGGACCCGAGCGCCGACTACAAGGCGTTCTGGGTCTGGCTGCGCCAGCAGGGCAAGGACCTCTACAACGGCAAGGAGCTGGGCTTCACCGCCGACGACCTGACCCGCTGGTTCGAGCTGTGGAAGGGCGCCCGCGACCGCAAGGCCACCCCGACCGCCGACGTCATCCACGAGGGCAACTCCACCGACATCACCAAGCAGCTCGTGGCGACCGGCAAGGCGGCGACCTCCTGGGTCTGGGCCAACCAGATGCCGGAGATCAAGAAGAACACCAAGGACGAACTGGGCGTGGTGGCCTACCCCGGTGACCCGAGCGCGCAGTGGGCGCGGGCCTCGATGTACTGGTCGGTGTTCCGGGGCAGCAAGCACAAGGACGTCGCGGTCGACGTCATCAACTTCATGGTCAACGACCCGGAGGCGGTGAAGCTGCTGGGCACCGACCGCGGCCTGCCGTCCAACCTCGACCTGCGCACCGTCGTCAGCGAGGGCGCCACCGACCCGGCCATGAAGCAGTCGATTGCGGTCGAGACCGAGCTGGCGCAGAAGTTCGGCGAGTCCCCGCAGGTGCCGATCAAGGGGCACAGCAAGGTCCGCGCCGAGCTGATCAAGGCCGCGGAGAACGCCCAGTACGGCCGGGCCACCCCGGCGCAGGCCGCCAGCCAGTTCGTGGACGCCTGCAAGTCCGCCATCGCCTGACCGCCGCCCGCGGAGAGGAGGCCGCCTCGTGGCCCTGACCACGGCGCCCGACCCGACCCGAGGCGGCACCGGATCCGTCCGGCCCCGCGCCACCCGGCGTAGGACCGGACGGATCCGGTACGGCGACGGTCTGGCCGGCTACGTCTTCCTGTCGCCCTGGCTGGCCGGCCTGCTGGCCGTCACGGCGATCCCGATGCTGGTGTCGCTCTATCTGAGCTTCACCAACTACGACATCCTCACCCCCTTCTCCGAGGTGCGGTGGGTGGGGCTGGCCAACTACGAGCGGATGTTCACCGCCGACCCGTCCTACTGGCACGCGGTCCGGGTGACGCTGACCTTCGCGCTCATCGCCGTACCGCTGAAGCTGGCCGCGGCGCTCGGGGTGGCGCTGCTGCTCAACCGCGCCTGGCGCGGCGTCGGTCTCTTCCGCGGTCTGTTCTACCTGCCGTCGCTGCTCGGCGGCAGCGTCGCGCTGGCCATCGTCTGGGTGAACATGTTCAACCGCGACGGCGCGGTCAACAGCCTGCTCGGCCTCTTCGGCATCGAGGGACGGCCGTGGGTCAACGACCCGGACTGGGCCCTGGAGACCCTCATGGTGCTGGCCATCTGGCAGTTCGGCGCGCCCATGGTGATCTTCCTGGCCGGGCTCAAGCAGGTCCCCACCGAGCTCTACGAGGCCGCCGCGGTCGACGGCGCGGGCCGGTGGCGCAAGTTCCGCAACGTCACCCTGCCGATGCTCTCCCCGGTGATCTTCTTCAACCTGGTGCTGGAGACCATCAACGGCTTTCAGGGCTTCACCGCCGCCTTCGTGCTCAGCAACGGCACCGGCGGCCCGGTCGACTCCACCCTGATGTACACGCTCAACCTCTACATCACCGGTTTCACCGACCTGGAGATGGGCTACGCGTCGGCGATGGCCTGGGTGTTCCTGATCGGCATCGCGCTGATCACGGTGATCTTCTTCAGCACCGGGCGGTTCTGGGTGCACTACGCCGACGGGGAGGGCCGGTGATGGTGGCGGTGACCACGACCGCGCGCGCGGCGGGCCCCGGCCGCCGCCGTCCGCGCAGCCGCTCGACGCTGCGCCTGCTGGTGCTGCTCGCCATCCTGGCGGTGGTGCTCTACCCGCTGATCTGGATGCTCGGCACCGCGCTGAAGTCGCAGGAGGAGATCGTCAACAACGTAGGGCTGCTGCCCGAGCGGTTCACCCCGGGCAACTTCACCGCCGGATGGTCCCACTTCGACGTCAGCTTCGGCCGGTTCTTCCTCAACAGCGCCCTGGTCAGCCTGCTCACCGTCGTCGGCAACGCGGTCTCCTGCCTGCTCGCCGCGTACGCCTTCGCCCGGCTGCGGTTCCCGCTGCGCGGCGCCTGGTTCGCCGTGATGATCGGCACGCTGCTGCTACCGGGGCACGTGCTGATCGTGCCGCAGTACATCCTGTTCCGCAGCGTCGGACTGGTCGGCGCGGAGTGGCCCTACCTGCCGCTGCTGGTGCCGCAGTTCCTGGCCACCGAGGCGTTCTTCGTCTTCCTGATGGTGCAGTTCATGCGGGGCATCCCCCGCGAGCTGGACGAGGCGGCCAAGATCGACGGCGCCAGCGCGTACGGCATCTTCCGGTACGTCATCCTGCCGCTGAGCCGTCCCGCGCTGGTCACCACCGCGATCTTCTCGTTCATCTGGACCTGGAACGACTTCTTCCGGCAACTGGTCTTCCTCTCCGACCTGGAGGACTACACGGTGCCGGTGGCGCTGACCCTGTTCATCGACTCGACCAGCCAGAGCGCGGTCGGGCCGATGTTCGCCATGTCGGTGCTCTCGCTGCTGCCGGTCTTCGGGTTCTTCGTCGCCTTCCAACGGATGCTCGTCGAGGGGATCAACACCAGTGGACTCAAGGGCTGAACCGCCGCCGGACGAGGCGGTCACCCGCCGGGACTGGCGCGACGTGCTGCGCGACGCCGCCGACCTGGCGCTGCTCGGCATCCTGCTGACCCTGGCCGCGGCGCCGGTGCTCACCGCCGCCGCGGCGGTCGGCACGGCCAGCGCCGCCGTGCACGACTGGGTCGGCACCGGCAGCTGGCCGCCGGCCCGCCGGACGCTCTCCCGGTTCGGCCGGGCGCTGCTGCCCGGAGTGCCGGTCACCCTGCTGGTGCTCGCCGTGGTCGGGCTGCTCGCCGTCGACCTGGCCGCGCTGACCGCCGGCCGGGTGCCCGGCGGGGCGCCGGCGCTGGCGCTCACCGCGCTGGTCGCCGTCGCGCTGGCCGGGTACGCCGGCGCGGTCGTGGTCGAGGTGGGCCGGTCCGGGGGCGGGCGGTGGCGGGCCGCTGCCCGGCACGCCGTCCGGGCCTGCCTCGACCACCCGGCGCGGTGGGCCGCCGTGGCCGGGACGAGCGCGGTCGCCGCGCTGCTCGCCGTGCTGGTGATCCCGGTGGCGGTGCCGATCCTGATCGGTTACACCGTGGCCGCCCTGCACGCCGTCGCCCGCCGCCGACCGGCGGCGGCCCGAGCGGCGCTGACCCGGCCGGAGCTGCCGTGACCGCGGAACGCCTGCTGGTCGGCGGCACCGAGGTGGCCCGCTACGAGGTGGACCCACAGCTGGCCCCCCGGCACGGTCCCCGCCCCTACCTGCACCCGGTGCGCACCCGGACCGGCACGGTGGTCACCGACGCGCTCCCCGCCGACCACGTCTGGCACCTCGGCGCGTCGCTGGCCGTGCCGGACGTCGACGGCACCAACCTGTGGGGCGGACGCAGCTATCTGCGGGACGTCGGCTACACCTGGCGCGACGACCACGGCCGGATCGCGCACACCGACTGGGAGACCCGCGCGCCCGACCGGCTGGCGCACCGCCTCCAGTGGCGCGACCCGGCCGGACGGGTGCTGCTGAACGAGCACCGCCGGCTCGGCGCCGTCGGGCTGCCCGGCGGGGCCTGGCGGCTCGAGCTCGACTACACCCTCACCGCGCCGCCCGACCGGGACGTGGCGTTGGGCAGTCCGGCCACCAACGGCCGGCCCGGCGGGGCGGGCTACGGCGGGTTCTTCTGGCGGGCGGTCTCCGCCGACCCGGCCCGGACGTGGACCGCCGGCGCGGTGGGGGAGGAGGCGGTCAACGGCTCCGCCGAGCCGTGGCTGGCGCTCACCGGCACCGGGCCGGGCGGTGGGGCGTACACCCTGGTCTTCACCGGCCTCGGCGACGGCGACCGGTGGTTCGTGCGGACCGCGATGTATCCCGGGGTGTGTGTGGCCTTCGCCTTCGACCGGCCCTGCCGGATCCCGGCCGGATCCCGGCGGCGGGCGCGGCACCGGGTGATCGTCGCCGACGGCCACCTCAGCGCCGACGCCGCCGCGACGCTCGCCGAGTCACCGGACTGACCCGCCGCCTTCGTTGCTCGCCGGGCCGTCGGGCTGGCCCGTCGTCTTCGTTGCTCGCCGGGCCGTGGGGCTGGGCCGCCGTCGGGTCAGCGCTGCGATCCGCCGGTGCGGGCCGGCAACGCGGCGGTCACCCGGACCGCCTTGACGATCGCCGGGATCGAGCCGATCAGCAGCACGAGGCACCAGACGACGGCCACCACCGCGAAGAGCAGCGCGCCCAGGTCGTCGAGGATGCTGACCAGGATCACCGGCACCAGGCCGTGCAGGAACTGCAGCAGCACCGTGCACAGCAGGCTGGTGAGGATCAGCAGGACGAGGCCCTTGTTCTGCAGGAAGCGGGGCTGGGCCAGCACCAGCAGCGCCGCCCAGGCGAGCTTCAGCATCAGCGCCAGACCGAGCAGCAGCGCGGCGTCGCCGACCGGGAAGAACCCCCACACCGCCAGGTACGCCAGTGTGCCGAACGGCGCGGCCAGGAAGAGCGAGACCATGACGGACAGCTCGACGAAGGCCACGATCAGCGCGACCACCGAGGCGATCAGCAGCAGGATCGAGAAGATCAGGGTCGCCACTCCCTGCACCCGGCCCTGGATCCGCTCGGGCAGCACCAGGCTCAGGCAGAACAGCCCGGTGCTCCAGACCGCGACCGCGTCGATGAGCGCCAGGTAGCCGGTGCCACGGCCGGACGGTTCGCTGACCCCGGCCACGTCACCCAGCTCGACGTCGAGCGCGTCGGCGCTGTCCCGCAACGCCCCGGCGGCGTCCCCACCGCCGGTGAGCAGCCCGGCGCCGAGCTCCACGCCGATCGCCAGGGCGATGGCGAGCATCGCCAGCAGCAGGAACGGTTTGCGCAACTCACCCATGGCGGCCTCCTCGCCGGCTCAGGACGGGGCGACGGTGACCGCGCAGCCGCCGACACCGGGACAGCTCAGCACCACGTCGACGGCCCGGTCGACGGCGATCGTGGCGACCGCGCCGGTGCCGTCCGCGGCCGGCTCGACCTCGTCGCGGACGGTGAACTCGGCCTCCCCGGGCGCCGGTGCGGCCACCGTGAACGCCGCGTTGCTGCGCAACACCAGCGTCCGCAGTCCGCCCGGGTCGGCGACGTGCAGCACACAGCCGCCGGTGAGGACCAGCCGGCCGGCCCCGCTCGCACACGCCGCGGACACCGCGGCCGGGTCCACCGCGGACCGCTCGCCGCCCACCCCGGCCAGCCGGTCGACCAGGCCGGACGGCGCGGCGGGATTCCCCCGGTCGTCGCGGCCGGTGCCGACCGCGACCACGAAGAGCGCCACCAGCAGGACGCCGAACACCGCCAGCAGCGCCTTCTGCCGGCCGCTCATCGCCGCTGGGCCAGCGGGACGACCTCGGTGAACCGGATGGCGTCCACCCCGGCGAAGTACCGGTCGGTGCCCTGCGTCTTGCCGACCACCACCAGGCTGACCCGGTGCGGGCCCTGGGTGAGCCGGACCGTGCCCACGTCGATCCAGTCGGTACGCACGACCGTCGGGGTGAAGCCGAGGAACGCCCCACCGACCTGGGTGCCGTCGATGGCGAAGACCGTGTTGGCGTAGTCGAACGAGGTGGTGCGCACGGTGGCGAAGCGCCACATGCCCTCCGCCGGGATCTGCACCGTCACGCTCACCTGGTCGCCGATCGCGCGCCCCTGGAAGAAGAGCTGCTTGTCGCCGGACCAGGTCACCCCGCAGCAGTTGCCCTGCTCCACCACGGCGGCCGCGCTGCCCCGTGGTGACTCCACCACCGCCGCCGACACCAGGCTCTCCGCCTCGACGGTGACCACCCGGGCCTCCGCCGGCGGCGCCGCACCGCCCCGGATCAGCAGCACCGTGACCACCGTGCCGACCAGCAGCACCAGCGCGGCAGCGGCGGCGATCCACGGCCAGGGCGTCCGCTTCGGCGTGGCGAGCGCCCGTACCTCGTAGGTGACCCGGCCGCTGGAGCGCGAACTCTCCTCCGGCGCGGTGTTCGCCGAGTACGCGAACCCGGTCATGTCGTAACGGCGCGGCGGGGTGCCGGGCGGCACGGTGAGCCGGACCAGGAACGAGACCGAGCCCTGCCCCGGCACCACCCGCTGCGGCTCGGTCACGGTGAACCAGGAGCGCTGCGAACCCTCGCCGGGCGCCACGTCGAACACGACCGTGTCCGGCGCCGCACCCGGGTTGGAGACGGTGAAGGTCAGCTCGCCGGTGTTGCGGGGGTCCAGGGTGAACTGCTCGGCGGCGGCGACGACCGCCCACTCGGTGGTCATGGTGACTCCTCTGCGACGACGATCTCGACGGTGGTCGACGCGGGCTTCTCCGCCTCGACGATGCGGGTGATCACGGCGAGCTGCCCGGCCGCGAGCGCCGGCACCCTGACCACGACGTGGAACGGCCGGTTGGCCGGTTCGTCCAAGGCGAAACCACTCAACCCGGTAGCCACCTCGAGAGCTCTTCGCATGCCGTACGGGGTGCCCCGCCAGCGGGCCAGCAGCGCGCCGTGCGCCACCAGGTCGCGCAGCCGGCCCACCGGCAGCGGCAGCGGGGCGTCCGGCCGGGGCGAGGCCACCACGTGGTCCATCGCCACCCAGCGGGTGAGGTGGGCGACCAGGCCCTCCGGCGCCCGGTACGGGTCGAAGAGCGCGTCCACCTCGGTGAGGATCGCCTCGTCCGGGGCGTGCAGCGCCTCCATGACCTCCAGCAGCGCCCAGAGCACACTGCCGGGTACGCAGGCCCGCTGGTACGCCGCGGGCAGCAGCCGCTCAATCGCCGCTCGACGCATCCTGCCGCACCACCTCGATGTCGTGCTCGCCGGAGCAGAGCAGCCAGGTGTCCGGAACGGTGACCACGTCAGCGGTGGCCTGGTTGGCGCTGGCCGTCCAGTTGACGGCGTCCGCGCTGCGGTGCACGCCACGCTCGCCGCCAGCGAGGATCAGGCGCTCGGCTCCGCCGGCCGTGCCCGGGCCACCGGCCGGCCCGCCGGCGGCGCTCGCGCCGGTGGCCGCCGCGACCGCGTCGACCGGCACGAACCGGGTGCGGTCCCGCAGCGGCAGGCCGCAGTTCACCGACACGGAGATCCACTGCGGCTGGGCGGCCAGGGTGTCCAGCCGCAGCACCCCGCCGCTCTGCGTGGCGGCCAACGCCAGCGGGCCGGCGAAGGCCAGGTCGCGGCAGGTGCCGCCGATCCAGCCGGCCTGCACGGACTGCCACTGCACGTCCGACTCGAAGAGCCGGGTGCGGTGACAGCCCTGCCCAGGCTTCTTCGGGTCCGGCTCGCCCGCCCCGCTCCACAGCAGGGTGGCCGGTCCGTCGTACTGCACGGCCAGCACCCGGTTGTCCACGTTGGCCAGGCCGACGTGGGCGAAGCTGCCCGGCCGGCCGCCGGCGGTCGAGAGGTAGACCCCGAAGCCGGCCTGCGCCGCCACCGCCACCCCGGGCACACCGCGCTCGGAGACGAAGGCGCGCACCGCGTAGAAGCCCCGGTCGGCGTCGGCCGGGTCGACCAGGATCTGCAACGGCACCGAGCCGGGCAGCAGGGAGACCTCGTAGAGCCCGGCGTCGGTGGCGACCAGCAGCGCGCCCGCGCCGTCCCGGTCGATCCAGGCCAGGTCGGAGATCCGGGCGTCCAGGTCGGTCAGCAGCGACCAGGTCTCGCCGAGATCGGTGCTCAGGTGCACCCGTGAACCGCCGGACGCCCGCAGCGTCACCACGGCCACCGAGCCGGGACGGGGCACCACACCGGGCCGTACCGGGGCCGGGGCCGGCGCCACCCGCAGCACCGTCTCACCCTCGAAGCGGCCGGCCGGCTCCCAGCCGGCACCGGCGTTGGTGGAGCGGAACAGCACCGCACCCCGCCCGGCGTACCAGGTTCGGGGCTGGTACTGGTCCACGGCCAGGGCGCGCACCTCGGCGTCGGGTGCCTCGTCCACCACGAACCGGACCGACTCGACGTAGCGCACCCCCGGCTCGGCGTGCTCCAGCAGCCGGTACACGTTGGACGCCCGCAGCGGCTCGCCGAACGCCCACCCCGTCGGGTTGAGCCCGGTGGGCAGCGGGCTCAGCGTCTGGTGCAGCCGGTCGTGGATGCGCCGGCGGACCGCGTCGACGTCCTCCTCCCGGC
This sequence comes from Micromonospora sp. NPDC048909, assembly GCF_040649635.1. Lineage (NCBI taxonomy): Bacteria > Bacillati > Actinomycetota > Actinomycetes > Micromonosporales > Micromonosporaceae > Micromonospora > Micromonospora sp. NPDC048909. Next base: position 202,651 of record NZ_JBEZFU010000011.1, on the reverse strand, counting down.
GTACCACCACTCGGGCCTGGATGGAGACCGGCTTGTAGCGGGCCCAGCTCGCCCGGCAACTGGTGCCCAGCGCCCGGCGCCGCTCCAGGTCCGCCGCCACCCGGTCGCGCGCCTCGGTGACCTCGTGCTCGCGCAGCACCGCCACCGGCAGCCGCCCGCCCGGCCGGGCCGCGGCCGGCACGTACGGCACCAGCACCACCTCCACCTCGCCCGGGCGGGCGAAGCTGTAGACCGCGGACCGGGTGAAGGCGCGCGCGCGGGCCACCGCGCCGGAGCCGGTGGCGAGCACCTCGAAGTCCCGGGCGGTGACCGCCCGCTGCTGGGCGAAGAACTCGTACGGCCCGCGCAGCAGCGCCGACTCCAACGTCTCCATCTCCCGCCCGCCGGCGGCCGGGGCGGCGTTCGTCACCCGTACCCCCGGCAGTGGGTCGCGCAGGCTGGTCAGCGTCCCGGCCGCCACGTTGCCGGCCGGCCCGCCACCGGCCCGGTACCAGAGCCGGATCTGCCGCCCGGCCGGCGGCACCGCCGCCACCGTGACCGGCCCGTCCGGCGCCGGCCGCCCGGATCCCGGTCCCGCGCCGGCCGGCGCCGGCTCACCGGCGGCCGGGTCGGGTTCGGCGGCGGTCAGGACGGCCGGGTCGTCGGCCGGGGCGCGCAGGTCCAGCGCGGGGGCGAAGGTGACCGTGCCGGAGCAGCGGTCCACCCGGTACACCTTGGCCTGCGGGCCGACGCCGGCGAAGCTGTCCACCGGACGCCAGATCTCGAAGGTCCGCCCGTCGTGCTCCCGTGCCGCCGCGCCCAGCTCCACCGAGCCGGCCGGCACCTCCACCCCGAGCAGCAGGTCCAGCGGCTCGGCGGTACGCGCCAGCGGCGCGCGGGCGGCGCGCAACACCTGGCCGGGCTGGCCGGTGCCGGTGCCGAGCAACTCCGCCTCGACCGGCTCGCAGTGATGCATCCGGACCGTGACCGCGGACTCCCCGGCCGGCAGCAGCGCCGGTTCGGTGAGGATGAAGACGACCGGCCGGGGGTCGGCGCCCCGGGCCGCGGCGACCCGGGTGCCGGCCGGGATCCGCACCGGGCCCTGTTCCGAGCCGGTCCGGGTGAACTCCACGTCGGCCCAGGCCACCGAGGGCGCGTGCCGGGCCACCCCGAGCAGGTTCAGGAACGAGACGTACGCCTTCTCCGGCAACTGGTTCAGCCGATAGATCATCACCTCGGTGAGGTGCGCGAACGCCTCGACCAGCGCCATACCCGGGTCGTGCGCGGAGAGGTCGGTCCAGCCCGGGCAGGACTGCTGGATCCGCTCCCGGGCCTCGGTGACCAGGTCGAGGAAGCCGCGGTCGTCCAGGTGTGGCACGGGCAGCGTCATCACTGGCCTCCCTGCGCGGGGTCGGGGTCCGGCTCGTCGGCCGGCAGCAGGTCGACGGAGAAGACCAGTTGTCCGGGCGCCAGACTGGCCCGGACCCGGTAGTCGAGGCGGATCACCAGCCGCCACGGGTCGTCGAGGTCCGGGCCCGCGTCCACGTCGATCACCTCGACCCGCGGCTCCCACCGGGCGATGGCCTGGCGTACGTAGTGGATGGCCAGCCCCGCGGTGGTGTCGTCGTTCGGGGCGAAGACCAACCGGTGCAGCCGGGAGCCGTACCCGGGTCGCATCAACCGCTCGCCGGGGGTGGTCGACAGCAGCAGGAAGAGCGCTTGGCGGACCGTCTCGTCGCCCTCGGTCATGGCGAGCCCGCCGGCCGCGGTCAGCGCCAGCCCGCCGGTGCGACCCGCGTCGAACCCGGCGCCGACGAACCGGAAGGCCCTCACCGGTCCGCCGCCAGGAAACCCTGGCGCGGATCGCGCACCGTGTGGTGGACCAGGCCGGGTGGCGTGCCGTCGGTCAGCCCGTCCAGGTTCGACAGCACCACCCGCCGGCCGCCGACGCGCAGCCAATCGCTGTAGCCGACCCGCACGCGTAGCGTCTTCGCGCACGGCTTCACCGTCGGTCCGTAGTTCGGGCAGGCGGTGATCTCCCGCCCCTCCGGGTCGTCGTCGACCAGCACGGGCAGGCCGGTGACCGTGACCCAGTGCTGGGAGGGCCGGTTGCCGACCCGGCCGTCGTGATCGCAGGTGATCACCGAGTCGCGATGGATCCAGCGCATCAACGGCCTCCGTCCTGGTGGGCGCGGGCGAGGGCGCGGGCCTGCCGGGCGGCGGTCGCCGCGTCCTCGGCCGCCTCGGCGTGCAGGAAGTCCACGCTGCGGGCGCGGATCACCATGGCCCGGCCCGGCGCGGAGAGCACCAGGTCGGCCGCGGCGTGCAGGGTGACCAGGTCGGGGGTGAGCTCCAGCCAGCTGCCGCCGTCGGTGGCCAGGCGCAGGCTCCGGCCGGCGTCGTCGACCACGATCGACTGCCCCGAACCGGTCCGCAGCGACCAGCGGCGGGACCGCCCGTCGTCGATTCCCGCGTCGTACGGCGCGACGGCGCCGAAGAGGGAGCCGAGCACGATGCCGGCCGCCGGCTCCCCGCCGGGCAGCGCGACCAGCACGGTGTCCTGCGGGTCGGGCAGCGCCACGATGCCCTTGCCCCGCCCGGCGCCCGGGCAGAGCACGGCGAGCCAGCCGACGTCCAGCTCCCCGTACGCCGGCAGGGCCACCCGGACCCGGCCGAGCCCGTCGGGGTCGGCCACGTCGGTGACCGTGCCGAGGGTGACGGAGGCGGTGCCGCCCGCGCCGCCCGGCCGGGCCGGCGGCGGGGCGGTGCCGAACCGGGTCAGGTGACCGTCGCCGTCGACCGTGTGCACCACCTCGGTGAGCACGTACGCCCCGGCGACCGGCTCGGCCACACCGCCCAGGATGATCCGCCGGCCGGGGCGCAGCGCCGGATCACCTTCGGCCACCCCCTCGGCGGTGACCAGGGCGGCGGTCCGGGCGTCCAGCCGGGCCTGGGCGATACCGGCCAGCTCGTCGTCGCTGCGGCCGGGCTGGTCGACCGCGGTCCGTATCCCGTCCGCGCCCACGTCCGCCGGATCCGGCCGCCGGTCGGCCGGGCGCCCGCAGCGCGCCTCGTCCGCCCGCTGGCTGATCGGCTCGGCGCGTTGCGGGTGCCAGCCCAGCGCCGTGCTTCCGCCGGCGGCGGCGTCCAGGTTGACGGCGATCCGCAGCCCGTGCACCTCCCGGCCGAGCTGCAAGGCGACCGGCTCGCCGTAGCCGGCGAGGGTGACCAGGCGGACCTGGTCGCCGTCGGCGGCCAGGTGCAGCCCGGCCCGGCCGGCCACCTCGGTGAGCAGCTCCAGGTCGCTGTGCCGGTGCTGCAACAGCCGCTCCAGCACCGGACCGTCGGCGTCCGCGTCGACGCTCAGCCCGACCGCACCGCACAGCTCGCGGGCCAGGTCGGCGGTGCTGACCGACTCGAACACCCGCAGCTGCTGCCGCTTGCGCAGCCGGTGCAGCGCGTCGTAGGCCCGGATCCGCAGCAGCGCCGAGCCGTCCGCGGCGTACTCCACCTCGACGCAGGTCACCTCGCCGGTGAAGAGCGCCTCCGGCCGGTCGACCAGCCGCACGTCCAGTCCCGCCCCGGTTCGCGCCCATCCGGCGAGCGCACCGGTGCCCGGGTCGGTGGCCACCGCCACCTCGCACTGGGTGGGCTGGTCCAGCCGGGCGGAGACCCGTACCGACCGGAGCCGGCTCAGGACCGGCTCGGGCAGCGGTACGCCGTCGAGGCGTACCGCCAGCGCCCGTGGCGCGACGGCGTTCACGGGGCGCCGCCCGGTGCGACCGGCGCGCTCCCGGTCGCCGCGCCGGTCGCCGGGTCGATCGGCGGCCGGCCGGCAAGTTCGATCAGGCCGGCCAGCGGCGGTACGGCCAGCGCGGTGCCGGCCGGCACGCTCATCGGATCGGTGATCCGGTTGTGTTCGGCGAGCAGCCGCCAGCGCAGCGGCGAGCCGAGCGCGTCGTTGGCCAGAAGGTCGAACCGGACCCCCGAGTAGTCCGGGGCCGCGCCGCCGTCTCCGGCGGCCACCACCGCGCCGCCCGGCGTGGCGGTCGGTGTGCTCGCCGCGGCCAGCTCCTCCGCGAAGCCCGCCTGCGCCTGGTCGGCGCCCTCGGCCACCCGGATCAGCTTCAGCCGCAGCCAGGACCGGCGCGGCGAACCGGTGCCGGTGAACGCGTCGAACCGCTCCGCCACCGCGACGATCACGCCGGGCACGTTCCAGGTCTTGCCCCAGACCAGCCGGACCAGCGGCGGTCGCAGCCAGCCGTGCTCGGCGGCCGAGTTCTCCGCGAGCATCCACAGTGGCCGGGTGAGCGTCCGGACGTCCTCGGGACGGACCTGCGCCTCGACGAAGTCGACGTCGAAGAGCAGGTCCAGCACCAGCTCGGTACGGCCGCCGCCGGTGAAGACCAGTGGGTCGTCGGCCAGCCCCGCCCCGGTGAGCTGGCCGCCGGCGGCGGCCCGGTGCCGTACCCCGGCGAGCCGGGTGACCTGCACCGTCTCCGGGTTGAGCAGGCAGTCCACCCGGGCGCCGGTGGCGTCGATGAGGAACGCGACCCGCTCCATCAGCCACCCGCCTGTTCCCGCTCCAGCCGACGCAGGTGCGCCGCGTCCGGGGCGTCGCCGGGGGTGGTCCAGAGCGGCCGGTCGTCCGGCAACGCCGGCCACGGGCCGCCCGGCGGGGCGCCACGTCGGCCGACGCCCGCAGCCGTCCGGCCCACCTCGCCGGCGCCGGCCGGGTCAGGCAGCGCGGGCCAGCGCCGGTCCTCGGCCACGTCCGGTGCCGGCCCGCCGTGCTCCGGGGCGCCGCCACCGTGCCGTCGCGGTGGCACGGCACCCGGCCACGAGGGCACGCCGGCGCCGGGCCACGACGGCGGTACGGCGCCGGGCCAGGACGACGGTCCGGCGGGAGTGCGCGTCGGCGGCCGATCGGTGCGCGCCGGCCAGCCGGCGGTCCGCCCTCCCGCACCGAACGGCAGCGCGCCGACGGTGGGAGATGGCGTGGCGACGGCGGAAGGCGGAGCTGCGACGGCGGGAGGGGGTGCCGCGACGGCGGGAGGGGGAGCTGCGACGGTGGGCGGGGGCCCGGCGACGGCGGGAGCGGGTTCGGCGACAGCGGACGGGGGCGCCGCGACGGCGAGCGGCCGGGCGGCCGGGGCGCTGGCCCGGGTACCCCGCCGGCTCCTTTGCTCTGCTTCACTCCCGGCAACACCGGACGTCCGGTTATCGGACGCCGGGTGTTGCCGCCGCTGAAGCAGAGCAAAGGACGCGGAACGGGGGTGGTCGCCGGCCGGTGCCGGGTCGGCGGTGGTGGGGGAGACGCCAGTCGTCGCCGGGGTGGCCCCCGGTCGGAGCAGCGGCCGCGCTCCGCTGTCGACACCGTCCGCGTCGCGGGAGCCAGCGCGTCCGGCGACGGTGCTCGCGGCCTCGCCGCGCCAACCGTGCGAGTCGGCAGCGCGCGTTTGCACCGTGGCCCGCACGGTGTCCGGCCCGGACGGTGGGCGGGCCTGCGCGCCGGTCGGGTGCGGCGTTGGCCCGGCGGCGTCGTGATCCGGATCGGCGGACCACGCGGCGTCGGCGTCGGGTCCGAGCCAACCCGCGCCAGGACCGCCTGGGCCTGAGCGAAGAGCGCCGGCCGAGCCGTCGCCACGGCTGCCGTCACCAGCGCCACCGCCAGCACCGCTGCCGTCACGAGCGCCAGCGTCGACACCGGTGCCGCCGGTGTCTTGAGTGGCGGCACGGGCGGTCGATGTCGAGATCGGAGCGCCATCGGATGGCACCGCCGGGCGGATGGGGAGTTCACCGCGCCATCGATCAGCCGGCAACCCCGTCGCGGTGTTCGTGCCGCCGGCCGTCAACCCGCCTTCGTGGCGGTGACCCGGGCCGGTGCCGGGATCGATCGGCAGACCGTCGAGCAGCCCGGGGGCGTGCGCGGCGACCAGCCGCAGCCAGTGCTCGGGAGGCTGGCCCGGCCGGCGCAGGGGTTCCGCCGCCGGCTCGGGCGTTCCCGCCGCCGGGTTCACCGCCGACGGAGCGGGCCGGGCCACTCCACCGGGCTCGACCAGCCCGGCCAGGCGCTGGGCCGTTCCCGCGACGGACCGTAGCCGGCTGGCCAGCCAGCTACGCGGGCGTCGGCGCGGCGGCACCGCCGGTCTCCAGGTCCAGTCCCTCGTACCGCAGGGTCAGCGTCGCGATGGCGATCTCCTGGCCCAGCGTGTTCAGCGCGGCACCGCGCCACCCGGTCGGCCAGGCGTTGATCAGGTTCCAGCGCAGCACCTCGGCGGTGCCCGCCGCGTCGAGCAGGACGATCGAGACGTTGCGCCGGCTCACCACGCCCTTCGCCACCGCGTGCACCCAGTCCCAGAGCTCCCGGGACGGGGTCAGCCCGAAGTGCAGGGTCACCGGCTCGTACTCCACCTGGCCCGGCACCATCCGAATCCGGTCCGTGCCGTGTTCCCGGTACGGCACGCCCGGGATGTTCATCTCCAGGCCGCTGATCTCCGTGAAGTGTCCGTTGGTCACACCGTTGACCAGCAGCCGGAAGTTGTACGCCCGGTACGGGTCGACCGGGGCGCCCGGTTGCGGGGTGGCCGTGGTCGGCATGTCAGCCTCCGATCGTCTCGGTCTCGGTGCCGCCGGCCCACTGGCTCAGCTTGAACACCACGAACTCCGCGGGCTTCACCACCGCGACGCCGATGTGCGCGACCACCATCCCGGCGTCCCGCACCTCCGGCGGGTTGGTTTCCTCGTCGCACTTGACGAAGAACGCCTCCTCGGCGGTACGGCCCAGCAGCGCGCCGTCGCGCCACACCCGGGTCAGGAAGGCGCCGATGTCGCGGCGGATGGAGCGCCAGAGCGAGAAGTCGTTCGGTTCGAACACCATCCACCGGGTGCCGTTGGCGATGGCCTGCTCGATCGCGATGGATAGCCGGCGCACGTTCAGGTAGCGCCACTCGCTGGCCTCCGCGGCGAGGGTACGGGCGCCCCAGACCCGGATCCCCTCGCCGGCGAAGTAGCGGATCACGTTGACGCCCTTGGGGTTCAGCACGTCGTGCTCCGGACGGGTGACCAGGTACGCCAGGTCGACCGCGCCGCGTACCGGCTCGTTGGCCGGAGCCTTGTGCACACCGCGCAGCGCGTCGGTGCGGGCCCAGATGCCGGCCATGTGCCCGCTCGGCGGGGTGAGCACCAGCTCGCCGTCGAGCGGGTCGCGGACCCGCAGCCACGGGTAGTAGAAGGCGCCGAACTCGGACTGACGCGGTCGGTACGCCGCCGGGCCCGCCTCGGCGGAGCCGCCGCCCGATCCCTCCGCCGGCTTCGGTGGCTTGCCCGGCGGCGGGGTGGCGACCCGGGTCAGCGCCGAGACGTCCTCGACGTCCGGGGCCGGGTCGCAGATGGCGACCATCGTGCGCAGCCGCTCGGCCATGCTGAGCAGCGCGTCGTGCGAGACCGGGTCGTGGAAACCGGGGGCGGCGACGATGGAGATCTCGTCGACCGCCTCCAACAGTTGCAGGCCGCCGCGGCGCTGCCCGGTGCCGGTGACCGCGCCACCGTCGCCGACATTGACCACCCAGCACCGGGTGCCGCCGTTGTCCAGGAAGCCGAAGACCGCCCGGGCCAGCGGGGTGCTCTCCAACTGCTCCCCGTCGGCGTAGAGCCGCAGGAAGTCCGACCAGTTGTTGACCGGCAACGCCTTGCCCAGGTGCGCGCCCCGGTCGGGGGCGACGCCGACGAAGGCGGCGGTGCTGGTGCCGGCCGGTCCGATCGGGCGGGCGCCGCTGGGCACCTCCTCGACGTAGATGCCGGGGGAGAAGTAGCTGGGCATCGGTCCTCCTGGTGCGGGTCGGGTCAGCGGGGCGGTGGCGCGCAGACGATGACGATGTCGGGCTCGGCGGGGTCGACCTCGGCGGTGAGCACCTGGCCCCGACCGGTCAGTCGCAGCAGCACCGGGCCGGGGCGCTGCGGGTCGTGCGGAACGCCGACGACCCGGAACCGGCCGCCGGCGTCGGTGGACGTGACGTACGCCGTGCCCGGCACCTCGACCCGCATCGCGGCCAACGGTTGGTCCTCCGGACCGACCACCCGGCCGGTGAAGCTGAGCTGCCCCAGCTGCCGCAGCCGCAGCGCACGCAGCACCGGCGGCGCCGCCGGCGTCGGATGGGCCACCTGCGTCGGCACGTCGATCAGCAGCGCCGGGCGGGGGCCCGCGCCGAACGCCGCCCAGAGCCGGGGGTCGCCGGCCTCCAGCAGCACCGGATACTCGCCGCCGCCGGTCGCCGCGGTGAGCACCCGGTCCAGCGCCGGCAGACCGGCCGGGCCGCCGGCCCAGAGCAGATGGCGGACCGTGAACCGGTACGGCTCGCGGACCGCGCCGCTGCTGCGGGTCTGCCGGGACGCCCGCAGCTCCAGCGGCCAGAGGGTCAGTACGCCGGCGTCGTCGGCCGGCCGGGGCGGGCCGATCGGGACGGGTTGCCCCGCCGCCGTGGCCAGCCAGGCGGCCAGCTCGGCGGTGGCCGTCTCGATCGGTCCGCGCCCGTCGGTGCTCATCGCGGCGGGGTCCCCTGGATCCGGTAGGCGATGGCCTCGTTCCACACGTGCGGGTAGACGCCGATCTCGAAGTAGCGGGTGAACCGGTTGATCGGCGCGTTGCTGTGGTCGTGGTAGAGCAGCCACACCGGCGCGATGGTGAAGAGCGCGTAGTTCGCCAGCACCAGTGGGATGTAGAGCGGGCCGAGCAGCCGGGCCTGGAAGATGTGCACGTCCTCGTGGCGCTGGATGCCGGGCCCCGAGCCGGCGCAGACCGTGCCGATCGTGGTGGCGTAGCGGGGTGAGACGCCCTGCACCACGTTGACCCGGCAGCTGTGCTGCGAGGTGGCCCGGTCCAGCGAGTGCCCGAAGACCAGGTGCGCGGCCAGGTAGACGGCCCCGACCGCCGTGTTGAGCAGGCTCCAGGTGTGGTCGACCACGAAGAGGAAGACACCCCGGGCGTCCGGGCCGTACACCCGGGCGGCGGCCACCGCCCAGCCGAAGGGCGCGCCGACCAGCAGGCCCACGACGGCGCCGATCAGCAGCCCGATCGGGCCGCCGGCCCACACGCCGAACGCCGCACCGAGCAGTACGTGCACCGCCGCGCTGACGATTCCGAAGACCATGACCACACCCCCTAGACCCAGGACCGGATGACGCGCGGCTCGCGGCCCTGTGCCACCTGCGTCGGCGACGCCTGCGTCGGCTGCCGGTTGCCGGGCGGGAGCTGGTTGATGCCGAGGGCGGCGGAGAAGATGACCAGCCCGTTGAAGAACGCGATGATCCACTTCTCGGCTCCGGCGTCGGTGGCGAACGCCGCCGTGAGGTAGGACAGGACGAGCGCGATGCCGATCGCTATCCACTTGCGTGCCTTGTCGCCGCTCGGGCCGATCAACCCGCCGATGACGTTGGTGGCCAGCAGCGTCGCGGCGCTCGCGCCGGTCAGGCTGCCGAGTGCGGCCCAGGTGAAGAGATCGTTCACGGCGATCCCCCCTTCGGTTGTGCGGTGGTGCCGGGGTGTGGTGATGCGTACCGACGGCCCGCACGGGTCGCCGGTGCCGGCTCGGCCACCGGACGGGGGCCGGATCGGCGGGGGCGCCGCGGGCTGCTCAGCCGGAGCCCGGCGGGTTGGCCGGCGTGGCGCCCGGTGCGGCCGGGCTGCCGGGTGGTGGTGGCGCGGGGCCGGACGGTTGCCCGGGCACCGTCGGCCCAGCGGAGGCGGGCGTCGCCGGCCGCGAGCGCCGCAGCAGCAGGACGACCACGACGGCGAGCAGGAGCAGGATCACCACGCCGCCGACGACCAGCAGCCAGGGGAAGCCGCTCGCGTCGCCGGTGCCGCCCGTGGGCGAGGCCGGCGGGCGGGGCGGCGCCTCGGCGAGCGCACGCAGTTCGGCCGGCTTCTCCTGGTTGGCGTCGACCTTCCAGCTGACCGACCGCCCGTTGACCGTGCCGTTGGTGTCGAGCACCCGCCCGGGAAAGGTCACCGAAATCTCGAACGACATCAACCGCAGAAAAGCCTGCTGGTTCTGCGGGTTCTGTTCGGCCACTTTTCCGCCGTATTTCTGCGGATCCAGCGGCAGGGTGAAGCGATAGAGATCGTCCTCGCGGACCAGTTTCACGCTCTCGCTGTTGAAAACGCTCAGCGCGGTCTTCCGATAGGTGATCTGGGATCCGTAGAGCTTCGCGTCCTCGTAGCGGCTCTCCTCGCCCGGCGGTAGCGCCGGGATGTTCTGGCGTAGCTCGGCGAAGCCGGCCTCGACGGTCATCTTCCGCGCGGTGAGCAGGGACTTCTGCGCGGTGAGCAGGAGTTGGCCGTCGACGGTGTCGTCGGCGTTGACGGTGAGCCCCATATTGAGCTGCATGCAGCCACTCAGTGCGGCCACCAGGGCGAGACACACCGCGACGCGGAGTGTCCTGCCGCGGCTGAATCTCGTATTCATGGAACGAGTGTGTGTGATCGCTATCACGTCAGCAGTCAGTGATCGGTCACAACCTGGTCGCCGATCTTACCCAGGAGTTGTCACGTTCGGCCGAGGCCGGAAATCGGCGGAATGGATATCCTGAGGGGTTGCTCATTCTCGCCCCCTCCGAGGTGCTGGCCCGCTTCCTCGACTCGCCCGAGTATCCCCGGCTGATCACGGCGGCCGCCGGCTGACCCGACGTCCGTCGGTCACCCCTGGCCGGCGATCGGCGGCTGCCAGTCGGCGTAGCGGGCCATGCCGCGCAGCGCGGCGCGGGCCGGGGTGAGCCGCAGCAGGGTGTCGCGCGCCGCGACGGCCAGCGGATTGCGCAGCTGCTGACCGTAGCGGCCGGTCCGGTGGGCGGCCCGGGCGATCGCCTGGCTGCGCGGCCGGCGCTGCCGGTCGTACGCGGCCAGCGCCGCCGGCACCCCGTCGGCCCCGCCGGCGCACACCGCGCCGAGCACCACCGCGTCCTCGATCGCCTGGCAGGCCCCCTGGCCCAGGTTGGGGGTCATCGCGTGCGCGGCATCGCCGAGCAGCGCCACCCGCCCCCGCACGTACGACGGCAGCGGGGTGGCCAGGTGCAGGATGTCGTTGCGCAGCACCGCGCCGGGCGGGGTGGCGGCCAGCAGCGCCGGGATCGGGTCGTGCCAGCCGCCGAAGTGCTCCCGGACGGCCACCAACTCGTCGGCGGCGTGCCCGCCGGGCGGCGCGTTGACCGCGCCGTACCAGTAGACCTGGCCGTCGCCGAGCGGCACCATGCCGAACTCCGCGCCCGGTCCCCAGCTGATCGCCGCCGGCAGCGGCGCCGGCCACTCGATCGCGGCCCGCCAGGCGGTCGAGCCGGCGTACGCCGGTGGCGGTGACTGCGGCCAGAGCCGGGCGCGCACCGCGCTGTTCAGGCCGTCCGCGCCCACCACCAGGTCGGCGCGGAGCGTCTGCGGGGCGCCGTCGCGGCGGTAGCGGACCTCGGCGTCGGCGGGGCCGGTGACGACGTCGAGCACCTCGGTGCTGGTGTGCAGCGCTCCGGGCGGCAGCGCCTCGCGCAGCAGGCGGTGCAGGGTGGTCCGGTGGACGCCGAGCGCGGTGGTGCCGAGCAGGCGGGTCATCTGCGCGCCGTCCACCCGGGAGAGCCAGCGCCCGGTCGAGGTGCGGATCCCGCCCGGCGTCTCGGCATGGCCGTCCCGGCGCACCGCCGGGCCGAGCCCGAGCGCGTCCAGCCCGCGCAGCGCGTTCGCCATCAGGGTCAGCCCGGCACCCACCTCGCGCGGTTCGGCGGCGCGTTCGCAGACCGTGACCCGCCAGCCACCTCGATGCAGGGCCAGGGCGGCGGCGAGGCCACCGATCCCGCCACCGACCACCACCGCGTGCGGACCACCCATGCCGGCCACCTTTCTACGTCTGTAGAAAGGCATACTACATCCGTAGAACGTGGCGGAGGAGGGCGTGTGACCGGGCGGACGAACCGGGTGGCGGTGCTGGCCGACGCGGCCATCGAGCTGCTCGCCGAGGGGGGCATGCGGGCCCTCACCCACCGTGCCGTCGACGCCCGGGCCGGCCTGCCGCTCGGCACCACCTCGGCCTACCTGCGCACCCGGCAGGCGTTGATCGAGGCCGTGGTCCGACGACTGGTCGACCTCGACCAGGCTGATCTGGCCGCCGGTGACCTACCCACCGGCCCGACGCCGGTGGTGCCCGGGCCGCCGCTGCGCCCGGCCGACCTCGACCAGCTCGCCGTCGGCATCGCCGAGGTGCTGGACCGCTGGCTCACCGCCGGGCGCACCCGCACCCTGGCCCGGTACGCCTGCCTGATCGAGGCGGTGCACCGCCCGGAGCTGCGGTCGATCCTGGCCCCCGGCACCCTGCTCCGCGAGCAGGCTCGCGACCTGCTCTCCCGGGCCGGCGCGGCGGACCCGCGCCGGCAGGGCGACCAGTTCGTCGCGTTCGTCGACGGGCTGCTCTTCGACCGGCTGGTCGGCGCGGGCGCGCTGAGCGCCCCGGCACCGGGCAGCCCGGAGAGCCGGGCCGACCTGACCGCCGCCGTACGCACCCTGCTGCACGCCTTCGCCCGCGGATAGCAGACGATCACCTGTGGCGACGCAGTGGCGAGGAGGACGGCGATGAACCGGTGGGGCTGGCCGCGGGTCGCCGCAGGCCGGTTGCGGCAAGGCTGGCGGCCCGTGCTGGAGGCGACCCTGGCCGCGACCGTCGCCTGGGTGCTCGCCACCCGGCTGGTCGGGCACCCGGAGCCCTTCTTCGCCCCGGCCGCCGCGTTGATCGTTCTCGGCCAGGCGCGGGGGCAGCGGCTGCGCCGGGCGGTCGAGGTGGTGCTCGGGGTGGCCGGCGGTGTGCTCGTGGCCGACCTGGTGGTCCAGGCGCTCGGCCCCGGCAGCACCTGGACGGTCTTCACCGTCATCCTGCTCACCGTCACCCTCGCCGCGGCGGTCGGCGCGACCGGTGTCAGCCTGGTGCAGGCGGCGGTCTCCGCGCTCTACCTGGTGGTGATCGCGCCGCCCACCGAGTCGCTGGTGCCGTTCCGGTTCGTCGACGCCCTGATCGGCGGCGCGGTCGCCCTCGCCGCCAGCCAACTGGTCGACGCCCGGCGACCGCTGGCCCCGCTGGTCGCCGAGGTCCGCGGCACCTTCGACGAGCTGGCCGGGCTGCTCACCGGCATCGCCGACGCGCTGGAGCGGCACGACGAGCCGGCCGCCGTGGCCGCGCTGGAGCAGGCCCGGGGGATGGACGCCCGGGTGAACCGGCTGCGCGACGGGGTGCTGGCCGCCGGGGAGGCGCTCTGGCTGAACCTGCGGCGGCGACGGCACATCGGCCGGCTCCGCTCGGTGGACAGCTCGATCCGCCAGATCGACTACGCGGTACGCAACGTCCGGGTGCTCGCCCGGGCCGGGGTGACCCTGAGCCGGCTGCCGGCGCCGGCGCCCGCCGACCTCGGGGTGGCGCTGCGCTCGCTGGCCGAGGCGGTCCGCGCCGCCGGTGAGGCGCTCGCCGCCGACCTGGAGGGCCGCGACGAGATCGCCGACGGGCACGCCGCGCGGGCCGACGAGGCGGCGCTGGCCGCGGTGCGTACCGCGGGAGGGCTCTTCACCCCGGGCCGGACGCTGCCGCTCGTCATGATCATCGGGCAGGTCCGGGCGACCGCCATCGACCTGCTGCGGGGCGTAGCCGTCGACGACGACGCCGCCGTGCTGGGCCGGGTCGACCAGTCCCTGGGCCTCCCGCCGGTCTGATGGCGCGCCGCCCTGGCGCTCAGGGCAGGGTGTCGAGCCAGGCGACGGCGGCCTCGCGGATCTCCGCAGGGACCTCGTGGCCGCCGTTGAACTCCTGGTAGGCCACGTCGTAGCCGAGCTCGTGCAACCGGGGCACCAGCCGGCGGCTGCACACGTCCACCGGCAGCACCCGGTCGTCCACCCCGTGCGAGACGAACACCCGGGGCTGGCCGTGGGTGACCAGCGGCGCGGCGAAGCCGGGGGAGAAGGCCACCACCCCGGCCACCAGGTCACCGTTGGTCAGCCCGAGCGAGAGGGCGTACGACGCGCCGTCGGAGAAGCCGCCGAGCACCACGTCCCGGACGGGGTAGCCGGCGTAGACCGACGTCAGCAGGGTGTCGATGCGCCGCACGTCCGTCCCGAACCCCTCCACGATCATGTCCCAGCTGCTCGCGGCGGCCTGCGGCGCGACCAGCAGCAGGTGGTGCGCGTCGGCGAGCGGGAGCAGCAGGTCCAGCCCCTGCCGCGCGGACCCGCCGGCCCCGTGCAGCAACACCACCACCCGGTACGGCTGGTCGCCGGCCGGCGCCGGGGCGTACAGCAGGGCGAACGGCCCGCCGTCGGGGCCGGTCATCGGCACCAGGCCGGCGGTGGCCGGGCCGACCGGTGGCGCGGGTCGGGCGGTGAGTCGGCCGTGCCGGGACTGCTCCTCCGGCTCCCGGTGCGGCGGCGCGGGTTCGGACACGGGTCACCGCTCCTCGCTGTCGGCGGGGTGTGCGCGGCGGTTACCCGGCCGACCGCCGGTTAACCGCCGTCACCCGGGCCCGCCGTCACCCGGGCCCGCCGGCAGCTGGGCCCGCCGGCAGCCGGTCAACCGCCGCCACCCGGGCCCACCGCTCGCGCCGGTGCGAGCGCCGCCGGCTCGGCGGTGGCCTGAGCGGCCGGCCGGATCAGGCGCTGTCGCGGGGTATCAGGGCGGAGGGGAAGAGGGTGACCGGCGGGGCCGGCCGCGGCTCGAGCACCGCCTCCGCCGCTGCGGCGGCGATCCGCCCGACCGGGTGGCTCGCGGTGGTCAGCGCGGGGGTGCTCAGCTCGGCGAGCGGGATGTCGTCGAAGCCGGCCACCGCGATGTCGCCGGGCACCTGGCGCCCGCGCTGCCGCAGGCCGGCGATCACCCCGAGCGCGGTCGTGTCGCTGGCCGCGTAGATGGCGTCGGTGTCCGGCCAGCGCTCCAGGATCTCGCGGGCGGCCTCCCGGCCGCGGGCCGCGGTGAAGTCGCCGGGCACCAGGCGCACCGGCAGCCCAGCCTGGCGGGCCAGCCCGCGGTAGGCCCGCACCGAGCGCCCGGCGCAGATCAGCCACCGGGGGCCGGTGACCATGGCGATCCGCCGCCGGCCGGTGGCGTAGAGGTGGCGCAGCACCTGCGTCGCGCCGGCGCCGTTGTCGATGTCGTAGGCGGGAACCGTGGGCGAGCCGATGCCGATGGACACGACCCGCCCGCGCAGTGACCGGGGCACCGCGTCGAGCACCGGCTTGGTGGTGTTGACCAGCACCATGCCCCGGATCCCCCGGTCGGCGGTGAGCCGGCGCAGCGTCTGCGGGGCGTGCCGGGGCAGCCAGTGCAGCGTCACCCCGAGCCCGTGCGGGGTGCAGACCCGGGCGGCGGCGGCCACCACCCGGTCGAGGTAGGGGTCGTCGAGGACGGCGGCGGTGGTGCCGACGACGGCCACGGCCAGCCGGACCCCGGAGCCGCGCACCAGTGCCCGGGCGGCCGGGTCGGGAACGTAGCCGAGCTGGTCGGCCGCGGCGGCGACGCGGTCGCGCGCGGCCGGTGAGGCGGAGCCGGTGCGGGCGATCACCCGGGACGCCGTCGAGCGCGAGACCCCGGCGACCCGGGCGACGTCTTCCAGGGTGGCCGGTCGCGTTGCCGGTGCGGTCATGACGGTCCTCCCAACTCCCACCACGGGTGCCGGTGCGCATCATCTCCCGCGGGTGTGACGAAAGGTAAGGGGCGGAACCGGGTTGTCGTGAGAGCGCTCTCAGGTGTGCGATCGTGCGGAGAGCCGTAACGAGGAGAGGAACCACCCGCGTGAGCGCCCCCACCACATCGCCCGTCGACCCGGCGAGCCCGCCGGTCGCACCCCGGGCGGTGCGCACCGCCCGGACGGCCGTCGCCGTCGTGTTCGCCCTCAACGGGCTGGCCGTGGCCACCTGGTTCTCCCGGGTGCCGGCGGCCCGCGAGGAGTTGGGGCTCAGCGCCGGGCAGCTCGGCCTGCTGCTGCTGGCGATGTCGGCCGGCGCGCTGCTCGCGATGCCCACCGCCGGGCTGCTCAGCCAGTGGCTCGGCGCGGCCCGCACGGTCATGCTCGCCACCGGCCTGGTCGCTCTCGGGCTGGTCGTCGCCGGGCTGGCCGCCGGGCTCGCCGGCTCGACCGTCGGCGTCGCGGTGGGCCTCTTCGCCTTCGGCTACGGCTCCGGCAGCTGCGACGTCGCGATGAACGTCGAGGGCGCGACGGTCGAGCGGCGCCTGGGCCGTACGATCATGCCCCGCTTCCACGCCGCCTGGAGCCTCGGCTCGGTGGCCGGGGCGGGCCTCGGCGCCGGGGCGGCCCGGCTCGGCGTGCCGGTCGACGCCCACCTGTCCGCCATCGCGGCGCTGGTGCTGCTCGGCACGCTGGCCGGCGCCCGGCATTTCCTGCCGCCGGCCGCGACCGGGCCGGCGGCGACGCCGGCCGGCGGACGGCGAGACCTCCTCGCCGCCTGGCGGGAGCCGCGCACCCTGCTGGTCGGCCTGCTGGTCCTGGTGATGGCCTTCACCGAGGGCAGCGCGAACGACTGGCTGGCGGTCGCCTTCATCGACGGCCGCGACCTCAGCGAGGCGGCCGGCGCGGCCGTGTTCGGCGTCTTCGTGTTGGGCATGACCATCGGCCGCACCGCCGGCACCGTCGCGCTGGACCGGTGGGGACGGGTGCCCGTGCTGATCGGCACGATCCTGCTGGCCACCCTCGGCGCGCTGCTGGCCATCCTGGCCGGCTCGGGTCCGGTGGCCGTCGCCGGGGTCGCCCTCTGGGGGCTCGGCGCGTCGCTCGGCTTCCCGGTCGGGATGAGCGCGGCCGCCGACGAGGAGGAGAAGGCGGCGGCCCGGGTCAGCGTGGTCGCGGTGATCGGTTACACCGCGTTCCTCGGCGGCCCGCCGCTGCTCGGGATGCTCGGCGACCGGGTGGGCACCCTGCACGCGCTGCTCGTGGTGCCGCTGCTGCTGGTGCCGACCCTGGCGCTGGTGCCGGCGCTGCGCCCGGTGCGTCCAGTGAAACAAAGCTAACCCGGATCGGCGTCCAGCGGTATCGGGTGCGCGGCCGACTGCGCCGCGCACCGCCGCTGGCTAGGGTCGCCGGATGCCAATCGACGAGATCACCGCGGCCGCCGCGGGCACCTGGACGCTGGGCGACCGCACCGTCAACCGGATGGGCTTCGGCTCGATGCGGATCACCGCCGACCCGGACGGTGAGCACGCCGTGGCGGTGCTACGACGGGCGGTCGAGCTGGGCGTGAACCACATCGACACCGCCGCTTTCTACGTCTCGCCCGGCGGCACGCTGCGGGTCGGCAGCGGGCCGGCCCGGTACGCCACCGAGCTGATCCGCGCCGCGCTCGCCCCGTACCCCGACGAGTTGGTGATCGCCACGAAGGTCGGGCCCGGGTACGACCCGGCGACCGGCTTCCAGGAGGCGCGCACCCCCGCCCAGCTGCGCGCCCAGGTCGAGGAGAACCTGCGCCGGCTCGGCCGGGACCACCTCGACCTGGTGAACCTGCGGATCTACCGCGGCCCCGCCGCAGCCCCGCTGGCCGAGCGGTTCGGCGTCCTGGCCGAGCTGCGCGACGCCGGGCTGATCCGGCACCTGGGGCTCTCCAACGTCCGCCCCGAACACCTCGAAGAGGTACGCGACATCGCCCCGGTGGTCTGCGTGCAGAACGCGTACGGGGTGGACTCCTACCGCGAGGACGACGGGTTCGTGCGGCTCTGCGGCGAACGCGGCACCGCGTACGTGCCGTTCTTCGCGCTGGCCGGTACGCGCCGGGAGGCGGGCGCGACGGCCGAGACGAACGAGGCGGTGCTCGACGTGGCCCGCGCCCACGGCGTCACCGCGCACCAGGTGCGGCTGGCCTGGACCCTGCACCAGGGGCCGCACGTGCTGGCCATTCCCGGCACCGGGAACCCGGCCCACCTGACGGCCAACATCGCCGCCGCCGCGCTCCGGCTCACCAGCGACGACCTGGCCCGCCTCGGCTGACCGGTCCGCCGCACGCGCGCTCCGGCCGGGCCCCGGCTCGCCCGGTCGGAGCGGTGCGGGCGCTGCCGACGCCCACGTCCGGAGCGGCCGCTAGGCGCGCAGCCAGATCCGCAGCGGCCCGGTCCGGGTGAAGCCGACCCGCAGGGCCGGGTCGAGGCCGGGCCCGGACTCGTAGCCGACCAGCGGGACCCCGGGCCGGGCCGCGCAGACCCCGGACCAGATCTCGGCCACGTCGACGCCGGTGGCGAAGACGTTGGAGACGCCGGTGTCGGTGCCGCTGCGGTTGAGCACCGCGCCGCCGGCCACCGAGCCGTCGGCGGCGTACCGGGCGAGGACGGTCACCCGCGGGTCGGCCAGCAGCGGCGGCCGGAACAGCTCGCCCCCGCCGTGCGCGGCGGCCCAGGTGGTCAGCGCCTCCGCCGAGGTGACCGGAGTCAGCGGCGCGGCGGCGGGAGCGGCGCCCGGAGGCCGGTGGATCCACTCGGCGGCGAAGAGCAACCGGAAGCCGTACGGCCCGAGGTCGAGGTCGGCGAAGCTGTCCTTCACGGACGCGCCGGGGCCGGCGTCGATGCGGTCCAGCAGGGCGTCGGCGGCCACGCCAGGTCGCAGGGTCACCGCGTCCGGGTACCAGGGTGGGGAGCGTCGGGGCACCGACCAGGCGTCCGGGTCGAGCCGGCCCGTCAGGCCGTGGCTGGCGCAGACGACGTCGCACCACTCGGCGTTGTTCCGCGCCCCCATCCGCGCCCCCGACACGGCCCGACCCTAACCCGGCCGGCCGGGGTCGTCCTCCGCGACCCGTCCGGGTGGTCCCGGCTCGCCCGGCCGGTGCGGTGCGCGGGCGGTCAGCGGGCTCTCATGCCGCTCGCAGCCGATTGCCAGCAAGCGGTGCTGCACTGGGGGGAAGGCCGAGGAGAGGAGTCGGGCATGGGCTGGTTCAACCGGCGGTCCCGGGGCACCGAAGGGACCCCCACGAAGCTGGACCGGGAGGCGACCCGGGACGATCTCGCCGCGCTGGAGGAGTTCGTCGCCAGCCGGCAGGGAGTGGAGTTCTACCTGGAGCCGGAGACCACCGCGACCGACACCACCGTGGTGGCGATCGCCCACGACGGTGAGTGGATCCGCCGCCGCACCGGCTCGCCGCGGGCGGCGGCTGCCATCGCCCGCCGGCGCGCGGTCCCGCTCTACGAGGCCGCTCGCACCGGCTACCCGGAGCGGATGCGCGCCTGGAACCGGGCCCACCCGGAGCGGCGGGCCCGCTGACCGCGCCGGACCGCCGCCCCGTCAGCCGGCGTTGACGGCTTCCCGGGCCTGCTCCAGGGTCATCGGTTCGCCGTGGCTGGAGACGTACCAGTGGTAGTCGTCGTCGAGCAGCCGGCTCACCAGCGCGAGGTCGAGACCGTCTTCCGGCCGGCGCA
Source organism: Micromonospora sp. NPDC048909 (assembly GCF_040649635.1). Lineage (NCBI taxonomy): Bacteria > Bacillati > Actinomycetota > Actinomycetes > Micromonosporales > Micromonosporaceae > Micromonospora > Micromonospora sp. NPDC048909. The sequence continues at coordinate 183,257 of NZ_JBEZFU010000011.1, read as the reverse complement.
GGTGCGCCGGTGGCGGGTAGTAGGAGTCGCCGAGCAGCACGACGCCGGAGTCGGGCACCAGCACCACCGTCGAGTCCGGTGCGTGCCGGCCGCCGACGTGCTGTAGCCGTACCCCGACCGGCAGGTCGTACGTGTAGGCGAAGGTGCGGCTCGGCGGCAGCACCGTGAAGTCGTCCCACGAGTCGACGGCGAACGCCCGGGCCCGGAAGCTCGGTGTGAGTCGCGGATTGTCCCGGACCTGCTCGCGCAGGTAGCGGTGGCTCCACGGCCGGGCCGCCTCCGCGCGGAGCAGCTCGGCGCCGGCGACGTGGCCCACGATCTCCACCTCCGGCCAGGCGCAGGCGCCCCAGACGTGGTCCCAGTGATGGTGGGTGTAGACCAGCCAGCGTGGCGGCGGCAACCCGGCCGCCGCCAGCGCGGCGCGGATCTCGCGGGCGTGCGCCGGGCTCTGGCCCGCGTCGATCATCACACTGCCGCGCTCGTCGGCCACCACGGCGACGCCGGCCTGGACGGCGTCGGGGTCCGGATCGCCGGGGCAGATCCAGACCCGGCCGGCGAGATGGTGGAACTCCATGGCGATGATGGCGGTCATCCCCCGTTTCAGGTCGGGCCGATTGCTCGGCGACCGGGCCGATGGTAGCCGGACGATCGGCGATTGCCGCTCCCGCCAGCCATTCCGTCCGGCCGACCCGCCTGCCCGGCGCCTTTGCTCTGCTTCAGCGCAGGCAACGAAAAGGCGCCGCCACTGTCGCCTCCGCTGAAGCAGAGCAAAGGGCGCGCGGCATTGATCCCGGGCATCGTCCGAACTGGTCCGCGCGCTCAGTCAATCGTTGTGCATCGATGGCTGGCGTGGGTATCGAGCGGCCGGGGGCGGCGTTGACCGGCGGCGGACGGGTGTGGCAGCATTCGCGGCCTGACGGCAGTGAAGGAAGCCGGTGCGATTCCGGCGCGGTCCCGCCACTGTCACCGGGGAGCGATCCCCCCTCGTGAGTCACGGCCGTGCGTGCGCGGTTGGAAGGCCGGGGGTGAGCGTCGATCTGGGAGCCAGGATACTTCGGCCGTCGGGATGTGCCCCAGGGCGTGGACACCCGAGGAGGACCCGATGACGCACCGCGTCTGCATCGCCGATGAGATCCGCCGCGACCGGCCCGGACGCGCCAACGCGCCCACGATGAGCCGCGCCGGCGCACCCACGATCAGCCGCACCGGCACGCTGCCGCCCGGCCGGGCCACCGAGCCCGCAACCGGCCGCGCCGCCCGCTGAGGTTCCGCGCCGCGCCGCCCGGCGACACCGGCCCGTCGCCGGTGAACCGGGCGCCCGCTCGCCGCATCCGCTGAACCCGCGCCCACCCGCCCCGCCCGACCGCCGCCGCGACCGGACGGGCGTTACTCTCCGGAGCTTTCCGTGCGCACCCTGCTGCTCTCCACCGCCGACACCGACCTGCTGGCGGCCCGTGCCAGCGGCGCCGACTACCGGTTGGCCAACCCCGCCCGGCTCGACGCCGACGCCGTGCCCGCGCTGCTCGACGGCGTCGACCTCGCCGTCGTACGGCTGCTGGGCGGCCGGCCGGCGTGGCCGGACGGGCTCGCCGCGGTGCTCGACTCCGGCGTGCCGACGGTCGTGCTCGGCGGCGAGGCGGTGCCCGACGCGGAGCTGATGGCGGCCTCCACCGTGCCCTCCGGAGTGGTCACCCAGGCGCTCGCGTACCTCGTCGAGGGTGGCCCGGAGAACCTGGCCCAGCTCGCCCACTTCCTCTCCGACACGGTGCTGCTCACCGGCGAGGGCTTCGCGCCACCCGCGCCCACCCCCGCCTACGGCGTGCACGGCGACCGGCCCGCCGCCGGAACCGGCGACCGGCCGACGATCGGCATCGTCTTCTACCGGGCGCACGCGCTCGCCGGGAACACCGCCTTCGTCGACACCCTCGCCGACGCGGTCGAGGCGGCCGGCGGTGAACCGCTGCCCGTCTACTGTGGTTCGCTGCGCGGGCTGACCGCCGACGCCGGTCCGATCGGGCTGCTCGCCCGCTGCGACGCGCTGCTGGTCACCGTCCTCGCCGCCGGCGGCACGGTCGCCGCGGACGCCTCCGGCGGCGGCGACCCCGACGCCTGGGACGTCGGCGCGCTCGCCGCCCTCGACGTGCCGGTGATCCAGGCGCTCTGCCTGACCAGCACCCGCGAGCAGTGGGCCGGCTCGGACGCCGGACTGTCCCCGCTGGACGCCGCCATGCAGGTGGCCGTTCCCGAGTTCGACGGCCGGATCATCACCGTGCCGTTCTCGTTCAAGCAGATCGACGCCGACGGCCTCTCCGTCTACGCCGCCGACCCGGAGCGCGCCGCCCGGGTCGCCGGCATCGCGGTCCGGCAGGCCCGGCTGCGCCGGCTGCCGAACGCCGAGAAGCGGCTCGCGGTGGTGCTCAGCTCCTACCCGACCAAGCACTCCCGGGTCGGCAACGCGGTCGGCCTGGACACCCCGGCCTCCGCGGTCCGGCTGCTCGCCGCGCTCGCCGAGGCCGGCTACCACCTGGGCGACGGCCCGGCCCCCGACGACGGGGACGCGCTGATCCACGCCCTGATCGCCGCCGGCGGCCACGACGTCGAATGGCTCACCCCGGAACAGCTCGCCGCCGCCGAGGCGCGGGTGCCCGGCGGGGTGTACCGGCGCTGGTTCGAACAGCTACCGACCGCCCTGCGGGAACGGATGCGGTCGCACTGGGGCGAGCCGCCCGGCGAGCTGTACACCGACGGCGGTGACCTGGTGCTCGCCGGGCTGCGCTTCGGCAACGTGGTGCTGCTCATCCAGCCGCCACGGGGCTTCGGTGAGAACCCGATCGCCATCTACCACGATCCGGACCTGCCGCCCAGCCACCACTACCTGGCCGCGTACCGCTGGCTCGCCGCACCCCCGGCCGACGGCGGCTTCGGCGCCGACGCGGTGGTGCACCTCGGCAAGCACGGCACCCTGGAATGGCTGCCCGGCAAGGGCCTCGGGCTGGCCGCCGACTGCGCGCCGGACGCCGTCCTCGACGACCTCCCGCTGGTCTACCCGTTCATCGTCAACGACCCCGGCGAGGGCACCCAGGCCAAGCGGCGGGCCCACGCCGTGGTGGTCGACCACCTGGTCCCGCCGATGGCCCGCGCCGAGACCTACGGCGAACTGGCGAAGCTGGAGCAGCTGCTCGACGAGTACGCCACCGTCCAGGCCCTCGACCCGGCCAAGGTGCCGACCGTGCGGGCGCAGATCTGGGACCTGGTCCGCGCCGCGGAGCTGCACCACGACCTGCACGCCGAGCAGATGCCCGCCGCCGAGGAGTTCGACGACTTCGTGCTGCACCTGGACGGCTACCTCTGCGAGGTCAAGGACGTGCAGATCCGCGACGGCCTGCACATCCTCGCCGCCGCGCCCACCGGCGAGCCCCGGGTCAACCTCGTCCTCGCCGTACTGCGTGCGCCGCAGGTCTGGGGCGGCAGCCGGGTCCTGCCCGGCCTGCGCCAGGCCCTGGCCGCCAGCTACGACCTCGACGAGATGGCGCTGCTCGCCGCGCCCGGCGAGCGACTGACCGTGCCCGCCGCGTTGACCGACACCGTGGACGGCCCGGCCGCGACCGCCGCCGACGCGGTCGACCTGATCGAGGCCCTGGCACGCCGGCTGGTCGTCGGCATGGAGACCCTCGACTGGGACCCCGCGCAGGTCGACCCGGTGGTCACCGAGGTGACCGGCCGGGCGATCCCGGAAGCCGCCGCGGTGCTCCGGTTCGCCGCGACCGAGCTGGTGCCGCGGCTGGCGCGGACCACCGACGAACTGACCAACACCCTGGCCGCGCTGGACGGCCGGTTCGTCCCGCCCGGACCCTCCGGCTCGCCCACCCGGGGCCTGGTCAACGTCCTGCCGACCGGCCGCAACTTCTACTCCGTCGACCCGAAGGCGATCCCCAGCCGCAACGCCTGGGACGTCGGGGTGGCCCTCGCCGACTCGTTGCTGGCCCGGCACCTGGCCGACACCGGCGCGTACCCCCGGTCGGTCGGGCTGACCGTCTGGGGCACCAGCGCGATGCGGACCCAGGGCGACGACATCGCCGAGGTGCTGGCCCTGCTCGGCTGCCGTCCCACCTGGGACGACCGCTCCCGCCGGGTCACCGGCGTCGAGGTGGTGCCGCTGCCCGAGTTGGGCCGCCCCCGCATCGACGTCACCGTCCGGATCTCCGGCTTCTTCCGGGACGCCTTCCCGCACGTGGTGGCGCTGCTCGACGACGCCGTCCGGCAGGTCGCCGCCCTGGACGAGCCGGCCGAGCAGAACTTCGTCCGCGCCCACGTGGCCGCCGACGTGGCCGAGCACGGCGACGAGCGGCGGGCCACCGCCCGCATCTTCGGCTCCAAGCCCGGGGCGTACGGGGCGGGGCTGCTGCCGCTGATCGACGCCCGGAACTGGCGCAGCGACGCCGACCTGGCCGAGGTGTACGCCGTCTGGGGCGGCTACGCCTACGGCCGGGGGTTGGACGGGCGGGAGGCGCGGGCCGACATGGAACGCTCCTTCGCCCGGATCGCGGTTGCGGTGAAGAACCAGGACACTCGGGAGCACGACATCGTCGACTCCGACGACTACTTCCAGTACCACGGCGGCATGGTGGCGATGGTCCGGCACCTCACCGGCGCCGCGCCGGCCGCGTACGTGGGTGACTCGGCGATGCCGCACGACGTGCGGACCCGGACGCTGGGCGAGGAGACCCGCCGGGTGTTCCGGGCCCGGGTGGTCAATCCGAAGTGGATCGCCGCGATGCGCCGGCACGGCTACAAGGGCGCCTTCGAGCTCGCCGCCACGGTGGACTACCTGTTCGGCTACGACGCCACCGCCGGCGTGGTGGACGACTGGATGTACGAGCACCTGGCCGCCGCGTACGTCTTCGACCCGGCCACCCGGGAGTTCCTCGAGGAGTCCAACCCGTGGGCGCTGCGGGGCATCACCGAGCGGCTGCTCGAGGCCGCCGACCGCCGGCTCTGGGCGGAGCCCGACCCGGCCACCCTGGAGCGGCTGCGCGAGACGTACCTGGCCACCGAGGGCGACCTGGAGGACCGGGCATGAGCTACCCGTTCAGCGCCGTGCTCGGCATGGACGACATGCGCCTCGCCCTGCTGCTCAACGCGGTCAGCCCGGCCATCGGCGGGGTGCTGGTCCGGGGCGAGAAGGGCACCGCGAAGTCCACCGCGGTGCGGGCCCTGGCGGCGCTGCTGCCCCCGGTCGAGCAGGTCGCCGGCTGCCGGTTCGCCTGCGACCCAGCCGCACCCGACCCGGGCTGCCCGGACGGCCCGCACCCGGCCCGGCCCGCCGCCGAGCGCCGCCCGGCCCGACTGGTCGAGCTGCCGGTCGGCGCCGCCGAGGACCGGGTGGTCGGCTCGCTGGACCTGGAGAAGGCCCTCGGCGCGGGGGTACGCGCCTTCGAGCCGGGCCTGCTCGCCGCCGCGCACCGCGGGGTGCTCTACGTCGACGAGGTCAACCTGCTCCACGACCACCTGGTGGACCTGCTGCTCGACGCGGCCGCGATGGGGCGCAGCCACGTCGAACGGGAGGGCGTCTCGGTCAGCCACGCGTCCCGCTTCCTGCTGGTCGGCACGATGAACCCGGAGGAGGGGGAGCTGCGCCCGCAGCTGCTCGACCGGTTCGGGCTCACCGTCGAGGTGGGTGCCAGCCGGGACCCGGCGGTCCGGGTCGAGGTGGTCCGCCGCCGGCTCGCCGCCGACGCCGACCCGGCCGGTTTCGCCGCCCGCTGGGCCGACGCCGACGCCGAGGTCGCCCGGCGGGTCGCGGCGGCCCGCGACCGGCTCGACCGGGTGCTGCTGCCGGACGCCGCGCTGCGCCAGATCGCGGAGGTCTGCGCGGCGTTCGACGTCGACGGGATGCGCGCCGACATCGTCACCGCCCGCACGGCGCTCGCGCACGCCGCCTGGCACGGCCGGGACCGAGTCACCGTCGACGACGTCCGGGTGGCCGCCCGGCTGGCGCTGCCGCACCGCCGCCGGCGGGACCCGTTCGACACGCCCGGGCTCGACGAGAAGCGACTCGACGAGGCCCTGGACCGGGCCCGCGACGACGACCCGGACGACGACCCGCCGGGCGGCGGCGGCTCCGGCGGTCCCGACGACCCGTCCGGCGGTCCGGACGGCGGCTCCGAAGCCGGCGGCCCGGACGGTCGCGGCGGTGCGGGCGGTCCGGGCGAGGCCGGCCCCACCGGCCCCGACGGCCAGGGCGACGACGGGCGGGATCGCGACGGCGGTACCGACCCGGGCCACCCGGACGGCTCGGCCGCCGACGGCCAACGCGACGGCGACCAGCACCCGGGCGCCGATGGCACCGGTTCCGACGAGATCGGCCGTACGGCCGGCGAACCGGCCCGACCCGGGTCCGGCTCCGTCGACGGCCAGCCGGTGGCCGTACCCCAGGGCGGCCTGAAGGCCCGGCTGCTCACCGCCCCCGGGGTCGGCGACGGGGTGCCGGGCCGGCGGTCCCGCGCCCGCACCGGACGGGGCCGGACCACCGGAGCGCGGATCCCGGCCGGTGGCCGGGCCGGCGCCCTGCACCTGCCCGCCACCGTCCGCGCCGCCGCCCCGCACCAGGCGGCCCGCGGCCGCAACGCCGGCGGCCCGCTGCGGCTGCGCCCGGCCGACCTGCGGGAGGCGGTCCGTGAGGGGCGCGAGGGCAACCTGGTGCTCTTCCTGGTCGACGCCAGCGGGTCGATGGGCGCCCGGCACCGGATGACCGCCGTCAAGGGCGCGGTGCTCGCCCTGCTCACCGACGCCTACCAGCGGCGGGACAAGGTCGCCGTGGTCTCCTTCCGGGGCACCGGCGCGCAGACCCTGCTGCCGGCCACCTCGTCGGTGCTCGCCGCCTCGGCCCGCCTCACCGAGCTGCCCACCGGCGGGCGTACCCCGCTCGCCGAGGGCCTGCTCGCCGCCACCGAGCTGCTGCGGGTGGAGCGGCTGCGCGACCCGCGCCGACGGCCGCTGGTGCTCGTGCTCACCGACGGCCGGGCCACCGCCGGCGACCGGCCGCTGCCACGCGCCGCCCGGGCCGCGGCCGTGCTCGCCGCCACCGGCGCTTCGTGCGTCGTCGTCGACTGCGAGACCGGCCCGGTCCGCCTCGGCCTGGCCGGCCGCCTCGCCGCCCAACTGGGCGCCGAGCACCACCCGCTCGACCAGATCACCACCGCGCCGCTCACCGACCTCGCCACCCGCCGCGCCACCGTCACCGACCACGACCGCCGAAGGAGCGCCGCCTGATGCCGCAGGGGAAGCCGTCCCACGTACCCGCCGACGGGCTGACCACCCGGCAGCGGCGCAAGCGACCGCTGTTGGTCGTGCACACCGGACAGATGAAGGGGAAGTCGACGGCGGCGTTCGGCCTGGCGCTGCGCGCCTGGACCGCCGGGCTGCCGGTCGGGGTGTTCCAGTTCGTCAAGAGCGCCAAGTGGCGGGTGGGGGAGGAGAACGCCTTCCGCGCGCTGGGCGAGGTGCACGAGCGCACCGGCCAGGGCGCCCCGGTGGCCTGGCACAAGATGGGCGAGGGCTGGTCCTGGATCCAGCGCGGCGACGAGGCCGACCACGCCGCCGACGCCCTGGAGGGGTGGCGGCAGATCCAGCGCGACCTGGCCGCGCAGCGCTACGGGCTCTACGTGCTCGACGAGTTCACCTACCCGATGAAGTGGGGCTGGGTGGACGTCGACGAGGTGGTCGCCACCCTCGCCGTCCGGCCCGGCTTCCAGCACGTGGTGATCACCGGACGCGACGCCGACCCCCGGCTGGTCGAGGCGGCCGACCTGGTCGCCGAGCTGACCAAGGTCAAGCACCCGATGGACGTCGGCCAGAAGGGCCAGAAGGGCATCGAGTGGTGACCCCCCAGGAGCTGCCGCGGGTGGTGGTCGCCGCCCCGGCCAGCGGGCACGGCAAGACCACGGTGGCCACCGGGCTGCTCGCCGCGCTGCGTCGCCGTGGACTGACGGTGAGCCCGCACAAGGTCGGGCCGGACTACATCGACCCCGGCTACCACGCGCTCGCCGCCGGTCGGCCCGGCCGCAACCTCGACCCCTGGCTGGTCGGCGCGGAGCGCATCGCGCCGCTGCTGGCCACGGCGCGAGCACGCCGACGCCGGCCGACATCGCGGTGATCGAGGGCGTGATGGGGCTGCACGACGGCGCCGTCGGCCGGCGCGGGTACGCGTCCACCGCGCACGTCGCCCGGCTGGTCGAGGCCCCGGTGCTGCTGGTGCTGGACACCACCGCACAAGGCCGCTCGGCGGCGGCGCTGACCCTGGGCATGGCCGCCTTCGAGCGCCGGGTACGCATCGGCGGTGTGATCCTCAACCGGGTCGGCTCGCCCCGGCACGAGAAGCTGCTGCGCGACGCCCTCGCCGAGGTCGACGTGCCGGTGCTCGGGGCGGTCGCCCGGGCCGGCGAGGTAGCCGCGCCGTCGCGACACCTCGGGCTGGTGCCGGTCGCCGAGCGGGCGCCCGGGTCGGTCGCCGTGGTGACCGCGCTGGCCGACCTCGTCGAGTCCACCGTGGACCTCGACGCGGTGCTCGACCTGGCCCGTACCGCGCCGCCACTGACCGCGCCGGCCTGGGACCCGCTCGCCGAGGTCGGCGGCCGGGTCGGCACCGGCCGTCCGGTGGTCGCGGTCGCCGGTGGCGCCGCGTTCACCTTCTCCTACGCCGAGACCGCCGAGCTGCTCGCCGCGGCCGGCGCCACCGTCGCCACCGTGGACCCGCTGCGCGATTCCGCGCTGCCCGCCGGCACCCGCGCGGTGGTCATCGGCGGCGGCTTTCCCGAGACGTACGCGGACCAGCTGGCCGCCAACACCGCGCTCCGCGCCGAACTGTCCGACTTCGCCGGCCCGGTGGTCGCCGAGTGCGCCGGACTGCTCTACCTCGGCCGCGCCCTGGACGGCGTGCCGATGTGCGGCCGGCTCGACCTCACCGCCCGGATGACCGGCACGCTCACCCTCGGCTACCGCGACGCGGTGGCCGCCGCCGACTCCCCGGTCACCCGATCCGGCGAGCCGGTACGCGGCCACGAGTTCCACCGCACGGTCACCGACCCGGCGCACGGCGAACGACCGGCGTGGCGCTGGGACGGCGGCGCGCACGGCTTCGTCACCGGCCAGGTGCACGCCTCCTACCTGCACACCCACTGGGCGGGCCAGCCGGCGGCCGCCCGCCGGCTGGTCGAGGCGGCGACCCGGTGAGCGCGGCGGAGCAGGTCCGGCCGGGCGTCGCCGACACCGGTGCCGGGCGCGACGCCGAGCGGGTCCGGCCGGGCGTGGTGGCCACGCTGACCGGGGTGGGCGTCGGGCCGGGCGACCCCGAGCTGCTCACCGTCAAGGCGGTCCGGGTGCTGCGCGAGGCCGACGTGGTGTTCGTACCCGTGCTGGACCGGCACACCGCGGACGCCGACGCGGCCCCCGGCCGGGCCGAGACCACCGTGCGCGCGCACCTGGCCGCGGCCCGGCTGCGCCGGCTGCCGTTCGCCCTCGACGACCGGGGTGGAGTGACCGCCCGCCGGCAACGGGCCTGGGACGAGGCCGCCCGCACGGTGGCCGCCGCGGTGGACGGCGGCGCCCGCGCGATCGCCTTCGCCACCATCGGCGACCCGAACGTCTACTCCACCTTCGGCTACCTGGCCGAGGGAGTCCGGGCGCTGCGCCCGGCGGTCGAGGTGCGCACGGTGCCCGGCGTCACCGCGATGCAGGACCTCGCCGCGCGCAGCGGCGTGCCGCTCTGCGCGGGGCGCGAGCCGCTGACCCTGCTGCCGGCCACCGCCGGGTTGGCGCTCTTCGAGGACGCCCTGGCCGGGCCGGGCACGGTGGTCGCCTACAAGGGCTGGCGCCGGCACCCGGAGCTGGTCACCGCACTGCGCCGGCACGACCGCCTCGCCGATGCCGTGCTGGGCCGGGGCCTCGGCCTGCCCGACGAACGGATCGGCCCGGTCACCGCGGCCGAGGACGACCTGCCGTACCTGTCGACGCTGCTCGTCCCGGCCCGCCGGGACGGTCGGGGAGGAAAGCTGTGACCAGCGAGCACGCCAGCGTCCCGACGGGCACCGTCTGGTTCGTCGGTGCCGGCCCGGGCGCCGCGGACCTGCTGACCCTGCGCGCCGCCCGGGTGATCGGCGCCGCCGACATCGTGATCTGGGCGGCCAGCCTGGTGCACGCCGACGTGCTCGAGCACGCCCGGCCCGGCGCCGAGATCGTCGACTCCGCACAGCTGCCGATCGAGGGGGTGTTGCCGCTCTACCGGCGGGCCGCCGCAGAGGGGCTGATCGTGGCCCGGATCCACTCCGGCGACCCGGCGCTCTGGGGCGCGGTGCAGGAGCAGCTCGACCTCTGTCGGGCGCTCGGCCTGGCGGTGGAGATCGTGCCCGGGGTGTCGTCGTTCACCGCGGTCGCCGCGATCGTCGGCCGGGAACTCACCATCCCCGAGGTGGCCCAGTCGGTCATCCTCACCCGCCTCGAAGGCGGCAAGACCCCCATGCCGGCGGGGGAGCGGGTCCGCGACTTCGCCCGCCACGGCACCACCATGGCGCTCTTCCTCTCCGCCGCCCGCTCCGGGCAGGTGCAGGCCGAGCTGCTGGCCGGCGGCTACCCGGCGGACACCCCGGCGGTCGTCGCCTACCAGGCGACCTGGCCGGACGAGTTGGTGGTGCGCTGCACGGTCGACACCCTGGCGGCGACGGTCAAGGCGCACAAGCTCTGGAAGCACACGCTCTTCCTGGTCGGACCGGCGCTCGCCGCCAGCGGCACCCGCTCGCACCTCTACCACCCCGGGCACTTCCACACCTTCCGCCGGGCCGAGCCCGCCGCCCGCGCCGAGCTGCGCCGGGCCCGCGGTCGGGACGGCGACGACCCGGCCGGCGGGCCGGCATGACGTACGCCGAGCCGCCGCTGCGCGAGCCGGATCTGCCGCGTACCGCCAAGGTCCGGCCCACCGCGCTGCGCACCGGCTGGACCACCGGGGCCTGCGCCACCGCGGCGGCGAAGGCGGCGTTGACCGCGCTGGTCTCCGGCGAGCGGCAGCGGGAGGTGGAGATCGGGTTGCCCGCCGGGCGCCGGGTCAGCTTCCCGGTCGCCCGCTGCGAGCTGACCCCCGGCCCGCCCGCCCGAGCCGAGGCGGTGGTGGTCAAGGACGCCGGTGACGACCCGGACGTCACCCACGGCGCCGAGCTGACCGCGACCGTGCACTGGGGCGCGGGCCCCGGACTGCGCCTGGCCGGCGGCCCCGGCGTCGGCACCGTCACCAAGCCCGGCCTGGGCCTGGCGGTCGGCGGGCCCGCGATCAACGACACCCCCCGGCAGATGATCAGCGCGGCGGTGGCCGAGGTGGTCGACCTGACCGAGGTCGGCGTGCGCGTGGTGATCAGCGTGCCGGGGGGCGAGATCATGGCGCGCAAGACCACCAACCGGCGACTCGGCATCGTCGGCGGCATCTCGATCCTCGGCACCACCGGGATCGTCCGGCCGTTCTCCACCGCCTCCTGGCGGGCCAGCGTGGTGCAGGCGGTGCACGTGATGGCCGCCCAGGGGGAGCGGACCGTGGTGCTCTGCACCGGCGGGCGTACCGAGCGGGCGGCGCGGGCGCTGCTGCCCGAGCTGCCCGAGGTCTGCTTCGTCGAGGTCGGCGACTTCACCGGCGCGGCGGTCACCGCCGCCGTCGCCGACGGCCTGACCGGGGTGGTCTTCGTCGGGATGGCCGGCAAGCTGGCCAAGCTCGCCGCGGGCGTGCTGATGACTCACTACACCCGCTCCAAGGTGGACCTCTCCCTGCTCGGGGCGGTCACCGCCGAGGCCGGCGGCGGGCCCGAGCTGGTCGCCGCGGTCACCGAGGCGAACACCGGCCGGCACGCGTACGAGCTGTGGGACGGCGCCGGGCTGCTCACCCCCGCCGGGGACCTGCTCTGCCGACGGGTCCGCGCGGTGCTGCGCCGCTTCGCCGAGGGCGAGGTGGCCGTCGACGTGGCGATGGTCGACTTCGCCGGCTCCCGGGTGGTCGCCTCCTCGGGACGGTGGGCGGCATGACCGATCCGTCGCGTCCGCTCGCCGATCCGATTGCCGGATCCCACGACGGGCCGGCCCGGGGCGGGGTGACCGTCGTCGGGATCGACGCCGGTGGGCGCCCGGCGAACCCAGAGTTGGCCGAGGCCTTGGCCGGGGCGGGACTGGTGGTCGGTGCGGCCCGGCACCTCGCCGTGGCGCCGCTGCCGCCCGGCTGCGCCACCGTCGTCCTGGGGCCGCTCGCCCCCGCGCTCGACCGGCTCCTCGCCGCTGTCGCCGTCGGCACCCCCGCCGTGGTGCTGGCCAGCGGTGACCCCGGCTTCTTCGGCATCGTCCGCCGGTTGCGCGCCGCCGGCCTGCGTCCGCGGGTGCTGCCGGCGGTCTCCAGCGTCGCCGCCGCGTTCGCCCGGGCCGGCCGGCCGTGGGACGACGCGGTCGTGGTCAGCGCGCACGGTCGGGACCCGCGGCCGGCGCTGAACGCCTGTCGGGCGCTGCCGGCGGTCGCGGTGCTCACCGCGCCCGGCGCCGGCGCGGCCGAGATCGGCGCCGGGCTGGCCGGTTGGTCCCGCCGGCTGGTGGTGGCCGAGCACCTGGGCACCGACGCCGAGCGGGTCACCGAGACCACCCCGGCCGCGGCCGCCGCGCGCAGCTGGGCCGACCCGCACGTCCTGCTCTGCCTCGCCGACCCGCCCGGGCCGTCCGCCGCCGACGGCGGCGCGGCCCTGTCCGGAATCGACGGCGGCGCGGCCCCGGCCGGCGGCGCGACCGGGATGCGGTGGGACAACCAACCGGCCGCGCCCCCGTCCGGCGGCTGGGCGTTGCCGGAGAGCGCCTACGCGCATCGCGACTCGATGATCACCAAGTCGGAGGTACGCGCCCTGGCGGTGGCCCGGCTGCGGCCCCGGATCGGCCGGCTGGTCTGGGACGTCGGCGCGGGCAGCGGGTCGGTCGGCATCGAGTGTGCGCTGCTCGGCGCCGCCGTGATCGCCGTCGAGCACGATTCCCGGGCGGTCGCGCGGATCCGGGCCAACGCCGCGGCGCACGCCGTGGACCTCCGGGTGGTCGCCGGCCACGCCCCCGCGGCCCTCGACGACCTGCCGGACCCGGACGCGGTCTTCCTCGGCGGCGGCGCTCCGCAGGCGCTCGCCGCCGTGGCGCGCCGCCGCCCGCAGCGGGTGGTGCTCACGCTCGCCGCCGTCGACCGGGTCGGCCCGGCCGTCGGGCTGCTCCGCGACGCCGGTTACACCGTCGAGGGCAGCCAGCTCTCCGCCGCCCGGCTGGCCGATCTGCCGGGCGGCTCGATCCGACTCGCGGCCACCAACCCGGTGGTCGTCCTCACCGGGGAGCAGCCGTGAGCGACACCAGCACCGACCCGTCCGCCGTGGCCGCCCCGTCCGGGACGCCGCTCGCCGGGCCCGACCCGGCGGACCGGCTCGACGCGGCGGCCCCTCCGCCGGCCCGGATCGGCCTGGTCGCCGCCACCGCGGCCGGTCGCCGGCACGCCGCGGTGCTCGCCGGCGCCTGGCCCGAGGCCCGCCTCGTGTCCGGTGAGACCGTCGCCCACGCGCTGCGGACCGCCTGGACCGACTGCGACGCCGTGGTGGCGTTCCTGGCCACCGGGGCGGTGGTGCGGATCCTCGCCCCGCTGCTCGGCGAGAAGCACACCGACCCGGCCGTGGTGGTGGTCGACGAGGCGGCCCGGCACGCGATCGCGCTGCTCGGCGGCCACGCCGGCGGCGGGAACGCCCTCGCCGCCCGGGTCGGCGCGCTGCTCGACGCCGACCCGGTCGTCACCACCGCCACCGACGCGGCCGGCCTGCCCGGGCTGGACACCCTCGGCTGGCCGGTCGAGGGCGCGGTCGCGGCCGTCTCCCGGGCCATCCTCGACGGCGAACCCGTCCGGCTGGTCGCCGACGCCACCTGGCCGCTGCCCGCCCTGCCGGGCAACGTCCACCCGGGCGCCGGTCCGGACGCCGGACACCGGCTGCTGGTCACCGACCGGATCGTGCCGCTCGACGGGCGGACCGTGGTGCTGCGACCGCCGTCGCTGGTCGCCGGCGTCGGGGCCAGCCGGGGGGTGCCCGCCGGGGAGGTGCGCGAGCTGCTGCACCGGACGCTCGCCGACGCCGGGCTCAGTCCGGCCAGCCTGCGCTGCCTGGCCAGCGCCGACGTCAAGGCCGACGAGGCGGGCATCGTGGCGACCGCGCAGGCGCTCGGCGTACCACTGCTGACCCGGCCGGCGGCGGAGCTGGCGGCGGTCGACGTGCCGCACCCCAGCGAGGTGGTCCGCGCGGCGGTCGGCACGCCCAGCGTGGCGGAGGCCGCCGCGCTGCTCGGGGTGACCGGTCGGCCCACCGACGCGCGGCTGGTGGTACCGAAGACCGCCTCGGCGATGGCCACCGTGGCGGTCGCCCGGCACGCCCCGCGCGGCCGGCTGGCCCTCGTCGGGCTCGGCCCCGGCGCGCCCGACCTGCGCACCCCGCGCGCGGTCGCCGAGCTCCGCCGGGCCGCCGTGGTGGTCGGCCTCGACCAGTACGTCGACCAGGTGCGCGACGTGCTCCGCCCAGGCACCCGGATCCTGGCGACCGGGCTCGGCGCGGAGCAGGCCCGAGCCCGGACCGCGGTGGCCGAGGCCGCCGCCGGGCGGGCGGTGGCGCTGGTCGGCTCCGGCGACGCCGGGGTGTACGCGATGGCCAGCCCCGCCCTGGAGTACGCCGACGAGCGCATCGACGTCATCGGCGTGCCCGGCGTGACCGCCGCGCTGGCCGCCGGCGCGCTGCTCGGCGCGCCGCTCGGGCACGACCACGCCTACCTGAGCCTCTCCGACCTGCACACCCCGTGGGAGGTCATCGCGCGTCGGCTGACCGCCGCCGCCGAGGGCGATCTCGTGGTGCTGCTCTACAACCCGCGCAGCCGGACCCGGCACTGGCAACTCGACGCAGCGCTGGCCATCCTCGGCGGGCACCGTCCACCGTCGACGCCGGTCGGTGTGGTGCGCAACGCCAGCCGCCCCGGCGAGCGCGTGCACCTGGCCACGCTGGCCGACTTCGACCCGGCGGTGGTCGACATGTACAGCGTCGTGGTGGTGGGTAACAGCGACACCCGGCTGGTGGCCGGCCGGATGGTCACCCCGAGGGGGTACCGGTGGCGCTCGTGACGATCGGGCCCTGCCAGGGCTGCGGCGCCTGCCTGCTCACCTGCCCGACCCACGCGATCCGGCCGGTCCCCGGCGGCCTGGAGGTACGCCCCGACCGCTGCACCGGCTGCCTGGAATGCCTGGAGATCTGCCCGGTGGACGCCATCCGCGTCACCGAACCCCACCACCTCGGAGGAGTCCGATGAGTACCGCCCCCGTGAGCACCGCACCACCGGTCGGCCGGTGGAGCCGCGCCGAGCGGGCCCGCCTCGGCGGGATCGTGCTCGCCGTCGCCGTGCTGCACGTCGCCGGCTGGAGCCTCTACCTGTACTGGAACAACCAGCCGGTGGCCGCCGGTGGCCTGGCCGGCGCGGGCGCCCTGGCGTACGTGCTGGGCGTGCGGCACGCCTTCGACGCCGACCACATCGCCGCGATCGACGACACCACCCGGTTGATGCTGCTGCGCGGCCGGCGACCGGTCGGGGTGGGCTTCTTCTTCGCCCTCGGGCACAGCGCGGTGGTGCTGCTGCTGGCCCTGGTCGTCGGGCTGGCCTCGGCCAACCTCACCGGCCCGCGCCTGGCCGGGGTACGCGAGGTCGGCGCCACCGTCGCGATCGTCACCGCCACCGCGTTCCTGGCCCTGGTCGCGCTGCTCAACGCCGCGGTGCTGGCCGGGCTGGCCCGGCTCTGGCGCCGACTGCGCCACGGCGAGCTGGACGAGCGGGAACTCGACCTGCATCTGCTCAACCGCGGCCTGGTGCAGCGGGTTCTGGGCTCGCGGGCCCGTTCGCTGGTCCGCTCCTCCTGGCACATGGCCCCGGTCGGGTTCCTCTTCGGCCTGGGCCTGGAGACGGCCAGCGAGGTGACCCTGCTGTCGTTGTCGGCGAGCACCGCCGCGGCCGGCGGCCTGCCGGTGCTGGCCCTGCTCACCCTGCCGCTGCTCTTCGCCGCCGGGATGTCCGCGATGGACACCGCGGACAGCCTGCTGATGAGCAGGGCGTACTCGTGGGCGTACCGGCACCCGGCGCGGCGGCTCTACTACAACCTCGCCACCACGACGATGACGGTGCTCGTCGGTGGCGTGGTGGCCAGCGTGTACGCCGCCGGCCTGCTCGTCGACCACCTCGGTGTGCGGTTCCTCGCCGGCTACGCCGGGGTCGCCGACCACTTCGAGCAGCTCGGCTACGTGGTGGTGGTGCTCTTCCTGGCCTCCTGGGCGGGCGCGGTGGCGCTGTGGAAGCTGCGCGGCTACGACCGCCGCTACGGCACGGCGGCGCCGACCGCCGAGACCGGGGCGGCCGGCACGGCGGAGCACACCGCGGCGGGGGAGAGCCGGTGAGCCGCACGGTGCATCCGATCGAGCAGCTGTCGTATGAGATCCTGCGCTCCCGGGTGGACCTGAGCCACCTGCCGCCGCTGACCCGCGCGGTCACCGAGCGGGTGGTGCACGCGAGCGCCGACCTCGACTACGTCACCGACCTGGTCTGCGACGCAGCGGCCCTGGCCGCCGGACTGGCCGCGCTGCGCGCCGGCGCGCCGCTGGTCACCGACGTGGCGATGGTCGCCGCGGGGATCACCGGCCGGGCGGCGCTCTGCCCGGTCGCCGAGCCGGCCGCCGCCGAACTGGCCCGCACGGCCGGCATCACCCGGTCGGCCGCGGCGATGCGGATCGCCCGGGACCGGGTCGGCCCGGGCGCGGTCTGGGTGGTGGGCTGCGCGCCGACCGCGCTGACCGAACTGATCACACTGGACGCCCGACCGGCGCTGGTCGTCGGCCTCCCGGTCGGTTTCGTGGGCGCTGCCGAGTCCAAGGCGGCGCTGCGCGACAGTGGCCTGCCGGCGGTCTCCAACCGGGGCGAGAAGGGCGGCTCGGCGGTCGCCGCCGCCGCCCTCAACGCCCTGCTCTACCGCGAGGAGCAGCAGTGACCGCACTGGTGGTCGTGGGGCACGGTACCCGCAGCGCGGCCGGCGTCGAGCAGTTCGCCGCACTCATCGAGCGGGTCCGGCGGCGTTGCGCCGGCAGCGTGGCCCAGGTCGAGGGCGGCTTCATCGAGCTGTCCCGCCCGCCGCTCACCGACGCGGTGGGCGCCCTGGTCGAGCGCGGGCACCGCAGGTTGGTGGCGCTGCCGCTGGTGCTCACCGCGGCCGGGCACGGCAAGGGGGACATTCCCGCCGCGCTGGCCCGGGAGCAGGCCCGGCACCCCGGGCTCAGCTACGCCTACGGCCGGCCGCTCGGCCCGCACCCGCTGCTGCACGAGGTGCTGGAGCAGCGGATCGACGCGGCCCTCGCCGGCGCCGACCGGGCCGACACCTGGGTCGCGCTGATCGGTCGAGGCTCCACCGATCCGGACGCCAACGCCGAGGTGGCCAAGGTCGCCCGGCTGCTCTGGGAGGGGCGCGGGTACGCCGGCGTCGAGCCGGGCTTCGTCTCGCTCGCCGAACCGTCGGTGCCGGCGGTGCTGGAGCGGCTGCGCCGGCTCGGCGCCCGGCGGGTCGTGGTGGCGCCGTACTTCCTCTTCGCCGGCGTGCTGCCGGACCGGATCACCGCGCAGGCGGCCGCCTACGCCGCCGCGCACCCGGAGGTCGACGTGCGGGTGGCCGAACTGATCGGCGACTGCGACCCGCTCGCCGACCTGGTGCTCGAGCGGTACGCCGAGGCGCTGCGCGGGGACATCCGGATGAACTGCGACACCTGCGCCTACCGGGTGCTGATGCCCGGCTTCGCCGACAAGGTCGGGCGACCGCAGACCCCGCACGACCACCCGGACGACCCGGTCGGCGGTCACCACCATCACCACGGCCCGCAGCACCACCACGATGGCCCGCAGCACCACGACCACGGCCACGGCCACCGGCACGGTGGCGATCCGGTCCGGGGCGCGGTCGCGATCGTCGGCGGAGGGCCCGGTCCGGACGACCTGATCACCGTGCGGGGGCGGGCGCTGCTGGACGCCGCCGACGTGGTGGTGGTCGACCGGCTCGCCCCGCAGGGGCTGCTCACCGGGCTGCGCCCGGACGTGCTGGTGGTCGACGCGGCGAAGGTGCCCCGGGGACCGTCGATGGCGCAGGACGCCATCAACGACATCCTGGTCGGGCACGCCCGCGCCGGCCGGCGGGTGGTCCGGCTCAAGGGCGGTGACCCGTACGTCTTCGGCCGGGGTCACGAGGAGGTGCAGGCCTGCGCCACGGCCGGGGTGCCGGTGAGCGTGGTGCCGGGGGTCAGCAGCGCCTTGGCCGCGCCGGCGCTGGCCGGGGTGCCGGTGACCCACCGGGGGGTGGCGCACGAGTTCACCGTGGTCTCCGGCCACCTGCCGCCGGGGCACCCGGAGTCACTCGTGGACTGGGCTGCGCTGGGCCGGTCCCGGGGGACGGTGGTGCTGCTGATGGCGGTGGAGACCATCGACAAGATCGCCGTCGCGCTGATCGAGCACGGGCGGGCGCCGGACACCCCGGTGCTGGCGGTGCAGGACGCCGGGCAGGGCGACCAGCGGGCCGTACCGGGCCGGCTCGACGAGATCGGCGCGGTCGCCGGTCGGGCGGGTCTGCGACCGCCGAGCGTCTTCGTGGTCGGTCCGGTGGTCGCGCTGCGACCCGCGACGAGCGGGCCTGGCGCGGTCAGCCGGTGACCGCCTGGGCCAGCGCGTAGCCGGCGCTGGCCGCGGCCAGCCCGGCGGCCAGGCTGCCCAGCACGTTGGCCAGGGCGGGCAGCCGGTCGCCGGCCCGGGCCAGCCGCAGCGTCTCGTAGCTGAGGGTGGACCAGGTGGTCAGCGCGCCGCAGAAGCCGGTGCCCACCAGCGCGCCGACCGCCGGGCTGGTCGGCAGCCCGGTGATCAGGCCGAGCACCAGTGACCCGAGCACGTTGACGGTCAGCGTGCCCCACGGGAAGGCCGAGCCGAACCGGGCCTGCACCGCCCGGTCGGTGAGGTAGCGCAGTGGCGCCCCGACGGCCGCGCCCAGCGCGACCAGCAGCGCGGTCACCGGGCCCGCCGATCCAGCAGCCGGGCGGTGAGGGCGTCGCCGCACCAGACGGCGCCCAGCGCCCCGAGCACCGTGGCCGCCAGGTACGCCAGCGCCGTCGCCGGGGCGCCGGCGGCGACCGCCTGGTGCACGTCCACGGCGTAGGTGGAGAAGGTGGTGAAGCCGCCGAGCACGCCGACGCCGAGGAAGGGCCGGGCCAGCGGCGGTCCGCCGCCGCGCCGGCGCAGCGTCGCCATCAGCACGCCGATCAGCAGGCAGCCGACCAGGTTGATGCCGAAGGTCGCCCAGGGGAAGCCGGTCGGGCCGTGCGGGAAGGCCGCCTGGAGGCCGGCGCGGGCCAGCGCGCCGAGCACCCCACCGGCGGCGATCGCGCCGAGCACCGCCGCCGGGTGCGCGGTCAGCTCCGACCGGTCGGTGGGCACCCGCAGGTCGACATCCGGGTCGCCGCGCCGCTCCGCTGCTCCGCTCACCCGCTCCA
This sequence comes from Micromonospora sp. NPDC048909, assembly GCF_040649635.1. Classification (NCBI taxonomy): domain Bacteria; kingdom Bacillati; phylum Actinomycetota; class Actinomycetes; order Micromonosporales; family Micromonosporaceae; genus Micromonospora; species Micromonospora sp. NPDC048909. The sequence continues at coordinate 163,632 of NZ_JBEZFU010000011.1, read as the reverse complement.
CCAGTCTCCGTCGCCGGCGGGGCCGGTCCCGTCGTCTCCGTGATCGTGCAGTGTCGTGCCCCCGACCTGCGTCGGATCGCCGGTCTGCCGGGGCACGACGTGCAAGATCGCGGGAGGCTCAGGATACGCCCGCGGGGCGGGGCCGGGTCAGCGGACCGCGACCACGGCGGCGTCCGCGCCGCCGCGCCACAGGGTGCCGACCTCGGCGTAGCCGGCGTCGGCCAGCGCCGTCAGGTGCCAGGAGACCGGCGGGTTCCACTCCGGACTGTGCCCGGTCGGGTAGATGGCCTGCCGGCGTTCGACCAGCGGGGCGAGGGCCGGGTCCGCCCCGGCCCGGTCCCACCAGTCCGACCAGGAGAGGACGGCGCCGGCGGCGTAGCGCGCGGCGCGGCGGGCCTGGGCCCGGGCGGTGAGCCGCTTGGTCAGCTCGGGCAGCGCGTCGTCGGGCATGTGGTCGGCGTTGGCCAGGATGCCGCCGGGGCGCAGCACGTCGCGGATCTCGGCGTAGAGCCCGGCGAGCCGGTCGGCCGGCAGCCAGTGCAGGGCGGTGGCGGTCAGCACCGCGTCGTACTCCCGGTGGGGGAGCGTGGCCGACCAGTCGGTGTGGCTGAGGTCGGCGGTGACCAGGGTGGCCCGGCCCGCGAGCGACGCGGTCGCGATGGCGAGCAGCGCCGGGTCGAGGTCGAGCAGGGTCACCTGCGCGCCGGGGAAGCGCGCCAGGGTGCGCAGCGAGATGGTGCCGGTGCCGCCGGCCAGGTCGAGCAGCCGTGGCGGTGCGCCGTCGGTGACCGTGTCGACCGCGTCGAGCAGGGTGGCGAAGCGGTGCTCCCGGTCCGGCAGGTAGGCCGCCTGCTGCCGGTCCCAGCTCTCCTGCCAGGCGGCGGTGTCCGTGATGTAAGGAGTCATGACGGTCAGGCTAGTTACGCAGCGAGCCGGCTGTCCAGACCTTGTTGCCAAGACTTTGCAATTAGGAGAGGATGGCAGCACGATGATCCCCAGTGGGGCCGGGGTGAGTGCCCCGGCCCCACTGGCAGCGCGGCGCTCAGGCCACCGTGGCCGGCTCCCGTCCCCGCCGCACCGACCGGGCGGAGTCGCGGCGAGCCAGTCGCAGCGCCCCGAGCAGCACGACCAGGCCGAGCAGGGTGAGTGCGGCGCCCGCCCAGATCGGCGCGGTGTAGCCGAGTCCGGCGGCGATGGTCACCCCGCCGACCCACGCGCCGAGCGCGTTGCCGACGTTGAACGCGGCGATGTTCGCGCCCGAGGCCATGGTCGGCGCCTGGTGGGCGTACCGCATGATCCGCATCTGCAGCGGCGGGACGGTCGCGAAGCCGAAGCCGCCCATCAGCACCAGCGCGGCGACGGTCAGCGGCTTGCTGCCCGCGGTCAGCGCGAACGCCGCCAGCACCACGGTGAGCGCCGACAGCACGACGACCAGGGTGCGGGACAACGCCACGTCCGCCGCCCGGCCGCCGAGCAGGTTGCCGGCGAAGAGCCCCACCCCGAAGAGCACCAGCAGCCAGGGCACCGTGCTCGAGGCGAACCCGGTGACCTCGGTGAGGGTGAAGGCGATGTAGGTGAAGGCGCCGAACATGCCGCCGAAGCCGAGGATGGTGATCAGCAGCGAGAGCCAGACCTGGGGGTGGGTGAAGGCCCGCAGTTCGCCACGGAGCCCGCCGGCCGGCGCTCCGGCGGTGCCCGCTGCCCGGCCGGGGACGAGCAGGGCCAGGCCCGCCAGCGCCACCACGCCGATGCCGGTGATCGCCCAGAAGGTCGAGCGCCAGCCGAAGTGCTGGCCGAGGAAGGTGCCGAACGGCACGCCGAGCACGTTGGCGATGGTCAGCCCGGCGAACATCATGGCGATCGCGCCGGCCCGCCGGGCCGGCGCGACCAGCCCGGCGGCGACGACCGCGCCGATGCCGAAGAAGGCGCCGTGGCAGAGCGCGGCGACGATCCGCCCCGTCATCATCACCGCGTAGCTGTCGGCGACGGCGGAGAGCAGGTTGCCCACGATGAAGAGCACCATCAGGCCGAGCAGGACCTGCTTGCGCGGCAGCCGTGTGACGGCGGCGGTCAGGCCCACCCCGCCGATCGCCACGCTGAGCGCGTAGCCGGAGATCAGCCAGCCGGCCACCGGCTCGGAGACCGCGAAGTCGGCGGCCACCTCGGGCAGCAGGCCCATGATCACGAACTCGGTGAGCCCGATGCCGAAGGCGCCGATGGCCAGCGCGAGCAGGCCGGCGGGCAGGGACTGGTTACGTACGGACATGGTCTTCCCATCGGGGAGGGGGCAGATGGTAAGCGTGTGCAACTACACGCGTCGACAACGAAATAGTTGCACGCGCTCTATATCGGCGCAAGCGTGGTAGCCTGGGCGGCGATCCGGATCACTGGAGGAGGCGGCATGGGCATCGCGGACGACGCGGTGGAGATCCGCGCGCAGGGCTGGCGCACCCTCGCCGCACTGCACGGGCTCATCGAGACCGCCCTGGAGCGCGCGCTGCAGGCCGACCACGACCTCTCCGTGGTCGAGTACACCGTGCTGGACGCGCTGTCCCGGCAGGACGGCTGGCACATGCGGATGCGCCAGCTCGCCCGGGCCGCCGCGCTCTCCGGCAGCGCCACCACCCGGCTGGTGACCCGCCTCGAGGAGCGCGGACTGCTCACCCGGATCCTCTGCGCCGACGACCGCCGCGGCATCTACACCGAGCTGACCCCGGCCGGCTCCGAGCTGCTGACCCGAGCCCGGCCGACCCACGGCCGGGTGCTGGCCGGGGCGCTGGCCGAGGCCGAGGCCACCCCGGAGCTCGCGCCGCTGGTCGACGCGCTGCACCGGCTGCCCGCCGCCCGCTGACTGCCGCCGCTGCCGGCGCCCGCTGTCCGGCGCCCGCACCGTGCGGCGCGTCACCGCGCCCGGCAGTTGACCTCAACCCCGCTTCACCGTCGACGCTGGTCGGGTCGAGGAGCGAGGCGGAGGGCGAGATGCGGAGAATCGAGGTGGCCGCGTTCGGCGGCCCGGAGGTGCTGGCGCTGACCGAGGCGCCGGAGCCGACGCCCGGCCCCGGCGAGGTCCTGGTCGAGGTGGCCGCGGCGGACGTGCTCTGGATCGAGACGGCCATCCGGCGCGGCGCGGCCGGCGACCACTTCCCGGTCGTCCCGCCGTACCGGCCGGGAGTCGGGGTGGCCGGCATCGTCGGCGCGGTCGGCGTCGGCGTCGACCCCGACTGGATCGGGCGCCGGGTGGTCACCCGCACCGACGAGCGCGGTGGCTACCTGGAGCGCGCGGTGGCGCCGGTCGACGGTGTCGTCGTGGTACCCGACGGAGTCACTCTTGCCGAGGCGGCCGCCCTGCTGCACGACGGCGTGACCGCGTTCGGGCTGCTCGACCTGGTGCCGGTGCGCGCCGGCGACCAGGTCCTGGTCACCGCCGCGGCCGGCGGGCTGGGCGCCCTGCTGGTGCAGGAGGTGCGGGCGGCCGGCGGGTTCGTCGTCGCGGCGGCACGGGGCGCGGCCAAGCGCGAGGCGCTGTACCGGCTCGGGGCGGACCTCGCGGTGGACTACGCCGAGCCGCGCTGGATCGAATCCGTCCGGGCGGCCACCGGCGGGCTGCACGTGGTCCTGGACGGCGCCGGCGGCGAGTACGGACGCGCGGTGTTCCCACTGGTCCGCCCGGGCGGCTGGTTCTCGGCGCACGGCGCACCGGCGGGCGGATTCGCCGTGCCCGACGGCGAGGCGGCCCGGGACCGGGGCATCACCGTGGTCGGCATCGCCGACGTGCAGTTCAGCCCCGAGCGCCGGCGCCGTTACCTGCGGGCCGCGCTCGACGCCGCCGCGGCCGGCCGGATCCGGCCGCTGATCGGGCAGACGTATCCGCTGCACCGGGCCGCCGCCGCGCACGAGGCGATCGAGGACCGCTCGGCGATCGGCAAGACCCTGCTCACCGTCTGACCCGCTGGCCGTCGCCGCGGCCGGACCCCACGTGAGCGCGATACCTCAGCGGCATGAATATGACTCAGAGGTATACCGCCCGCGGCGGCATCCGCCAGCCGCCCCGGTGACACCAGGCCCGGCCACCCGGCGATATCAGGCCCGGCCACCCGGCGGTGCCGGCCGGCCCGAGCCGGCGTACGGTACCCCGATCGGCGGGCGCGGAGCCGAGCGGCGCCCACAATCGCCGTGCAGGAGGAACCGATGCAGGACCGCACCCCCCGTCCCGAGGAGCTGGATCCGATCGAGCGGGCCAGCGTCGACGAGCTGCGGGCGGTGCAGCGCGAGCGGCTGCGCTGGTCGCTGCGGCACGCGTACGACAACGTTCCGCACTACCGCCGGGCGTTCGACGCCGCCGGGGTGCATCCGGACGACTGCCGCGACCTCGACGACCTGGCCCGGTTTCCGTTCACCGGCAAGGCGGAGCTGCGGGAGAATTACCCGTTCGGCATGTTCGCCGTGCCCCGGGAGCGGGTCGCCCGGCTGCACGCCTCCTCCGGCACCACCGGCCGGCCGACCGTGGTCGGCTACACCCGCGCCGACCTGGACACCTGGGCCCGCCTGATGGCCCGGTCGATCCGCGCGTCCGGTGGCCGCCCCGGCGACCGGGTGCACGTCGCGTACGGCTACGGCCTGTTCACCGGAGGGCTGGGCGCGCACTACGGCGCCGAGGAGCTGGGCTGTACCGTCATCCCCGTCTCCGGTGGCATGACCGAGCGGCAGGTGCTGCTGATCCGCGACTTCGAACCCGAGGTCATCATGGTCACCCCCAGCTACCTGCTCGCCATCCTGGACGAGATGGAGCGCCAGGGCATCGACCCGCGTACGACCTCGTTGCAGGTCGGCATCTTCGGCGCGGAACCGTGGACCGAGGACATGCGCCGGGAGATGGAGCAGCGCCTCGACATGCACGCGGTGGACATCTACGGGCTCTCCGAGGTGATGGGCCCCGGGGTGGCCAACGAGTGCGTCGAGACCAAGGACGGGCTGCACCTGTGGGAGGACCACTTCTACCCGGAGATCATCGATCCGACCACCGGCGCGGTGCTGCCCGACGGCGAGCGCGGTGAGCTGGTGCTCACCTCGCTGACCAAGGAGGCGATGCCGGTCGTCCGGTACCGCACCCGTGACCTGACCCGGCTGCTGCCGGGCACCGCCCGGCCGATGCGCCGGATCGAGAAGATCACCGGACGCTCCGACGACATGATGATCGTCCGTGGGGTGAACATCTTCCCGACCCAGATCGAGGAGCTGATCCTGCGTACCCCCGAACTGTCCCCGCACTTCCAGTGCGTGCTCGACCGGCAGGGCCGGATGGACACCCTGACGGTCCGGGTCGAGCGGCGGGCCGAGGTGACGCCCGACGCCGCCGAGCGGGCCGGCGCCGCGCTGGTCGACCTGGTCAAGAACACCATCGGGGTGAGCGTCGCGGTCGAGGTGACCGCCCCGGCCGCGGTGGAGCGGTCGATGGGCAAGATGCGTCGGATCGTCGACCAGCGGCAGGCGAGCTGACGTGGGGCGGCAGCGCAACGCGGCGTACGACATGTTCGACGCCGACCTGGCCTCCCGCGGTCTCGGCATCGAGCTGGTCGAGGCGGCCGACGGGGCCGCGGTGGCCCGGATGCGGGTGACCGGGACGATGCTCAACGGCCACGCCATCGCCCACGGCGGCTTCGTCTTCCTGCTCGCCGACACCGCCTTCGCCCTGGCCTGCAACAGCCGGGGGCCGGTCACCGTCGCGGCGGGTGGTGAGATCAGCTTCATCCGGCCGGTCCGGGCCGACGACGTGCTGACCGCCCGGGCCACCGAACGCACCCGGTACGGCCGCAGCGGCATCTACGACGTCACCGTCACCCGGGACGACGGCGAGGTGGTGGCCGAGTTCCGGGGGCGCAGCCGTACCCTCGCCGACGCCGACCGCCCCCGAGACGGCGGCGGACCAACGCCCGCCGACTGATCCCGTGGCCGGCGGGCCGTCGGGGCGCAACCGTCCGGATAGGATCGACGGATGCGCGTCCTGGTGGTCTCCGCACCACTGATCGGTCACGCCTTCCCGCTCGTGCCGCTCGCCGCCGCGCTGCGCGACGCCGGGCACGACGTGCTCGTCGCGACCGGCGCCGACGGGCTGGCCGTCGCGGAGTCCGAGCTGCCGGTGCACGACGTCGCGCCGGGATTCGACTTCGGTCGGATCGCCCGCGGCGTCTTCCTCCGCCACCCGTTGATCGCCCGGGCCGAACTCGCCGGGACGGCCGGCACCCGGGGCGCGGGCCTGCTCTTCGGCGCGCTCAACGACCAGCTGGCCGACCCGGTGCTCACGCTCGCCACCGGGTGGAAGCCCGACCTGGTGTTGTACGAGCCGTTCGCGCCGGCCGGGGCCCTCGCCGCCGCCCGGCTCGGCGTGCCGGCGGTACGGCAGGAGAACGCGCTCTTCGACGGTCGGGAACTGCTCCGGGCCACCACCGCCCGGCTGGCCGGCACGCTGCGCCGGCACGGCCTGACCGAGCTGCCCCCACCGGCGGCGGCCATCGCCGTCGCACCGCCCAGCGTGCTGCGCCAGGACGGCTGGCCGATGCGGTACGCCTCCTACCTCGGTGGTGGTGAGCTGCCCGAATGGCTGCGGGAGCCCGGCGACCGACCCCGGGTGCTGGTCACCCGTAGCACCCTGACCGGCCCGGGCGACGCCGGGCCGATGCCCGCCGTGGCGGCCGCGGCGGCCCGGGTCGACGCCGAGTTCGTGCTGGTCCGGCCGGACCGGCGAACCGCTCGGCGGGCGCTGCCCGGCAACGTGCGGACGGTCGACTGGATCCCGCTGCACGGCGCCCTGCCGGCGAGCGCGGCGCTGGTCCACCACGGCGGGGCGGGCAGTGTCTACACCGCCCTGATCGCCGGTGTGCCGCAGCTCGCCACGCACGGGCCGGGTGACCGACGGCAGAACGCGGAGCTGGTGGCCCGCCGGGGCGCCGGCCTCGCCGTCGCACCCCGGGAGATCACCGCCGACACCCTCACCCGGCTGGTCACCGACCCGGCCCTGCGGGCGGCGGCGGCGGAGGTCAGCCAGGAGATCGCCGCGATGCCGGGGCCCGCGGAGCTGGTCGCCCGGCTCGAAGCGCTGCGCTGACCGGCCGGGCGCGACGCCGGCCCCAGCCACCGTGACCCACCTGCCGGGCTCCGGCCCGGCGACCCGGCACCGCGGGGCAGGTGGGGCAGGATGGTCCGATGGCACACATCGCGCTGTTCCATTCCGTGTACGGGTTACGGCCGGCCGTGCTGACCGCCGCCGACCGGTTGCGTGCCGCCGGACACGAGGTGGCCACCCCCGACCTCTACGGCGTGCCGGCCGTCGACACCGTCGACGACGGGTTCGCGTTGCTGGAGAAGGTGGGCCGGGACGTGGTGCTGGAGCGGGCCCGGGCGGCGGCCGGGCAGCTGCCACCGGAGACGGTGCTGGCCGGCTTCTCGATGGGCGCCGGGGTGGCCGGCGCGCTGCTCGCGGACCGCCCGAAGTCAGCCGGCCTGCTGCTCCTGCACGGCTCCGGTGGCTCGCCGGACGCGGTCCGGCCGGGTCTGCCGGTGCAGCTGCACCTCGCCGACCCCGACGTCTACGAGCCGCCGGACGAGCTCGACGAGTGGCGGCGGGCGATGACCGCGGCCGGCGCCGAGCTGGCGGTGCTGCGCTACCCGGGCGTCGGCCACCTCTTCACCGACCCGGAGGTGCCCGATTACGACGCGGCGGCCGCCGACGCGACCTGGGCCCGCGCCCTGGCCTTCCTCGACGCGCGCTGACACCCGGGTCACGCTCAGGCAGCCGCCTCGGCCCGATGTCGCCATCGCCGCGGGGCCGTCCTGGTCGGGGCCGGTCGGCCGGGCGGATCCGGCCGAGGGCCGGACTCGACGGAGACCACGGCGAGCCGGCGAGGCGCGGCCGGATGGCCGTCCCGCGCCGCGCCACGTCGCCCCGGTGACGCCGTACCGGCGTGCCGCGCCATTGCGAATCCCGGTGCGTCGGGTGCGGGCAGCCCGGTCGCCGCTACCGACAGCGCCCGACTCGGCACCAGCGACAGGGACCTCGTCGGCACCGACGGCGACCTGGTCGGCGGCGCCGACAGCGACCTCTTCGGTGGCACCGACAGTGACCGGGCCGGCGTCGGCGACGTCAGCTCGGGCGCCGGCCTGACCAGCGCCGATGGGCTGCGCCCGGTGGTCGCGCCGGCGCGCGCGGGCGGTGTCAGCCCCGCCACCGACCCGCTCCGAGCCAGCGGGGTCGCCACGGGCGCCAGCCTGCTTCGGGTGGGCGAGATCAACTCCGCTGCCGGCCTGCTCCCGGTGGGCTGCTTCGACGCCGCCGACGGGGCCTTTCGGACACGGTCCGGCAGCACCGGTCGCCCGGGGACGCTCCGCGCCGGCTCCGCCGACTGGACGGTTGTGTTCCGGACCGGCTCCGCCGACCGGACGGCTGTGCTCCGGGTGCGCTCGACCGCCGCCGGGTCGGTCCGGTCGTCGCCGGACGCTCGCCGGGGCGCCGGGCGGGTGACGGTCGTCCGGTGCGCCGCCGGCACGCCGGGGCCCACCGGCGTGGCGTCGGCGGCGCGGCGGGCGAAGACGCGCCGGACCCGCCGGGTCAGCCGGTCGGCGGCGAGCCAGCGCAGCGCCGGCGTGGCGATCGCGTACCCGCCGGCCGGGTGGGCGAGCAGGTGGCCGGCGTCGAGCAGCAGGGACAGCACCGGGCGCGCCCGGCCGGGCGTCCAGCCGAGCAGCCGCTCCACGGCCGCTTCGCTGAACCGGACGTCGAGGGTCGCGGCGGCCATCAGCGCGGCCCGCCGCTCACCGTCGAGCCGGTCCAGCTCCGTACCGACCGCCCGCCGGATCGCCTCGGGCATCGGTGGCGCCACCGGGTCCGCGCCGTCCACCAGGGACCGGACGTACGCCTGGGCGTGGCCGGGGTAGCCGCCGACCAGGGGGCGCAACCGTTCGACCAGGCTCACCTGCTGACCGGCCCCGGTCAGCAGGTGGCGCAGCAACCGACCGGTCTGCACCGGGGCGAGCGGGCGTACCGGCACCTGGCAGCGCGGGTGCGCAGCCGGCAGCTCGTCGGCCCGGTCCTGGCCGTGCAGCGCGACGACCACCAGCGGCAGTTCCCGCGCCGCCGCCGCGGTGAAGAGCGCGTGCAGGAACCGGCCGACCGCCGGGGCGGCGCGGTCCAGGTCGTCCACCGCCACCACCACCGGCGTACGGGCGGCGAGGCGCAGCAGGATCTCCTGGCACCAGGCCGCTCCCGCCGCGGTGTCGGCGGTGCCGTCCGGCGCGGCGAGCAGCCGCTCCAGCGCGGGCAGCGCCACCGCCAGCCGGGACGGGGCCAACAGGCCCGCCAGCGTCGCGGCCAACCGTTCGCGGAGCACCGCGGGCGGGTCGTCGACGCCGGCGCCGGCCAGCCCGCGCAGCAGCTCCGCCACCGGGGCCAGCGGCTGCTCCGGATACGGCGGGCAGGACGCGACGCACCAGCGCACCGGCGCCCCGTCGACCGCGCCCACCGCCCGGGTCAGCTCGTGCAGCAGCCGGCTGCGGCCACTGCCGGACGGTCCCACCACCGCCACCCAGCGCGGGCTGCGCTCGCGTACCGCCCGGACGATCTGGTCCCGGACGGTCGCCAGCTCGCGGCGGCGGCCGACCAGCGGGCCGTCGTGGCGCGGGGCGGGCGGTGTGGCCGGCCCGACCGCGTGCCAGACCGTCATCGGCGGCACCCGGCCGGGCACCGTCACCGGGGCGAGCCGGCGCTGGGTCACCAGCCCGGCGGTGGCCCGGTGGGTGACCGCGCAGAGGGCGACCGCGCCCGGCGGCGCGTACTCCTGCAACCGGGCGGCGGTGGTGATCACCGCGCCGCTGGCCGCGCCGTGGCCGCCGCTGCGGGCGGCGGCCAGGTCGACCACCGCCTCCCCGGTGGCCACACCGACCCGGACCCGGATCGTGGTGCCGCCCACCAACGGTCGCCCGTCCAGCGCCCGCTGGATCTCCAGGCCGGCCCGGACCGCCCGGTAGGCGTCGAACCCGTCGGACTCCCGCGCGCCGAAGAGCGCCATGACCGCGTCGCCGATGTACTTCTCCACCACGCCGTGCCATCGGCGCAGCACCCGCCCCACGGTGTCGAAGTACGCCCGCTGCAGCGCCCGCACGTCCTCCGGGTCGAGCCGGTCCACCAGTGCGGTGGAGCCGACGATGTCGACGAACAGGACGGTGACCGTTCGTCTCTCCTCCGGCACCGGCCAGCGCGGCGACGGGACGCGCGGCGTGGTGGCGACGATGGTGGTCATGGGCATCGCACCTGCCCTTCCCCCCGTTGATAACTACGACCTCCGGAGATTGGCACCCCTGGGCCGACGGGGGATCGGTAGGACGACGTATGTCGGCCGCGCGCAACCTTTGGTCGCAATGTCGACGCGAGGAGTACCACATGCGGGATGCGGCCGTAGAACGGTGCGGGGGCATGTGATTAGGCTGCGTGCCATGGCCAGCGATGTGGACACTGCACCGCTCGTCGGCAGGGCCGACCTGGTGCAGGCGATCCGGGCCGCGCTGTTCGACGACGTCGCGCAGGGGCAAACGGCCGCCGTCTTCCTCAGCGGCGAGAGCGGCGTGGGCAAGACCCGGCTGCTGCGCGAGGTGGGTGCCCGGCTGCGGGACGCGGGCGCGGTGGTGCTCACCGGCTCCTGCCTGGACATCGGCGACGCCTCGCCGCTGCATCCGCTGCTGCAGGCGCTGCGGCGCTTCGACGCGGAGTTGTCCACCTCGCACGCCCGCACCTCCTCGGCGGTGCGTGGGCTGCTGCAGATGTTCGCCGACGAGACCGCCGGGCCGGACGGCGCGGGCGCGCTGCTGGAGCGGGTCTCCCGCGGGCTGCACCTGGTCGCCGAGGGCCGGCCGCTGGTGCTGATCCTCGACGACCTGCAGTGGGTCGACCGGAGCACCCGCCAGCTCCTGCTCTACCTGCTCGCGGGTCTCGGCGACCTTCAGCTCACGGTGCTCGCCGCCGTCCGGGCCGAGTCGCTGCAGGGCGCGCACCCGCTGCGCCGGGTGCTCACCGAACTGCGCCGGCTGCGCTCGGTACGGGTGCTCGACCTCGCCCCGCTGGATCGTTCCGACACCGAGCAGCTCGCCGCCGCGGTGGTCGGCGACCCGCTGCCTGCCGAGGCCGCCGAGCAGGTCTGGCAGCGCAGCGGCGGCAACCCGTTCGTCATCGAGGAGCTGGCCCGCGACCTGCGCGACGGCCGGGACGGGCTCTCCGACACCCTGCGGGAGATCTTCCTGGCCCGGGTCGACGCGCTGCCCCAGCACGCGCACGCGGTGGTGCACGCGGTCGCCGCCGGCGTGGAGCCGGTGGAGCACTGGCTGCTCGCCCGGGTGGTCCCGCTGCCCGAGCAGGAGCTCATCGAGGCGGTCCGGGCCGCCGTCGCGCACCGGCTGCTGGTCGGCGCCGACGACGGCTACCGGCTGCGGCACCGGCTCGTCGCCGAGGTGCTGGAGCACGAGCTGCTGCCGGCCGAGCGTTCGGCGCTGCACCGGCGCTACGCCGAGGCGCTCACCTCGGCGGAGGCCGAGCTGCACCAGGCCCGGTTGGCCTACCACTGGCGGCGGGCCGGTGAGCCGGCCCGGGCGCTGCCGGCGGCGATGGCCGCGGCCCAGGAGGCGGAGCGGCTGCACGGCTTCGCCGAGGCGCACCGGCACTGGTCGGCGGCGCTGCAGCTGGCCGACAACCTGGCCGGTGGGCCGCTCGCGGTCGACCGGGCCGAGCTGCTGGGGCACGCCGCCGAGGCGGCCCACCACTGCGGCGAGCACGCCCGGGCGCTGGCCCTGCTCGAGGAGCTGGCCCGCATCGACGGGATGTCGACCTGCGCGCTGCACATCCGCCGGGCCCGCTACCTCGCCGCCGCCGGCCGCTCCGCGCTGGCCGAGGCGGAGTACCGGCTGGCCCTGGAGGCCGCCGACTGCTCACCCCGCGAGCGGGCCACCGCCGCCGCCCACCTGGCCGAGCTGCTGCTGCACCTCGGCCGGTACGCCGACGCGGGCCTGCGGGCCCGGGAGGCGTTGGAGCTGGCCGCCGCGGTGGACGGCTCCACCTCCGAGGTGGTGCTGGCCAGTGCGGCGCTGGGCTTCAGCGAGGCCTACCTGGAGGACCCGGACGCCGGCCTGGCGGTGATGCGGCGGGCGTTGGCGACCGCCGAGCGGGCCGGCCGTCCCGACGACGTGGCCTGCGCGTACCTGCACCTGGCGGAGCTGCTGACCGGCCCGCTGAACATCCTCGAGGAGGGGGTGGTGGTGGCCCGCCGGGGAGCCGAGCGGGTCGCCGAGTTGGGGCTGGGTCGCACCTACGAGACCCGGCTGCTGGCGATCGCCACCAACGGGCTGTTCCGGGTGGGGCAGTGGGCCGAGGCGGAGAAGGTGGTCGCCGCGGCGCTGCGGCACCGCCCGTCCGGCGCCGACGCCGTCGAGCTGCTGCTGGCCCGCTGCCGGCTCTCGGTCGGCTACGGCGACATCGAGGCGGCCAACCGGGATCTCGACTCGGTGGCCACCGTGCTCGCCGGTGGCGGCGCCCGCCACGTGATCCCGCTGCTGACCCTGCGCGCCGGGCTGGCCATGTGGCAGGGGCGGCACGACCTCGCCCGGCAGGCCGTGCAGCGCGGCCTGACCGAGAGCCGCTCCGACGACGTGGCGATCCTCGCCGCGCTGGTCTGGCACGGGTTGCGCGCCGAGGCCGAGGCGCACGCCAGCCGGGCGGTGGCGGTCGACGAGACGTCGGTGCGGCGGCTGCGTGACGTGGCCGAGCGGGTGGCCGGCAAGAGTGAGAAGGCCGCCGGGCCGGTCCGCAACGTCGTCGACGGTTTTCTGGCGCTCTGCGCCGCCGAGGTGAGCCGGCTCGACGGCAGCGACCCGGAGCTGTGGGCCCGATCGGTCACCGAGTGGGACCGGCGCAACCACCCCTACCCGGCGGCGTACTCCCGGCTGCGCCAGGCCGAGGCGCTGCTGGCCCGGCGCAGCCGGGTGGCGACCGCCGGCAGGCTGCTGCGCGAGGCGTACCAGGTGGCGCAGGGGCTCGGCGCGGTGCCGCTGACCTCGGAGATCAAGACTCTGGCCACCCGGGCCCGGGTGTCGTTGGAGCAGCCGGAGCAGCAGCGCGGCGGGCGGGACGCGGTGCAGACCGCGCCGGCCGACGACGAGCTGGCCGTGCTCACCGCCCGGGAGCGGGAGGTGCTCGCCGCGGTGGCGGAGGGGCTGACCAACAAGGAGATCGGTCAGCGGCTCTTCATCAGCGAGCGGACCATCGGGGTCCACGTGTCGCACATCTTCGACAAGCTCCAGGTCCGCACCCGGGTACAGGCCAGCGCCATCCAGCTACGTAGCCGGCGCGGTTGAGGCCGGGCGCGCCCGTATACGTCGTTCTACTGATCCGGCGCACAGGTGTCGGCTGAAAGGCTGTGCCCTGTCGCCGGCGGTGCCGAGGTGCCGTGGACCTTTGTGGAGGAGAGATGACCGAACCGGTCTGGGGGCCCGTGCATCGGGACATCGTCGATCTGCTCGCCGATCACCCCGCCGACGTGCCGGCGGTGGTCGACCACCTCACCAAGCTGCAGGATCTCCTGGTGCGGCTGCCACCGCTGGAGGAGAGCTGCCCGCTGGCCGACTTCAACAAGCTCTACCTGACCATCACGTCCAGCGTGCTGGACGGGCTCTACGACGACCGCTTCGTCGACCCGGTCTTCCTCTCCCGGCTCGACGTGGAGTTCGCGGCCCGCTACTTCGACGCGATGCGGCTCTGGACCGACTCGAGCCCGGGCACCCCGAGGGCCTGGTCCTGCCTGTTCGAGCGGATGCGCGGCCCGGACGCGCGTCCGCTGCCCTCGGCAGCCGCCGGGGTCAACGCACACATCAACTTCGACCTGCCGTTCGCGCTGGTCACCACGTTCGATCACCTGGAGTCCGAGCCGGTCGACGGCAGCGACCAGCACCACGACTACCTCGAGATCAACAACATCTTCGCGGACAAGATCCCCGGGCTGCGCCGGGGCTACCTGGAGCGGTGGCAGCTGCTCATCGACATGCTCAACGGCGACATCGACGACTGGTACCAGGGGGAGCTGGTCGAATACACCCGCGATGTCGCCTGGCGTAACGCGCAGAAGATCTGGCGGTGCCGGCACGACCCGGCCGCCCATGAGTGCGAGCGTACCCGGCTGGACGAGAATGCCGCGGCGCTCGGCCGGCTGCTGCTGTCGCCCCTCGGGGCGTTCCTGCAGTAGCCGGGACGGGGGGTCCCCGCGTTCCGTCCGGGGGGCGGAACGCGGGGACGCGTCCATCGCGGGACCCGATCGCCGGTCTACGGCTAGGGCCTCGGCGCAGGTCGGCCGGCTCCGGGGGGTGTCGGCCGACCCGTACCGGGTACGTGCGCGCCATGACCGTCCTGGCCCGACGGCGGCCCGCCGCCCGTCCTCGTCCCGCCCACCCTGGCCCGGCGCGGCCGCGCGGCGCGGCACCCCGGCCCACCTGCCCCGGCGGTACGAGGTGAACCACGCCCGGGCGGTACGCCGGTGACCAGCCCCGGCCGGCGCTTCCCGTTCCGCTTCGACCACCGGTTCCGTCCGGCGCTGGCGCTGATCGGCGTCCACCCGGGGACGGCCTGGGTCGAGCTGGACGGCGAGCGACTGCTCGTCCGGTTCGGGCCATGGCGGCTGCGGACCACCCGGGACAACGTCACCGGGGTCGAGCGCGGTGGCCCGTACCGTTGGTGGCGGGTGATCGGGCCGCACCTGTCGCTCGCCGACGGCGGCGCGACCTTCGGCACCAGCACAGCCGGTGGGGTCTGTGTCCGGTTCGATACCGCGGTTCCCGCGGTGGCGCCCGGGCCGTGGTTGCGCCACCCGGCGGTGACGGTGACCGTCGCCGACCCGGAGGCGCTGGCCCGGGCGCTGACCGGCCCGGTCACGCACTGACCGGTTGTCCCGGCTTCGTCGGTTCCGTCGGGCGGCACCGGGACGACCGCCTACCGTCGGGTCAGGAACGGTGAAGCGGGAACGGGGACATGGCTGACGAGCACGGGGGACAACCGGGTCGTGCGCGCCGGCGGCGGCAGCGCCCGTCCGGGCCGGATCCCGCCCTGCGCGCCGCCCGCGACCCCAGCCACCCCGAACCCACCGGTCGCCGGGTAACCATCCCCGAGCGGGTGCCGAGCCCGGTGTCGCCGGCGCCGCCGCCCGGACCGCTGCGCCGGTGGCTCTTCCAGCACCAGGTGTCGGCGGTCGGCCCGGAGGCCGTGGAGGGGCAGACCCCGTCGCACCCCTGGTGGCAGGTGATGTGCCTGACCGGCGTCGACTACTTCTCGACCCTCTCCTACCTGCCCGCCATCGCGGCCGTGGCCGCCGGCGCGCTCTCCCCGGTGGCGACCCTGCTGATCGTCGCGTTGACCCTCGGCGGGATGCTGCCGATGTACCGGCGGGTGGCCCGGGAGAGCCCGCACGGGCAGGGGTCGGTGGCGATGCTGGAGCGGCTGCTGCCGTTCTGGCGGGGCAAGCTCTTCGTGCTGATCCTGCTCGGTTTCGTGGCCACCTCGTGGATCATCACGATCACGCTCTCCTCGGCGGACGCCACCGTGCACCTGCTGGAGAACCCGTACCTGCCGGAGGGGCTGAACAACCAGGGGAGCGCGGTCGCGGTGACCGTGGTGTTGCTGCTGATCCTCGGCGGGGTGTTCCTGCTCGGGTTCCGTGAGGCGGTCGCGGTGGCCATCCCGCTGGTCGCCGTCTTCCTGGTGTTGAACGCGGTGATCGTCGCGGTCGCGGTGGGCCGGATCGCGGACGACCCGGCGCTGCTGTCGAACTGGACCGAGGCGCTCACCAGGTTCAGCGGCCCGACCGACCTCACCGTGACGGCGGTGCTGGCCTTCCCGCTGCTGGTGCTGGGGCTTTCCGGGTTCGAGACCGGGGTGAGCATGATGCCGCTGGTCTCCGCGAGCGGCCCGGACAAGGAGGCCAGACTCACCGCCCGGATCCGCAACACGCGCAGGCTGCTCACCACCGCCGCGTTGATCATGTCGGTGTACCTGCTGCTGAGCACCTTCGTCACGACCGTGCTCATCCCCGCCGAGGAGTTCCAGCCCGGCGGCGCGGCCAACGGGCGCGCGCTGGCCTTCCTCGCGCACACCGAACTCGGCGAGGGGTTCGGCACCGTCTACGACCTCAGCAGTGTGCTGATCCTCTGGTTCGCCGGCGCCTCCGCGATGGCCGGCCTGATCAACATCGTCCCCCGCTACCTCCCGTCGTACGGCATGGCGCCGGAGTGGGGGCGGGCGGTGCGCCCGGTCGTGCTGGTCTACACCCTGGTCAGCCTCGTGATCACGCTCGCGTTCCGGGCCGACGTCAACGCGCAGGCCGGCGCGTACGCCACCGGGATCCTGGCGATGATGGTCTCCGGCGCGATCGCGGTGACCATCTCGGCGGGCCGCCACCACCACCGGGCCGCCGCCACCGGGTTCACCGTGCTCACCCTGGTGCTGCTGTACGCGCTGGGCGACAACATCATCGAGCACCCGGACGGCATCACCATCTCCGGCCTGTTCATCCTCGGCATCATCGTCGTCTCGCTGGTCTCCCGGGTGTCCCGGACCACCGAGCTGCGGGCGGAGCGGATCGAGTTCGACGAGCCCGCCCGCCGGTTCATCGCCGAGTCTCTGGCGCACGACGGCCGGCTGCACCTGATCGCCAACAAGCGCGACAGCGGCGCGGTCAAGGAGTACACCGTTAAGGAGCGGGCCCAGCGCGGGATGAACCCGGTCCCCGGCGCGGCGGACGTGCTCTTCCTGGAGGTCGACGTGATCGACCCGTCGGGGTTCAGCCACGTGCTGCGGGTGCACGGGGTGGAGGTCGGCGGCTTCCGGGTGCTGCGCGCCAGCAGCCCGGCGGTCCCGAACGCCATCGCGGCCATCCTGCTGGCGCTGCGCAACGTCACCGGCGTGCGCCCGCACTGTCACTTCGAGTGGTCCGAGGGCAGCCCCATCGCGCATCTGCTGCGCTACCTGATCCTCGGTCGGGGCGACACCCCACCGGTGGTCCGCGAGATCATCCGGCGCAGCGAGCCCGACCCGACCCGCCGCCCCGGCATCCACGTCGGCGGCTGATCGCGGGGCCCCGCACCCGTCGCCCGCCCACGTTCCCGTCGCGCTGCCCGCCGTCCGCGCGGCGGCCCACGTGTCCGCGTAGCGGCGATGGGGAAGACGAATCGCACGACTATTCACGTTCACGGCTTACTGTCCGTATTGCGCCCCTATCGTGACTTTTGGTGGTCGACGACCCGTCGCCCACCCCGCGCCCGGATCGGCGCGGTCCTGGCACGGGGTAGGAGAGGCAGGAGACGATGTCGACGTACCGAGGAGGCCGACGGGCAGGACCCAGGCGACGATCCCGGTGGTTCCTGGCTGGTGGACTGTTGGCGGGCAGCCTGGTCGTCGGCGCGGCGGGCGCGACCGGCGTGGCCGCGACCGCCGCCGACCGCCAGTTGCCCTTCCTGGACCTCAGCCGGCCGGCAAGCGTGCAGCAGGGTGACGACGCGGGCCACGAGCAGCGCGACGGCGCCGAGGCGGCGGGCCGCGAGCCGGCCGGCGACGGCGCCGGCCGTCCGGACGGCCGAAACGGGGACGGCCGGGACGGCCGCATGGGGGACGGCCGGGACGGGGACGGCCGGCAGCCGAGCGCCGACGGCCCGGGGACCGGACGGCACGAGGTGGTCTCGGTGCCCTGCGACTCGGCCAAGCTGGTGGCGGCGCTGGTGCGGGCCAACGCCGAGGGCGGCGGGGCACTGCGACTCGCGCCGAAGTGCAGGTACACGCTGACCCAGGCGTTCCACCAGGCCGACGAGTACGACGGCGGGATCCGCGACGCCCGCGAGGCGGCCGACGCCGCCGAGACCCCGGGCGACGCCGAGGCACCGCCGCACAAGCCGGAGGACGACAAGGCGGGCCTGCCGGTGATCTACCACGCGATCACCATCGACGGTGCGGGCGCCACCATCGCCCGGCACGTGCACGCCGAGGACTTCCGCTTCTTCACCGTCCGCGACGGCGGCGAGCTGACCCTGCGCGACGTCACGCTGCACAACGGGCGCTCGGCCATCGAGGGTGGCGCCCTCCACGTCGTGCACGGCGCGACGGCCGTCGTCGAGCACACCACCGTCACCCAGAGCACCTCGCTGTCCAAGGAGGGCGGCGGAGGCGGCATCTTCAACGACGGCAACATGGTGGTCAGCGACAGTACCTTCGTCGGCAACAGCGCGGCCGGCGCCGCGGGCAAGGGCGGCGGCCTGCTCAACGGCGGCGTGCTGACGCTGCGCAACTCGCAGTTCCACCACAACAGCGCCAACGCGTACGGCGGCGGGCTCGGCAACTACCGTGGCGCGGCCGAGGTCGAGACCAGCACCTTCGCGCAGAACAGCGCGACCCAGGGCGGCGGTCTGGCCAGCTTCTCGGCCCGGACCAAGGTCTACGACACGAAGGTGCTCGGCAACACCGCCCAGATCGGCGGCGGGCTCGCCAACTCCGACGCGGTGCTCGTGCTGCGCAAGATGACGATCCGGGACAACACCTCGACGGTCAACGGCGGCGGCATCTCCACCGTGAAGGGTCTGCTCCCGCTGGACGACAGCGTGGTGGCCGGGAACACCACGCACGGCGCCGGCGGCGGCATCTACGCCGACAAGTCGAACCTGCTCGTGCGGGGCAGCGACGTGACCGGCAACGACGCGGCCGGCGCCGCGTCGAAGGGCGGCGGCATCCACGCCACCGCCGGCCAGGTCTCCGTCTACACCAGCAAGATCGTGCACAACAGCTCCACGCTGGCGCCGGGCGGCATCTTCGCCCAGCACGCCCGGGCCCGGATCGACGACGAGAGCGTCATCGTCGAGAACGAGTCCACCAACTGCGCGGGCAACACGCCCCCGATCGCGCACTGCTTCCGCTGACGCGGTACGCGTCCCGGCCGACCCGCCGGCGGTGATCTCCCCGGATCGCCGCCGGCGGGTCGGTTCCGTCGGGTCAGCCGAGGGCGCGCAGCCGCCCGGCGAGGTCGCTGGCGAAGAAGTCGAGGAAGCCGTCCGGGTCGGGGCCGGCGTTCTGCAGCACGACGTGGTCGAAGCCGGCCGCGACGTAGCTGCGGACCTTGGCCACGTGCGGCTCCGGATCCGGACCGACCGAGAAGAGCTGCCGGATGTGCTTCTCCTCCACGTGGGAGCTGGCCGCGTCGAAGTTCACCGGATTGGGCAGCTCGCTCATCACCTTCCAGCCGGTGACCAGCCAGCGGCTGGTCTGCAGGACCGCCTGGACCGCCTGCCGCTCGTCGGTGGCCCACGCGATCGGCGCCTCGGCGTAGCGTGGGCCCTGCCCGCCGGCGGCCCGGTACCGCTCGACGATCGCGGGCTCCGGCTCGGTGGCGAAGAGCCCGTCGCCGAGTTCCGCCGCCAGGGTCGCCGACTCGTGCCCGCTGGCCGCGACCGCGATCACCGGCAGCGTCTCCGGCAGGTCGAAGACCCGGGCGTCCTCCAGTTGCAGGTGCCGGCCCTCGTACGACTGGTAGCCGCCCTGCCAGAGCAGTCGGATGATCTCCAGCGCCTCGCGCAGCCGCTCGTGCCGACCCCGGACACTGGGAAAACCCTGTCCCACCACGTGCTCGTTGAGGCGTTCACCCGCGCCGATGCCGAGGGTGAACCGCCCGTCGGAGATCAGCGCCATGGTCGCCGCGGCCTGCGCGATGATCGCCGGGTGGTAGCGGACGGTGGGGCAGGTGACCCCGGTGGCCAGGCCGAGCGTGCTGGTCTGCGCCGCGATCGAGCCGAGCAGGCTCCAGGTGAACGCGGAGTGCCCCTGCGTCTCGAGCCAGGGATGGTAGTGGTCACTCATCTCCACGAAGTCGAAGCCGGCCTGCTCCGCGCGGACGGCCTGCCGGATGATCTCCTTCGGCCCGAAGCCCTCCGTGGCCAGCTTGTAGCCGATCTGCATGCGCTGACTCCCTCTCCCGTACCGACGCCGGCGCAGCAGCCCTTCCCGGCACTCACCCCGACAAACGCCGCCCGCCCGACGAGCCCAGCCTCCTAGGACGCCCGCGGGCTGTGACCCCGGAGGCCCGGTCGTCGGTCGGGTGATCCGAGCGAGGCGGCCGATCGGGGGGACACGGATCGGCCCGCGCCCCGGGGGTTGGGCGCGGGCCGACGCGGGATGGTCCTACTTGGAGGGCTGGGGGAGCTCGCAGTCGATCTTCGGGTTGGCGCCGATGTAGTTCAGCGGACCGGCGACGATGGTGACCAGGATGGTGCCGGCCTCCGCGCAGTTGGTGTCGTCGCCGCTGTAGTAGCCGCGCTGACCGGCGGCGATGGCACCGATGATCAGCCAGATCACGACGATGACTCCGAGTATCGAGGTGCCGCGCATGGGTTGCCTCCTGAGGTGTGGTGGGTTCGAGGTGCAGGCGATGTACCCAATCGCGTCGAACGGCTAACGGCGACCACGATCGACTACCCCGGATCGGCCGTCCGGATGGCCACCTTCGATCCGGTGGTACGGAGAGGATCGTCCGGGCGTACCGGGTCGCGCCCGTCGACTATCGGATCGAGGACCGACCTGGCCACCGGCGGCCGTTGCGGACGTAGAACTGGCCTCACGGCACCCGCCGAGGAGGATTCATGGACGTCCGGACACCGCAGCTCTACATCGACGGTCCCGCGGACCTGGCCGCGGCGGCCCGCGCGCTGGCCGGTGGCGCGGTCGTCGCGGCGGCCTTCGCGAACTTCTACGTCATCGTCACCCGCCCCGACGCGGACACCGTGCGGAAGGTCAACCTGGCCAAGGGCCGGCCGGTGGACCAGGTAGGCAGCATCACCGCCCCGGCAAACCGGATCCCGGACATGTTCGACTGGTCCCGGATCTCCCCCCGACTGCCCGAGCGGCGGGTACGACAGCTGATGGACGCCCTCTACGGCGCCGGTCCGTTCGGCTTCCGGGGCCCGGCCGCCGACCGGCTGCCCGACCACCTCACCCAGCACGACCGGGGCATCCGCACCACCCAGGTGATCGCACCCGGAGCGGCCTGCCCGTCGAACGCGTTCTTCGAGCGGGCGGTGGCCGAAACGGGGGTGGACCACCTCTACATCACCTCGGCGAACCGGTCCCGGCACCTGACCGGGGCGGCCGAGGAGCCGGCGCACTGGAAGGTGGGCCCGCTCGCCGCCGACTTCACCCACCTGCCCGACCTGGTCGTGCTCGCCCACCGCGACGAGGCGGCCGCCCGTGCCGCGTACCCGGCCTACCTGCCGACCTCGGTGACGCTGCTCTCGTTCCACCTGCCGGAGGGGGAGTGGGAGGAGCCGCCGGTGCTCATCGTGGACCGGCACGGCTCGCTGCACGTCGACGAGGTGCGCCGCGCCGCCGCGCCGCTCGGGCTCCAGGTGCGTCTGGGCGCCGGCGCCCGCGAGCGGCTGCGCGTGCGGGGGTACGCCGGGGCGCTGGTGTGAGCGGTTACCGGATCGGCCTGGTGGTACCCAGCTCGAACACCACCATGGAGACCGAGATCCCGGCGATGCTGCGCCGGCGCGAGGCGGTCGATCCCGGCGTCACCTTCACCACCCACGCCAGCCGGGTACGGCTGCACCAGGTGACGGCGACGGAGCTGGCCCGGATGAACCGGACCAGCGGCCGCTGCGCCGAGGAGCTGGCCGACGCCCGGTGTGACGTGCTCGCGTACGCCTGCCTGGTGGCGGTGATGGCGGACGGCGCCGGGGCGCATGACCGGGCCGAGCGGCGGCTGGCCCGGGCGGCCGGCCGGGCCGGGCACCCGATGCCCGTGGTGACCAGCGCCGGCGCGCTGGTGGCCGGGCTGCGAGCGTTGGGCGCGCGGCGGATAGCCATGATCGCGCCCTACCTGCCGCCGCTGACCGCCACCGTCGTCGGCTACCTCGCCGGGTACGGAATCGAGGTGACCCGGGCGGTGAGCCTCGCCGAGCCGGACAACGTGGCGGTGGGCCGGATCCCGGCGCAGCGGCTGGTGGCCCTGGCCGACGGGCTCGACCTGACCGACGTGGACGCGATCGTGCTCTCCGCCTGCGTCCAGATGCCGTCGCTGGCGGCGGTGCCACAGGTGGAGGCGCGCCTCGGTCGGCCGGTGCTGACCGCGGCCACCGCCACGGTGCACCAGCTGCTCACCGGCCTCGGGCTCGCGCCGTACGTGCCGGACGCCGGACGGTTGCTGGCCGGCCCGCGCTGACTGTTGCGGTCTCCCGCAAAAGAGTGCGCGTGCCGCTCGCGGGCGTGCGGTCAGTGCGGCGGTGCGGGCGCCTCGGGCGGGCGGCCCCAGCTGCGCCTCGCGTCGGCGACCGCCACTCCGGCCAGCACCAGCATGGCCCCGAGCGCGGTGAACACCGGTCGCAGGAACATCACAGCCGGGGAGATGGTGAGCAGGGCCAGCAGCCCGCCGGGGCGGGAGACCGAGACCCGGCTGAACACCTCGTACTCGAACGCGGCCCGGCCGATCAGGAAGAGCGCCGGGCCACCGAGGATGACCGCCACCCAGGCCGGCGGCGTACGCCCGGTCGACTCGTGCAGAATCAGGTCGAAGCCGGCGGCCGTGGTGACCACCCCGGCGACCATCACCAGGTGGGTGAAGGGAGCGGTGTTCAGGAACGCGCTGGGCGCCCGGGAGGTGGCGATGGCCTTCGGCAGCAGCTCGCCGGACTTGTGCACGTAGATCCGCCAGAGCAGCAGGGTGGTGGCGAAGGCGACCGCGAACGAGGCGATGTTCTCCAACTCGGAGTGCGCCAGGCTGAACATGGTGCCGATGGTGAGGATGGCGTCGCCCAGCGCGATGATGAAGAACTGCTGGTAGCGCTCGGAGAGGTGTTCGGCGGTGACGTTGCGCTGCGCGGTGGGCACCACGCCGAGCCCGGGCACCGGGTAGGCGAGCCGGAAACCGGTGTAGTCGATGGCGAGCGCGAGCGCCCACCAGGCCACCCGGGCGCCGCCGGAGACGTAGGCGCCGATGATCCAGGGCACCGCCGAGACGGCGAACCAGATGAAGATCCGGGCGGCCCGGCGTTGGGTCTGCGGCTCGTGCCGCACCGTGGGCATCAGGAAGAGCCCCCGGCCGAGGTGGATCGCCACGTAGGTGCCGGCGAAGACGAGGCCGCGCGCGCCGAAGGCCTCCGGGATCGCGGTGGTCATCAGCAGCGCGCCGATCATCACCGCCATGATCAGCAGCTTGATCTCGGTGCGTTCCGGGTTGTACATGTCGGTGACCAGGGTGGTGATGGCCCAGGTCCACCAGAGGGCGGCGAGCAGGATGAGCGCCTGCGCGGCCTTGTACCAGTCGAGTCCCTCGACCAGGCCGCGGGAGATGAGCGCGAGCGCGACCACGTAGACCAGGTCGAAGAAGAGTTCGAGCAGGGTCACCCGGCGGGGGGCGTCCGGGTCGCGGATCGGCGCGCGGTGCCGCTGCGGGGCCGGTTCCGGCGTGGCGGTCGGCACGGGTTGCTCCCGGGTACCAGGTCGGCTCGGCGGGCCTTGGGCCTCTTTACCGACCGACGGTAGCGAGAGCGGCAGTGAGCCGTGCCGGATATGCCGGTTTGCCGATGATGCGGCGGGGCGCCGGACGGATGGGCCACGCCCGGTGGCCCGGGTCGTCGCGCGGGCGTCGACGGCGCGGCCGACTCCGTGCCGCCGTCGCGGGCGCGCCGCGGTGGCGGCACGGAGTCGTGCCGGGTCAGGCCTGGTCCGGACCGCCCGCCGTCGGCAGCGCCGCGACCACCTCGTCCGGGGCGCCGGCGAGCACCTTGGCCTGCTGCGGCCAGGTGGCCAGACCGGGCGCGGCCCGCAGACCGGCACCGCGGATGAGTTCGCGCAGGCCGGCCTCGTCCAGCTCGGCCAGCTGCCGGTAGGTCCGCACCCCGGCTTCCTGCAACGCCGCGGCCATCTTCGGCCCGACGCCCTGGATCCGGCGGAAGTCGTCGACCTCCACGGCAGCCGCCGCGACCGGGCGTACCGGCGGGGTGGCGACCGCCGGCCGCGGTGCCGGTGCGACCGGCTCCGGGTTGCCGACGGCTTCGTCCGTGCCGTCGGCGGGCTCCGCCCCGGCCACGACCGGCGCGGCCGCCGGACTGGCCGAGACCGGAGTGTCGGCGGCGACCGGCTCCTCGACCGGGGTGGCCGGTGTCGAAATGTCGGCGGCAGCCGGCTCGTCCACCTCGGTGGTCGCGGCGACCGGCTCGGCCGGCTCCCCGGCGGGCGCGGACCGCGTCGCGCCGGTGGGCTCGGTCGCCGGCTCGTCGGAGGCGGTCGGCTCGTCCGGGATGGTGCGCTCGGCCACCGGGACCGGCCGCGGCGCGATCACCGGGGCCGGCTCCGGGTCACCGGTGAGGGCCATGTCGGCCGGGTCGACGTCGGACGGCGGGCCGTCGTGCGCCGAGCTCACCACGGCGGGCTCGGTGACGGTGTCCACCGGAGCCGGCGGGTCGGCGACCGCGTTCGGCGCCGGATCGACCGTCGCCGGCGCCTGCCCCGGGTCGCTGACGGCCGTCGGCGCCGGCGTCGCCAGCACGGCGGTACCGGCCACCGGGTCACCGTCCGTGATGGACGAACCGCGCGTCCGTGCGTCCTGCCGGCCGCGCAGCAGCCAGCCGGCCGCCAGGCCCAGCAGCAGGGCCAGTACCACTATCAAGAAGTGCCCGAAGGACCACGCCACGGCAGACCTCCCTCTCACCTCGTCGGAAAAGTCATGAGAAAAACCCGCCGCAGCTTCGCATATGCGCGACCGGTTCGACAGGCAGGATCCACCTTGTGCCGCCCAGGTGGGACGGGAGGTACCGGCGGTGCGCGACAAGCGACGGAGGGTGGCGACGGCACGCCGGCGAGCGGACACGCCGACGACCCCGGCGCCCGTCGGGCGCCGGGGTCGGACGGCTACGGTCAGTCCTCCTCGCCCCGGTAGGTGTAGAAGTCATCGACGAACTTGCGCCGCAGCGGCGGTACCCGGCTGGTGACGCCGAAGTAGCCGCGTGCGCCGAGCAGTGCGAGCCGGCCGACGACCGGCTTGTACATCCGGTCGTCGCCGTTGGTGCCGCTGCGGTTCAGCGAGTCCGCGACCCGGGCGAAGCCGTAGGGCACCATCACCGCCTCGTAGTCGGCGACGGCCTGGAGCAGGGTCTTGTCGCCGGCCGCGGCGAGCCGGACCTGCCGGCAGAGCAGAGCGGCGTCGCGCAGCGCCGTGTTCGCGCCCACCCCGCGACCCGGCGTCATGGTGTGGATGGCGTCGCCGAGCAGGGTGACCGTGCTGCTCTTCCAGGGCGGCACCGGCTCGGAGGTGCTGACCCGGATCGGCAGCGCGCTGGCCGGGTCGCTGCGGGCCAGCAGCTCGCGCAGGTGCGGATGCCAGTTGGTGGTGAGTTCCAGTGCGAGTTGCACCAGCTCCTCGCCCCGGCGCTGCATCACGTCGGGCGGAAACCGGCGGGCGGTGCTCCAGATGATCAGGTTGATGTTGTCGCGGGTGGGGTCGTGGGCCAGCCCGGGCCACCGGTCGATCAGAGCGGCATCGGCCTCGCCGACCCCCGGCTTGAGCCGACCGTCACCGTCCCACTTGAACTCCATCACGTGCAGCACGCCCATCATCCCGCCGACACCGAAGATCAGCGAGATGCCGCGTTGGAGCCGCTCCGGCAGGAGCGCGCGGGTCTGCGCGGTGAGCGGGATCCGGGTGGCGATGTTGATCGTGCCCGCGTCCCGGGTGACCGCGTGCGGCAGGTACTGACGGCGGACCGCCGAGTGCGTGCCGTCGGCGGCTACCAGCAGGTCGCCGGTCGTGCTGCTGCCGTCGGCGAAGTATGCGGTGACCGTGCCGTCGTCGTGCTGCTCGTAACGGGTGAAGGTCTTGCCGAAGTGGACCACGTCCTCCATGCCGGTGAGCAGGACCTGGCGCAGGGTCATCCGGGCCACCGAGCGCTCGGTGTCGACCGGGTGGGTGTCCGGCCGCAGCTCGAACGACGCGGTCTGCCGCATCCGCTGGGTGATGACGTTGAACCAGCGGGGCGAGCGGGCGCAGGTGGCGAGATAGACGTCGAAGAGCTCCGGCGGCAGGCACTCGCGCAGCGCCCGGCTGCCGGTCGGGCCGATGCCGACCCGGTAACCGAGCAACCCGTCGGCGCGGGTGTCGTACCGCTCGTAGACGGCGACGCTGATCCCGGCCCGGCGCAGTCCGTGCGCCAGGCACATCCCGCCGGTGCCGGCGCCGATGACGATGACGTGCGGGGGTCTGGCGGACATGGCGTTCCCTCAGCCCGCGGCGCGGGGCGCGGGCAGGGGCAGAGCGTCCCAGCGGTAGAAGCAGCCGGCGATCGCGTCCCGCGGTGAGCGCCAGGTCGGCAGGTAGGGCGAGGTGTGCGCGGAGAGCCGCTCGTTGACCTGCTGGTAGAGCGGATGGTTGCGCGCCTCGGCCAGCGCCTCCGGGTCGATCTCGGCGGTCTCCATCAGATGGATGCACACGTCGTGCAGGCAGTAGAGCGACCGGTGGGTCACCCCGGTCAGGCCGGGCAGCTCGGTCGAGTCGGACTCGGCGAAGATCTGGGCCACGCGGCCCTCCGCGCCAGGGACGATCCTGCTGACGATCAGTAGACGGCTCATCGGACCCCTTCCGCCGGTGGCACCCCTGAAGGACCACGGGACTGCTGTGCCGCCCACCGTGCCCGCCCGCCTGTCACCTCCCCGTCACGCGTTGCGTCGCGACGGTGACGCCGGTCGAGCCGGGCCGGTCGGGGCGCGGCCGGGATGCCCGGGGGAGCGGCGCGGGGTGCCGGCGCTGTCCCGGCTGGCCCGCCGGATCGGAGCGAGCGTCTCGTCGAGCAGCGCGCACATCGCCGGGGAGGGCTCCAGCCGCAGCTCGCGCAGGAGCAGGTCGCGGTAGACGTAGAAGGCGTGCACCGCCTCGAAGGCGTTGCCCTCGGCCAGATGGATGCGGACCACCAACCGGTGCGGTGTCTCGCGCAGCGGCTCGGCGGCCATCGCCTCCAGCGCGGCCTCCAGCGCCTCGCCGTGCCGGCCCGCCGCCAGGTGCTGCCCGGCCACCCGTTCCAGCATGTGCAGACGCAGTTGGCGCAGCCGCTCCCGGTCCAGCAGGACCCAGTCGTCGTACCAGCCGGGAAGCAGGTCGTGCCGGCCGGCGGCGAGCGCGCCGGCCGCCGTCCGCGGATCGTCGCCGTCGCGTACCCGGGCGGCCGTGCCGACCAGTTCGTCCACGTCGAGCCAGACCGCTGGGTCGAGCCGGACGGTGTCGGTGCTGACCGCGAGGGGGCAGCACGGGTCCTGCCGCAGCCGCCAGAGGGCGGTACGCAGTGACGACAGCGCCCGCTCCTCCGGCGCCTCGGGCCAGAGCAGCCCGGCCAGTTGGCTGCGGGTGGCACCGGGGCGCAGCCCGATCAGCGCGATCACCCGTTGCAGCCCGCGGGGCACCTCGACCGGGGCCTCGCCGTGCAGCAACTGGAAGCCGCCGAGCAGGCGCAGTGACACCTCGGTGCCGGGTCGACGCCCGGACGTCGGCATGGACGGATCAGCGGCCACGCAGCACCCCCTGTGGAACGCTTGTCCCGACTGTCGGCTGTGTCCCCGGCGCGGCTGTTGGCGACGTCGACGTCGCCGTCGTCGCTACGCCGAAGGCGCGGCGCCGCGCCCGGGCCGCCGGGCTGACCGTGATGAAGATTATCAATAGCGGTCACTCTGGGTCAACGCAGTGGCATCCCCGATGACGACTGCCAGGCAACCATGAGAACGCCTCTGAACTGCTAATATTTGCCGACGGGACGATCTGCCGGTCAGCTGACGCATAGCCCGCGCACAGCTTGCGTCAACGCAGCGTCACCAATGAGCGTCGTCGGTGGATCCTCCGTGGTGACGCCGCCGTGACGAGCAGCGCCGCATCGTGGCGGGCAGTCGTCCGGCTCGTGCGGCACCGTCTCTCGGCGCCGCACGCCGTGGGGGGAGGCCCGTCCATGGACCGATCGCTCATCGTCGCGAAGGTGGTCCCGAGCGCCGAGGCTCGGGTCGCCGAGATCTTCGCCGACTCCGACGCCACCGAGCTGCCGCAGCTGGCCGGGGTCCGGCACCGGTCGCTGTACCGGCTGCACGACCTGTACGTGCACCTGCTGGAGACCGAGCTGCCGGGGGAGGGAGCGGTGGAGGCCGCGCGCAGTCACCCGGAGTTCGAGCGGATCAGTGCCCGACTGCGGCCGTACATCTCGCCGTACTCGCCGGACTGGCGCTCGCCGCGCGACGCCATGGCCCGCTGCTTCTACCGCTTCGACGCCTCCGCGCCGGTCGGGCGGCGGTCGTGACCGCCACCGCGCCGCGCGAGGAGCAGCTCTGGTCCCGCTGCGCCGGCTGCGCCACCCTGCTGTACCGCAAGCGACTGCGGCGCAACCTGGACGTCTGCCCCGAGTGCGGGGTGCACGCCCGGCTCGGGGCGCCCGACCGGGTACGGCAGCTGGTCGACCCGGGATCGTTCCAACCGCTGCCCGACCGGCTCGCCGACCTGGACCCGATCGACTTCGTCGACGTGCTGCCGTATCCGCACCGGCTCACCGCGGCCCGGGCCGGCACCGGTTTGACCGAGGCGGTGCTCTGCGGCACCGCGGCCATGGGCGGGCACCCGGCGGTGCTCGCGGTGATGGACTTCCGCTTCCTCGGCGGCAGCCTGGGCTGCGCGGTCGGCGAGCTGATCACCCGGGCCGCCGAGCGCGCCCTGGACGACCGGGTGCCGCTGGTCCTGGTCACCGCCTCCGGCGGCGCGCGGATGCAGGAGGGCGCGCTGTCGCTGATGCAGATGGCCACGGTCAGTCAGGCCATCGCCGCGCTGCGCGAGGCGGGACTGCTCACCGTCAGCGTCCTCACCGATCCCACGTACGGCGGGGTCGCCGCCTCGTTCGCCACCAACACCGACGTGGTGGTGGCCGAGAGCGGTGCCCGGATGGGCTTCGCCGGCCCCCGGGTGATCCGCCAGGTCACCGGCCGGGCCCTGCCGGAGGGCTTCCAGACCGCGGACTTCCTGCTCCGGCACGGCCAGGTCGACATGGTGGTGCCCCGGCGCTCCCTGCGCGGGCGGCTGGTCGCCCTGCTGGCGGCGGCCCAGGGCGGACGGCGACCGGTGGTTCGCCCCGCGGTGCCCCGCCAGCACCCGGCGCCGCCGGCCGCCGTCCGCCCAGTGGCGCCGGGCCCGATCGACGGCCCGACCAGCGAGCCCGGCTCGACCGACGCCGATCCGTGGACGACGGTACGCCTGGCCCGGCACCCGGGTCGACCGACCACTCTGGACTACCTGGAGAACGCCTTCGACGGCTTCGTCGAGCTGCACGGCGACCGGCTCGGCGGCGACTGCCCGGCCGTGGTCGGCGGCGTGGCTCGCCTCGACGGCCGGTCGGTCATGGTGATCGGCCACCAGAAGGGGCACACCACCGCCGAGCTGGTCGCCCGCAACTTCGGCATGGCCAGCCCGGCCGGGCACCGCAAGGCGCTGCGGTTGGCGCGGTTGGCCGCCCGTCTCGGCCTGCCGGTGATCACCCTGGTGGACACCCCGGGCGCCGACCCCGGCGTCGGCGCCGAGGAGCAGGGGCAGGCGGCGGCCATCGCGGAGAACATCCTCGCCCTCACCGTGCTCCCCACCCCGGTCCTCGCGGTGATCACCGGTGAGGGGGGCAGTGGCGGGGCGCTGGCCCTGGCGGTGGCCGACCGGGTGCTGATGCTCGAGCACGCGGTCTACTCGGTGATCAGCCCGGAGGGCTGCGCGGCGATCCTCTGGCCGGACCGCTCGGCGGCCCCCCAGGCGGCCCGCGCGCTGCGGCTGACCGCGCCGGACCTGCACCGCCTCGGTGTGGTGGACGACATCGTGCCGGAGCCGCCGGGTGCCGCCCACGCCGAGCCGGAGGCGGTGGCGCGGACGCTGCGGAACGCGGTGCTCGGTGCGCTGCTGCCGTTGCTCGACGTGCCCGCGGCGACCCTGGTGCGCCGCCGTCGTCAGCGCTTCCGGCGCTTCGGCGCGGCCCGCGCCGGCATCCGGGCGGGTGCCCGGTGAACGCCGGAGCGGCCCGGCCCGCAACGGCGCCGGCGGCACCGGAGCGTGCCGGCGACGCGCCCGAGGGGACGGACGCGGTGCTGGCCGGACTGCGCCGGCACGCCCAGCGCCTGGTGGCCGAGCTGGCCGGCCCGGTCCGGCGGGTGCGGCTGCGCAGCGGCGAGACCGTGCTGGAGGTGGAGTGGCACGGTAGTGCCGCCCCGAGCGGTGCCACCGCCGGGGAAGCACCGCCGGAGTCCCGGCCCGCCCCCGCGGCCGGCGCCGACGGCCCGGAGTCGGAGACCCGCCCGGTGGTCCGGTCACCGATCGTCGGCACGTTCTACCGCGCACCGGAGCCGGGGGCCGCGCCGTTCGTGGCCGTCGGCGACGTGCTCCGGCCGGGCCAGGTGGTCGGGATCGTCGAGGCGATGAAGCTGATGAACGAGGTCACCACCGACCGGAGCGGCCGGGTGGCCGCAGTGCTGGCCGATGACGGCCAGCCCGTGGAGTACGACCAGCCGCTGGTCGCGCTGGAACCGGCCTGAGGTGGTGCGGGATGTTCGAGAAGGTGCTGATCGCCAACCGGGGTGAGATCGCGTTGCGGGTGCTGCGCGCCTGCCGCGAGCTCGGGGTCCGTACCGCGGTGGTCTACTCCGCGGCGGACGCCGACTCGGCCGCGGTCCGCCTCGCCGACCAGGCCGTCCGGATCGGACCGGCGGCCAGCCGCCGCAGCTACCTCAACGCCGCCGCGATCGTCGAGGCGGCCCGCCAGGTCGGCGCCCAGGCGGTGCACCCGGGCTACGGGTTCCTCTCCGAGGACGCCGACTTCGCGGAGATCTGCGCCGAGAACGGACTGACCTTCATCGGCCCGTCGCCGTCGGTGATGGCCGCGCTGGCCGACAAGTCCTCCGCCCGGGCCCTGATGCGCCGGGCCGGCCTGCCGCTGCCGGCGGGCAGCGTGGAGCCGGTGCCCACGGCGGCCGCGGCGGCCGAGGTGGCCGCGGACATCGGCTACCCGGTGATCGTGAAGGCGGCGGCCGGGGGCGGTGGCCGGGGCATGACGGTGGTCTGGTCCGCGGCGGAGCTGCCCCGGGCGTACGCGAAGACCCGGGCTGCCGCGCAGGCCGTCTTCGGTGACGACCGGGTCTACGTCGAGCGCTACCTGACCGAGGCCCGGCACGTCGAGGTGCAGGTGCTCTGCGACGGGCACGGCAACGGGGTGCACCTGGGCACCCGGGACTGCTCGGTGCAGCGGCGGCACCAGAAGCTGGTCGAGGAGGCGCCCGCCCCGGCGCTACCCGCCGGCGTCCTCGACTCGATCGCGGAGACCGCGCTGCGCGGGGCGCTCGAGGTCGGCTTCACCGGCGCCGGCACGCTGGAGTTCCTGGTCGACGCCGAGGAGCGGTTCCACTTCCTGGAGATCAACTGCCGGATCCAGGTGGAGCACCCGGTCACCGAGATGATCACCGGGATCGACCTGGTGCACGAGCAGCTGCACATCGCCGCCGGGGTCCCGCTGCGCTGGCGGCAGGACGAGATCCGGCTGCACGGGGTGGCGGTGGAGTGCCGGGTCAACGTGGAGGATCCGGAGCGCGACTTCGCGCCCACCCCAGGTCGGTTGGAGCGGTTCCTGCCGCCCGGTGGCCCGTTCACCCGGGTGGACACCCACGGCCGGCCCGGGTACGTGGTGGGCCCGCACTACGACTCGCTGCTGGCCAAGGTGGCCGTCTGGGCGCCGGACCGCGAGCTGGCGCTGAACCGGCTGGAACGCGCGCTCGACGAGTTCGACGTGACCGGGCCGGGCGTGCGGACCACCATCCCGTTCGTCCGGCGGGTGCTCGACGACGCCGGGTTCCGCAAGGGCCGCTACACCACCGGGCTGGTCGACCGGCTGCTCGCCGCCGGCGAGCACACCGCGACCACGAGCCAGGCCGGCGCGCACGAATCACCGCCGGCCCCGCCGGTGACCGCCACCTGTCCGCCGGCCACGGCCGGATCGTCCGCACCAAACAGGAGGACCCGATGACCGTCACCCAAGGCCAACCGCTGACCGCCGAGATCACCGACATCCTGGTGGCGCACTGCGGGTTGGACGCCGAGGCCGCCGCCCGCGCGCCGGCCGCCTCCCTGGAGGAACTCGGCCTGGACTCCCTCGCGCTGCTCGAACTCTCCGCGGTCGTCGCCGACCGGTGGCGGGTACAGATCCCCGAGCAGGCCGCGCAGCTGAGCATCCCGGCCGTGGCCAACCTGGTCGCCCGGCGCTCGGCGCAACCGGGGCACACCGAGAACAGCATCGTGATCGCCGCGCCGCTGCCGCTGGTCTGGGAGATCACCAACGACGTGCCGAACTGGACCGAGCTGTTCACGGAGTACGCCGTGGTGGAGATCCTGCACCGGGCCGGGAACACGGTGCGCTTCCGGCTCACCATGCACCCGGACGAGAACGGGGTGTCCTGGAGCTGGGTGAGCGAACGCGTCGCCGACCCGATCGCCCGGCAGGTGCACGCACACCGGGTGGAGACCGGGCCGTTCGAGTACATGCGGATCCACTGGCGCTACGCCGAGGAGCCCGAGGGGACCCGGATGACGTGGGTGCAGGACTTCGCGATGAAGCCGACCGCGCCGGTGGACAACGTCGGGATGACCGAGCGGATCAACGCCAACAGCGCCGTGCAGCTCGCGGTGATCAAGGAGCGGATCGAACGCCGGGTGCAGACCGGCGAGGCCGTGCCGGTCGGCGGGGCGACGGGAGCCGGCGATGAGTGAGCAGACCCTGCCCCTGATCGCCGCCCGGGACGTGCCGGCGGACCGGCGGCGCGGCGGCGAGCTGCGGGTGCTGCTCGGCCCGCGCACCGTCGGCAGCACCTCCGGCTTCATGGGGGTGGCCGCGTTGCAGCCGGGGGAGCGGATCGCCGAGCACTACCACCCCTACAGCGAGGAGTTCCTCTACGTGGCCCGGGGTGAGATCACCGTGGACCTGGACGACCGGCCGGTGCCGCTGGCCGCCGGCGAGGCGCTCTTCGTGCCGATCACCGTGCGGCACCGGCTGCGCAACACCGGCGACGAGCCGGCCGAGGTGGTCTTCCACCTCGGACCTCTCGCGCCCCGGCCGGACCTCGGCCACGTCGACACCGAGCTGGTCGAGCGGGGCGCGTCGTGACCGGGCGCCGCACGGTGGTGACCGGGATCGGCGTGGTCGCCCCGGGCGGCGCCACCCGGGACCGGTTCTGGAAGTCGATCACCGAGGGGCGGACGGCGACGCGGCGGATCACCTTCTTCGACCCGTCGCCGTTCCGGTCCCGGATCGCCGCGGAGTGCGACTTCGACCCGGTCGCCGCCGGGATCACCGAGGCCGAGCTGCGGCGCTCCGACCGCTACGTGCAGTTCGCGCTGGCCTGCGCCGACGAGGCGATCGCCGACGCCGGTCTGGCGCTCACCGACGCCGAGCGGGACCGCGCCGGGGTGGTGCTCGGCACCGCGGTCGGCGGCACCATGGCGCTGGAGCAGCAGTACGTCGCGGTCAGCGACGCCGGCCGGCGGTGGCTGGTGGACCCGGCCCGCGGCGGCCCCTACCTCTACCAGGCGTTGGTGCCTAGCAGCCTCGCCGCCGACGTGGCCTGCCGGCACGGCCTGCACGGCCCGGCCCAGGTGGTCTCCACCGGCTGCACCTCCGGGATCGACGCGATCGGGTACGCCCACCAGCTGATCGCCGACGGCGAGGCGGACGTGGTGCTCGCCGGCGCCGCGGACTCGCCGATCTCGCCGGTCACCGTCGCCTCGTTCGACGCGATCAAGGCGACCAGCCCGGACAACGACGACCCCGCGCACGCCTCCCGCCCGTTCGACGCCGACCGGCACGGCTTCGTGCTCGCCGAGGGCGCGGCGGTGCTGGTGCTGGAGGAGGCCGAGCGCGCCCGGCGGCGCGGCGCACACGTCTACTGCGAGGTCGCCGGGTACGCCAGCCACAGCAACGGCTACCACATGACCGGGCTGCGACCGGACGGGGTGGAGATGGCGCTGGCCATCTCCGCGACGCTGCGGCAGGCCCGGCTCGCCCCGGAACAGGTCTCCTACATCAGCGCGCACGGCTCCGGCACCCGCCAGAACGACCGGCACGAGACCGCCGCGTTCAAACGGGCGCTCGGCGACGCGGCGTACCGGGTGCCGGTCAGCTCGATCAAGTCGATGGTCGGGCACTCGCTCGGCGCGATCGGCTCGATCGAGATGGCCGCCTGCGCGCTCGCCATCGAGTTCGGGGTGGTGCCGCCGACCGCCAACTGGAGCACCCGGGACCCGGAGTGCGACCTGGACTACGTGCCGAACGAGGCGCGGGAGCTGCCGGTCGACGTCGCCCTCTCGGTGGGCAGCGGCTTCGGCGGCTTCCAGTCCGCGATGATCTTCCGCCGGCTGCCCGGGGCGGTGGCCGCGTGACCGCCCGGGCGGTGGTCACCGGGATCGGGGTGGTCGCCCCGAGCGGCATCGGCGCGGCGGCGCACTGGCGTACGGTGCTGGCCGGCACCCGGCGCACCGGGCCGATCACGCTGTTCGACCCGGCCGGCTACCCGACCCGGTTCGCGGGCGAGGTGACCGGCTTCGAGGCCACCGGATACGCGGCGAGCCGCCAGCTCGTGCAGACCGACCGGTGGACGCACCTCGGGTTCGCCGCCACCCGGCTGGCGCTGGCCGACGCCGGGCTGCCCGAGCAGGCCCCCGACCCCTACGGCTACGCGGTCACCCTGGCCAGTTCCTCGGGCGGCAACCTGTTCGGCCAGCGGGAGCTGCAACGGCTCTGGGGTGGCCCGTCGCGCACCGTCGGGGCGTACCAGTCGATCGCCTGGTTCTACGCGGCCAGCGTCGGCCAGCTCTCCATCCATCACCAGTTCAAGGGGCCGTGCGGGGTGCTGGTCAGCGAGGCGGCCGGTGGACTGGACAGCCTGGCGCACGCGGTCCGCTCGGTGCGCCGGGGCACCCCGGTGGTGATCGCCGGCGCGACCGAGTCCCCGTTGAGCCCGTACGCCCTGGCCTGCCAGCTGACCTCCGGCCTGCTCAGCGACGTCGCTGACCCGGAGCGGGCGTACCGGCCGTTCGACGCCGGGGCGAGCGGTTACCTGCCGGCCGAGGGCGGGGCGGTCTTCGTGGTGGAGGAGCTGGGGCACGCGCTGGCCCGTGGCGCGCGGGTCTACGGCGAGCTGACCGGTTGGGGGGCGACCCACGACGCGGCGCACACCGGCCCGCAGAGCGCCGGCGACCCGACCCAGTACGCCCGGGCGATGCGGCTGGCCCTGGACCGGGCCGGCGTCGGCGCGGACGCGGTGGACCTGGTGCTGCCCGACGCGCTGGGCGTGCCCCGCTACGACCGCACCGAGGCCAGCGCGCTGCGGTCGGTCTTCGGCGACCGGCCGCCCCCGGTGAGCACCGCGAAGCCCCTCACCGGCCGGGCCCACCAGGGCGGCGCCGCGCTGGACGTGGCCACCGCGCTGCTCGCCTTCCGGCATGACACGCTGCCCGCCTCGGCGGGCCCGGACGAGGTCGCCGCCGGCTGCGAGCTGGACTTCCTGCGCGAGCACCGACGGCCGCGCAGCCGGGTCGCGCTGGTCTGCGCGCGGGGATTCGACGGCTTCAACAGCGCGCTGGTGCTGCGTGGGGCGGCACCGTCGAGGGAGGACGAAGATGGCTGACGAACAGCGGGCCCGGGTGGTGTTCCTGGTACGGGTGCCGGCGGAGCGCACCGCGGCGTTCCTGGCGGCGTACGAGGCGATCCGGCATCAGGTGGCCGGCGGGGTGCCGGGGCACCTGGTGGATCAGGTGTGCCGCTCGTCGGCCGACCCGGAGCAGTGGTTGATCACCAGCGAGTGGGCGCGGCTGGCCGACTTCGAGGCGTGGGAGCGCAGCCCGGAGCACCGCGAGCTGGTCCGGCCGATGCGGGAGTGCTTCACCGACGCCCGGTCGCTGCGCTTCCACATCCACGCGCAGACCCCGGCGTTGGCCTGAGCGGGCGAGCCCGCGAGTGGGCGCGACTCAGCGGCCCAGGGCGACCTCGGCCAGGTAGACGCAGGTGCGTCCCTCGTGTGAGGAGTAGTAGCTGACCCACAGCAGGTCGTCGTGCCAGACCAGGCCGGGGTAACTGGTGTCGCCGCCGGAGGGCAGGGCGACCAGTTCGGTCAGCTCGCCCCGCTCGGTGTCGACGGCGCAGATCGCGGTGCGTACCGGGTCGTCGAGCAGTCGTACCCCGGCGAGCAGCCGGCCGTCCGGCAGTCGGAGCAGGGTCGGCCCGCCCACCTGGACGCCCAGGTCGGTCCACTCCCAGTCGCGGTACGGGGGCCGGGCCCGGCCGAGCTGGGCGGTGGCCGTCTCCCGGTCCCGGCGCAGCAGGCAGGTGGCGGTGCCGTCCGGGTCGAAGACCAGTCCCGACTCGTTCGGGTAGCCGCCGGCGAACAGGGTCGGCGCCACCGGGTGCAGGTCGAGGCCGTCGCCGCTGCGGTAGAGCCGGACGAAGCGCGGCTCCCGGGTGGCGTAGCCGACGCCGTACATGGCGCCGTCGTGCCAGGCCGCGCGCCACACCCAGACGTCCGGCTCACCGATCGGCGTCGGATCGCCCCAGCGGCGCCCGTCCCGGGAGACCCAGGCGACGGTCCGGAACTTCTTGGTGGCCTCGCCGGTCACGGCGGCGGCGAGCAGTTGCAGCCGACCGTCGGGGCGCGACACGAAGCGCGGGTCGCGCAGGTCGGTGTCGTCGCGGCGCAGTACCGTCGCGGAGCTCCAGGAGCGGCCGTCCGGGGAGCTGAGCACCCGGATCACCCCGTCACCGGAGACGTGTGTGCTGCCCTCGCGGAACGCGCAGAACCACCCGCCGTCATGCCGGACCAGGTCGGTGAAGGCGCTGTGCGGCGCGCTGTCGCCGATCCGGCGCACCGCCGTGACCTGGACGTCGGTGCTGCGGCCGATCGGTGACAAGGTCATGCGCGGCGGCCTCCTGGGGCGTCCGGTCCGGTCGACCACGCTACGGCGCGGGACCGTACGCCCGGGCGGCCCCGCGGAGAACGGCCGGCGAACATCCGGGAACCGCTTACTCTCCGGCCGGGCCCGGTCAGTCCGCCTGCGCCGTGCCCTGCGCCCGGTACGACGTGGCGAGCCGTTTCGGTGCGCGGTCGTACCAGGCCTCGACCATCAGCTCGGTCAGCTCGGTCAGCTCGATGCGCTCCAGCCGGACCAGCACCGCCGGATAGCCGTCGAAGTGCGGGGTGGTGAAGTAGACCTCGGGGTCGTCGGCGAGCAGCGCCTCCTTGGCGCCCACATCGGGCACCCGGGCGCCGAGGATCGGCCCGTCCGGGGCGGCGTCACCGAGGGCGGCCAGGTCGGCCTTGCGTAGCGGGCGCTCCCAGACGAACGGCTTGCCCCGCACCCGCCAGGCCGGCAGCCCGTCGTACGACCCGTGCTCGGTGGTCTCCGGCAGCGTCGCGGCGATTCGTCGCACGTCCTCCCAGCTGGCCATCGCCCCAGGGTACGGCCTCGGGGCGTCAGCGGGACGACGCCCACTCGGCCAGCACCTGGCCCAGCGCGTGCCGCGCCTCGGCCGTCCGTGCCGGGTCCGCGTTGTCCAGGTTGATCAGCGCCTTCCACAGCGCCCAACCGCGACCGCGCGCCCAGGTCGCCGGGTCGACGGCGAGCGCGTCCCGGAACACCGCCCGGCTCTCCTCGTCCAGCAGCGTCCAGGAGATGACCACGTCGCAGGCGGGGTCGCCGACCCCGCAGCAGCCGAAGTCGATCACCGAGGCGAGTCGCCCGTCGCGCACCAGCAGGTTGCCGTACGCGACGTCGCCGTGGAACCAGACCGGCGGCCCGGCCCAGGTCGCGTCGAGGGCGTCGGCCCAGATCGCGTTGGCCGTGTCGACCGGGATCCGCCCACCCAGCCGGTCGATCGCCCGCCGGGTGTCCTCGTCGTACGTGCTCAGCGGGGCGCCCCGCCAGGCGCTGTGCGCGCCGGCCACCGGCCCGCCGCTCGCGTCGACCCGCTGGAGCGCGGCGAGGAAGCCGGCCAGGGTGGTGGCGAACTCGGTCAGGTCGGCGATCCGGTCCCGCCGGGCGGTGCGCCCGTCGATCCATCGGTAGACCGACCACGGGTAGGGGTAGTCCGCAGCAGGCTCGCCCTGAGCCAGGGGGGTGGGCACGTCGAGCGGCAGTTGCGGCGCGAGCAGCGGCAGCCACCGCTGCTCCTTGACCACCTGGAGCGCGTACCCCTCGTCGCTGGGCAGCCGCACGGTCATCGCGTCACCCAGGTGGAAGGTGCGGTTGTCCCAGCCGCCCTCCTCGAGCGGGCGCACCGGCAGGTCGGCCCAGCGGGGAAACTGCGCGGCGACGAGCCGGCGTACCAGCGACACGTCGATGCGGTCGCGCAGCGCGACCCGAGTGGGCGGTGCCGTCCGGTCCTGGTCCATCCGTCCGAGGCTGGTCGGCCGGCCCCGTCCACGCAACCCGTTTCCGCCCGCCCCACCGGCCGCGGCACCGCGACCGCGGGACGTTGCCCGTGGTGGGGCGGCGTGGGGAGGATGGCGGGTGTGGACGTCGAGCACCGGGCTGAACCGAACGTGACCGACCTGCCGGCCGACGCGCCGCCGGCCTGCCTGGCCGACTACGCCGAGCGGGCCCGGGCGGTGCTCCCGCCGGACGTCTGGGACTACATCGACGGTGGCAGCGGCGCCGAGGTCACCCTGGGCGCCAACCGCGCCGCCCTGGACCGGGTCGCGGTGCTGCCCCGGGTGCTGCGCGGGGTGGAGGTTCCGGACCTGACCGCCCGGCTGCTCGGCCACCGGTACGCGATGCCGGTGGGGGTGGCGCCGATGGCCTACCAGCGGCTGGTGCATCCCGACGGGGAGCTGGCGCTGGCCGCGGCGGCCGGCGTGGCGGGCGTGCCGTACCTGGCCAGCACGCTGGGCAGCACCCCGATCGAGGAGGTGGCGGCGACCGGCGCGCCGGTCTGGTTCCAGCTCTACTGGCTGCGGGACAAGGGGCTCGTGCTGGACCTGCTGGCCCGGGTGCGGGACGCCGGCTGCCGGGCGTTGGTGGTGACCGTGGACGTGCCGGTGCTGGGCCGGCGCATGCGAGACCTGCGCAACGCGTTCCGGCTCCCGGCGCAGGTGGCCGCCGCGAACCTGCCCAACGGGCGGGACGACCTGGCGCACGGCGGCACCCCCGGGGTGTCCCAGCTGCGAGCGCGCTCCGGTGCGGCCTTCGCCCCGGCGCTGGGTTGGGCCGACCTGGCCTGGCTGCGGGAGCGGTTCGACCTGCCGCTGGTGGTGAAGGGCGTGCTCGACCCGCGGGACGCGCTCGACGCCGTACGGGTCGGCGCGGACGCGGTGGTGGTCTCCAACCACGGCGGCCGTCAGCTCGACGGCGCGCCGGCCAGCGTCACCATGCTGCCCGAGGTCGTCGACGCGGTCGGCGACCGGTGCGAGGTGCTGCTGGACAGCGGTGTGCGTGGCGGCACCGACGTGCTGCGGGCGCTGGCGCTCGGCGCCGCGGGCGTGCTGGTCGGCCGGCCGCTGCTCTGGGCGCTCGCCGCCGGCGGTCGGCCCGCCGCCGAAACCGCGCTGGACCTGCTCGCCACCGAGCTGCGCGACGCGCTGGCCCTGGCCGGCTGTCCCGATCCCGCGGCCGCCCGACAGTTGCGTACCGTCGCGTCGGGCTGACCGGACCGGTCGCCGTCACGACGGGTTGACACATCGCGTTCACCGGGTGGCAAAGCGCGACCGCCGCCGTTTCGGCGTCCTGGATGGACGGTCATAATGGGGCCCATGGTTGCCTGGGAGTACGCCTTGCTGGTCCGCCGCTATCAGGGGCAGGGTCGAAATTTCCACGTCTCGTTCGTCTGGTACGCCCCCGACGGGTCCCGTAAGGACATCACGGCGTACGGCGACACCGCGATCGCGCACCTCAACCGGGTCGGCCGGGACGGCTGGGAACTGGTCTCCGCCGCCGAGGACGTCAACAACGTGCAGGGCAGCACCGAGGTGCACCGCTACCACCTGAAGCGCCCGATCGCCTGAGCCGTCCGCTCAGCCGCCCAACTTCGGTAAACCTGCGGCTCACCACCGGTCGGCTGCCGTTCATCCCGCCGTGTTGCTAGTGCGGGGACCATTAACGTTCGCCGGGTTGATGAGTGGCGGGGAAGTTGTCGTACTGGTGGTGTTGGGTGTGGTTCGTGCCTCGCCGTCGGGATTCTGCTGCGCCGCGGGTGGTGTATCGCACGCTGCGCGCCCTCCGCAACCGTGCCCTAACCCCCTGATCGGCCCCCGTGGCGCCCGGCGATCACGCAGTTGTGGTGGTGGACGCACTCCGCGAAGCGGGACCGTCCGGGCACCACAACTGCATGATCAACAAGCGGGGCGGGGTGGGTCAGGTGAGGTCGACGGTGGGGTAGAGGGGGAAGCCGGTCAGGAGTTCGCTGGCCTGGCGGCTGATCTTGTCGGCGATTGCCGGGTCGAGCACGTACTTGGCCTTCGACGCGGTGCCGTCGGCGTTGGCGCCGGGCTTCGTCTGGCTGAGCACGGTGTGGATCAGCTCGGCGGTCTGGTCCATCTCGGCGGCGCCGAGCCCCCGGGTGGTCAGCGCGGGGGTGCCGATCCGGATGCCGGAGGTGTACCAGGCGCCGTTCGGGTCGTGCGGCACCGAGTTGCGGTTGGTGACGATGCCCGCGTCGAGCAGCGCCTGCTCCGCCTGCCGGCCGGTCAGCTCGTACGAGGTGACGTCGATGATCGCCAGGTGGTTGTCGGTGCCGCCGGTGACCAGGTTGGCGCCGCGGCTCAGCAGCCCCTCGGCGAGCGCCTGGGCGTTCGCCACGATCCGCTGGGCGTAGTCGGCGAAGTCCGGGCGGCGGGCCTCGGCGAGCGCGACGGCCTTCGCGGCCATCACGTGCGGCAGCGGGCCGCCGAGCACCATCGGGCAGCCCCGGTCGACCTGGTCGGCCAGCTCGGGCTGGCAGAGCACCATGCCGCCGCGCGGGCCGCGCAGCGACTTGTGCGTGGTGGTGGTGACGATGTGCGCGTGCGGCACCGGGTCGAAGTCGCCGGTGAAGACCTTGCCGGCGACCAGCCCGGCGAAGTGCGCCATGTCCACCATGAAGGTGGCGCCCACCGAGTCGGCGATCTCCCGAAGGATCCGGAAGTTGACCTTCCGGGGGTAGGCCGAGTAGCCGCCGACCAGGATCAGCGGCTTGAACTCCCGGGCGATCTCCGCGACCTTGTCGTAGTCGATGAGACCGGTCGCCGGGTCGGTGCCGTAGCTGCGCTGGTCGAACATCTTGCCGGAGATGTTCGGCCGGAAACCGTGGGTGAGGTGCCCGCCGGCGTCGAGCGACATGCCGAGCATCCGCTGGTTGCCCAGCTCCCGGCGCAGCGCGAACCAGTCCGCCTCGGTGAGGTCGTTGACCTGGCGGACCTGGGCCTTCTTCAGCGCCGGAGACTCCACCCGGTCGGCCAGCACGGCCCAGAACGCGACCAGGTTGGCGTCGATGCCGGAGTGCGGCTGCACGTACGCGTGCGCGGCGCCGAACAGCTCCCGGGCGTGCTCGGCGGCGAGCGCCTCGACCGTGTCGACGTTCTGGCAGCCGGCGTAGAAGCGGCGGCCCACGGTGCCCTCGGCGTACTTGTCGCTGAACCAGTTGCCCATGGCCAGCAGGGTGGCCGGGGAGGCGTAGTTCTCGCTGGCGATCAGCTTCAGCGACTCGCGCTGGTCACCCAGCTCGGCGGTGATCGCGTCGGCCACCCGGGGCTCGACGGCACGGATCACCTCGAGCGCGCTGCGGAAGGCGGTGGATTCGGCGTTCGGCGACGGCATGGAACCTCCAACTGGCGTACGGAAGGCCCAGGCGCTCGGCATGCGTCCTCATGACGGGGCCGCTCCCCGATGGTTCCCCATCCCCACGCGCCAGTCACGGCCCGCGCCGATCCTACCGGGTCGGCCGGGGCCGGCCAGGCCGACCTCGGCCGCGAGTCGGTCGCGGCCCGGGTGGTTGGGCGCACCTTGGCGGGGCACCGCCGAGGCGCTGCGCAACGAGCTGAAGGAGACCGGGGTCACGGTGACCTCCCTGATGCCCGGCCCGACCGACACCGAGTTCTTCGATCGGGCCCGGATGCAGGACACCCGGGTCGGCGCCGGCCGCAAGGACGACCCGCGGACGGTGGCCGAGCAGGGCTTCACGGCGTTGATGAAGGGCGATCAGACGGTGACCGCCGGCTCGCTGACGAACAAGGTGCAGACCGCGGTCGGCAAGATCGTTCCGGACAGGCTCAAGTCCGAGCAGCACCGGAAGATGGCCGAACCCGGCTCCGCCGACTGAACCTCCGGCACACGAGTGACGGGCCCGGCGATGCCGGGCCCGTCCACGTCGTCGAAGCCGCTCAGGCGGTGACCGCGTCCACCGCCTTCTTGATCGCCTTCGGGTCGGTCGGCTTGCGCGGCGCGTCGGCCCGCAGCGCGATCATCCGCTCGCCGATCTCCTGGAGCTGCTTGCGGCCGAGCGCCTCACGCACCTTGGGGAACCACTCCTGCTCCTCCTCCTCGACGTGGTGCAGGACGTTCTCGATCAGCACCGTGGTCTTGGCGTTGAAGTGCTCGTCCTCCGCCGTCATGGCGTGCAGCTCGGCGCAGAGCACGTCCGCCACGTGGTGCTCCTCGTACGACTCGAGGATGTCGTCCTCCAGGTCGGGCAGGAGCTTGCGGACCTCCGGGTACATCACCTCGTTCTCCAGGTAGGTGTGCACCGTGAGCGCCTCCACGATCTGCCCCACCAGCTTGCCCCGCTGGCTCGCCGGGCCCTCCTCGGCATCCTGGAAGGCCTTGAACAGGCGGCGCATCTCCTTGTGGTCCTCTTTCAGCAGGACGATGGCATCAGTGGACACCGGCGGACCTCCTCGACTGTGTCAGGTGATCGTCCGGTACCCCGGCACTGAACTGCGGAAACAACCGTCCCTCGAACGGGGTGGGGGCCCGGCGCCCGCGCGCCGGGCCCCCACCGTCATCCGTGCGATGTGGTCACTTCACCACGTTGTACGCGCTGACCATGCCCGCGCCGTAGAACGAGTTGCGCTTGCCCCCGGTGCAGGTGGCCGGGAAGCCGGGCCGCGGCTCCCAGACGCCCTCCTCGCACGGCAGCGCCTCCGCCGTCCGCTCGAGGAAGGACGCCAGCTGACCCGGCGTCATGCCCGGGTGGGCCGACAGGGCCAGGGCCGCGACGCCGGTGGCGTGCGGGCTGGCCATCGAGGTGCCCTGCTTCCAACCCCAGCCGTTGGTCCGCGTCGCCGTGTTGAAGGTGGTCGACAGGATCTGGTCGGTCGTGGTCGGGCTGACGCCCCCGGTACGGAAGCGGCTGTCACCACCGGGAGCGGTGACGTCCACGACGCCGAGGCCGTAGGAGGAGTAGTAGCTCTTCTTCCCGGTCGGTGCGACCGCCGAGACGGTCAGCACGCCCGGCGACTCGGCCGGCAGGTCGACGCAGGCGTTGTTGATCTCCCGAACCTCGGGGGTGCCGTTGTTCGGGCTGCCCGCGTCGACGAACTTGTGGGCCAGGTCGACGTTGGAGTTGCCGGCGGACGCGATGTTCAGCACGCCCTTGCTCTGCGAGTAGCGGATGGCCCGCTGCACGGCCTGCCA
This sequence comes from Micromonospora sp. NPDC048909, assembly GCF_040649635.1. Taxonomy (NCBI): domain Bacteria; kingdom Bacillati; phylum Actinomycetota; class Actinomycetes; order Micromonosporales; family Micromonosporaceae; genus Micromonospora; species Micromonospora sp. NPDC048909. Next base: position 119,905 of record NZ_JBEZFU010000011.1, on the reverse strand, counting down.
CACCGGGCGCTGACGCGCGTCGTTGCGGCAGTTGAACTCCCACGGGTCGATGAAGTAGCTGTTGTTCGTCACCTGCATGCCGTGCTCGGCGGCCCAGACGAAGCCGCAGACCGCCGCCTCCGGGAAGATGTAGCCGTCGTCGTTGACCACCTTGACGGCGGCCACCTTGACGCCCGGAGCGACGCCGGTCACGCCGACGCCGTTCACGGCGGCGGCGATGGTGCCGGCCACGTGGGTGCCGTGGTCGGAGGTGGTCGGGTTCCAGGCCGCCTCGGTGGTGTCGGCGACCCCGCCGACGCAGGACGTGCTCTTGTCCTTGGCGATCTGGCTCGCGAGGTCGGGGTGGCTGCTGGAGATGCCGCTGTCCAGCACGCCCACCAGCACGTCGGGGCTGCCGGCGTTGATGGCGTGCGCCTGCGGGACACCGATCATCGGCATGTCCCACTGCTGGCCGAAGAGGGGTTCCTTGGTCGGGTCCGCGGTGACGTTCGGGGCGTCGGGTGCGGCGACCTGCACGGTCTCGCCCTCGTCGAGGGCGGTGCCCAGACCGGTGGTGGCGGCGACCGACTCGATTCCGGCGCCGGCCACCGCGGTGGCGAAGGCGGGGTTCGTCGAGCGGACGACGAGCACGCCGATCTGGTCGTAGCTGGCCACCACGGTGCCCTCGGCGGCGGCCACCCGAGCCACCGCCCGGTCCGTCCCGGCGCCCTGCGGCGCGAGGACCAGGAAGGTGTTCTCCGCGCCGGCGGCCGACGCCGCCGGCGCCACCCCCGCGGTCACGGCGAGACCGATGCCGAGCGTCAGCGCGGACGCGGCGGCGAGTGTCTTGCGACGGATCAACTTCACACAGACTCCCAGGGGCCGTTCGCCGCCGGTGCCGCGCCCCAGCGGTGCGGCACCGGCGGGAGGCGGACGGTATGCCGCCTCCGGTGCAACAGCGTCGGAGAATCAGTGTGGCGTTACACACACCTGCGCCCGCAGGACAAATGGCGTCAGACGGTGGCGATGGTGTGCGGGATCTCGTCGAGCAGCTCCCGGGCCAGGAACCCGATCCGGCCGTACTGCGGGACGAGACGTTGACCGCTGACCGCGTGGGCGAACGCCGCCCAGCAGGCGGCCTGCGCCGGATCGGCGCCGCGCGAGAGCAGCCCGGCGAGCAGCCCGGAGCGCACGTCGCCGCTGCCGGAGGTGCCCAGCCCGGCGTCGCCGCTCTCCTCCCGCCAGCTTCGCCCGTCCGGCGTGGCGATGTGCCCGTAGAGGGAGACCACCGCGTCGTACCGTGCGGCCAGCTCGGCCGCCTCGGCGTCCAGGTCGTCGCCCGGCTCCCGGTCGAGCAGGTGCTGGGCCTCGGTGATGTTGGGGGTGAGCACCACCGGCCGGCCGGAGCCGACCAGCAGCTCCGGTGAGTGGCTCAGCGCGCCCAGGGCGTACGCGTCGAGCACCAGCGGGGTCCGCGGCCCGGCCGCGTCGAGCACGACGTGCAGCAGCTGGCGGGTCTCCTCGATACCCCGCAGCCCCGGGCCGACGGCCACCACGTCCGCCGCCGCGACCAGCTCGGTGAGCTGGTCGTCCGGCCGTCCGGCCAGCGCGCCGCCGCTGGTCTCGGGCAGCCCCACCACGAGCGCCTCGGGCACCTGGATGCTGAGCGAGGCGGCGGTCGACTCGGCGGCGGCCAGTTGCAGCACGCCGGCGCCGGCCCGCAGCGCGGCGACGCCGGCCAGCAGGACCGCGCCGGGAGTGAACCGGGACCCACCGACCACCAGCACCGTGCCCCGGGCCTCCTTGCCCCCGGACGGTACGGGCAACGCCCAGTCGCGCAGCAGCGCCGGCGTGATCACCAGCGGGTCAGACCGGTTCGGCATGGACCTCGTCCTCCCTGGTCGGCCGGGCACCCTGGCGCCGCAGGTGGCCGACGTCGTTGAAATCGTCCAACGTCAACCGGCCGGAGTCGTCCGCGGACCAGCCGGTGACCGAACAGTTCGCGATCACGTACTGCCGGGTCAGCGCCATCAGCTCCTCCTCGGTCAGCCCCTCCACCAGGTAACGGACCAGGAAGACCAGCGCGTCGTGGCCGAACAGCAGCACCCGCTGGCCCTCGTGGTCGCGGCGCAGGTCACCGAGGAGCGCGCGCAGGCGCAGCGCCACGTCCGTCCAGGACTCCCCACCGGGTGGCCGGTAGTAGAACTTGCCCAGCCGGTTGCGTCGCTCCGCCTCGTCCGGAAAGCGGGCGACCACACCGTGCGGGGTGAGGCCGTCGAGGATGCCCAGCTCCCGATCGCGCAGCCGCTCGTCGCGGCTGTACGGCACCTCGGTGCCGGCCAGCGCCAGCTCGGCGGTGCGCACCGCCCGCAGGTACGGCGAGACCACCGCCACGTCCGGACGTCGCTCCGGCGGCAGCCCGGCGAGCCACCGTCCGGTGGCCCGGGCCTGCTCCTCCCCGGTCTCCGAGAGCGGCACGTCGGCGTCCCGGGGGGTCACACCGATCAGTTCCGCGCCGCTGGACTCGGCCCGCGTCGCGGCGACGTTCGCCGTGCTCTCCCCGTGCCGGACGATCCAGAGCGCTGCCAGTTCCGCCATGCGGCACCCGGTACCCGACGGTCGCCCCGGGCTAACCCGGCGCGGCGCGGCCGGCGGCGCGCGGCGAGCGTGAACCCGGGCGGCTCGGGTAAGCGCCGGGTCCACGAGAGCCGACAGGGGAGGTACGCCGTGGCGACCATGACCAAGGAACAGAAGAGCCCGGTGAAGGACAAGAACTACGACCTCATCCGGACGTTGCAGATGTCGTTGGAGCACGTCTACCGGATGGAGACGTACATCGCCGACGCCGAGCAGCGTGGCGACACCGAACTCGTGAACTGGTTCCGGGCGATCCAGGAGAACAACCGGAAGGCCGGTGACCAGGGCAAGCAGATGCTCATGGCCCGGATGCAGCAGGAACAGCGCTGAGGCGCGCGGGCGACGGCCGGGCGGGCGGCTGGCTCGCCCCGGCCGGCGTCCCCGGCCCGGGCGGTCGCCGGACACACTGCGGCCGTCCCGGTTGACCGCGCCGGAGGTCAGCGGCGGCTACGGTGTGAGGCGTGGCGACGGCGGGCGAGGAGATCCAGGTCGGGGAACGGGTCGTCCGGGTCTCCAGCCCGGACAAGCCCTACTTTCCCGAGCGCGGGCTGACCAAGCTCGACGTCGTCCGTTATTTCCTGGCGGTGGGTGACGGCATCCTGCGCGCCCTGCGGGACCGGCCGACCATGCTGGAGCGCTGGCCGCGCGGGGTGTTCGAGGGCGCGAAGATCGGCACCCGGCAGGACAACCGCGGCGACGCCTTCTACCAGAAGCGGCTGCCCGCGGGCGCGCCCGAGTGGGTGCGCACCGCACACATCACCTTCCCCAGCGGCCGCACCGCCGACGAGGTGGCGCCGAGCGAGCTGGCCGTGGTGATCTGGGCGGCCAACCTCGGCACGCTGCGCTTCCACCCGTGGCCGGTCTCCGCGAGCGACGTGGAGCGCCCCGACCAGCTCCGGATCGACCTGGACCCGATGCCGGGCGTCGGCTTCGAGCAGGTGGTGCCGGTGGCCCGGGAGGTGCGCGCGTTCCTCGCCGAGCTGGGCCTGACCGGTTACCCGAAGACCACCGGTGGGCGAGGGCTGCACATCTACCTCTCCATCGAGCCGAGGTGGGGCTTCGGCGACTGCCGGCGGGCCGTGCTCGCGCTGGGCCGCGAGATGCAACGGCGGCTGCCCGAGCTGGTCACCACGACCTGGTGGCGGGAGCAGCGGGACCGGCCGGTCTTCGTGGACTACAACCAGATGTCCCGCGACCACACCATGGCCTCGGCCTACTCCATCCGGCCGACTTCCCGGGCGCTGGTCTCCGCGCCGCTGGACTGGGCCGAGCTGGACGACGCTCGGCCGGAGGACTTCGACGTGGTCTCGCTGCCGGCCCGGTTCGCCGCACGCGGCGACCCGCACGCCGGCCTGGACGAGCGGCGCTTCTCGTTGGAGCCGTTGCTGGAGCTGGCTGACCGGGAAGGGCTGGAGGCGCCGCCCGAGCGGTGAGCGCCCGGCGGTGTCACGGCCAGGGGCTGCGCGCCCCGTCGAACTCCTCGAAGACCAGCCAGGTGCGGGTGGAGAGCACACCCGGGATGCCCTGGACCCGGCCGAGCACCACGTCGCGCAGCGCCGCGTTGTCCGGCGCCCGGACCAGCGCCAGCACGTCGTGGTCGCCGCCGAGCAGCGCGGCGTGCTCGATGTAGCGCACCTGGGCCAGCTGCGCGGAGACCTCCCGCCAGGTGTTCTGCTCGATCGTCAGCGCGATGTACGCCGACGTGCCCAGCCCGGCCGGTTCCGGCGCGACCTGGGCCCGGAAGCCGGTGATCACGCCGTCGCGCAGCAGCCGCTCCAACCGGGCGTACGCGTTGGTGCGGGAGATGTGGATGCGCTCGGCCAGGGTGCGCACCGAGGTGCGACCGTCCCGGACCAGCTCGTCGAGGATCCGCCGGTCCACCTCGTCCAGCACCCGGGCCGATCGTCCCGGCGCTGCCGCCGGCGTCGCCTCCGGCCCGGTCTCCTGGCTCACCGAACCGCCTCCTGCCTGCCATCCGTCCCGCGTTTGCGGTGGATCTTGAGTCAATCATCCGACAGCAGGAGCATAGGCCCACCACACGTCCAGGAGGTCCCCGCCGTGACGACCACACCCCAGGCGGTCCGCAGGGCATCCCCGCGCACCCGAAGGCCGGCCACCCCGACCGATCCGGCGCGCTCGCTGCTGCCGGCCACGGAACCGGTGCGCCTGCTCGACCCGACCGGCACCCCGCTGCCCGCCCGCACCGACTATCCGCAGCCGCCGGCCGACGTGCTGCGCGAGCTGTACCGCCGAATGGTGATCGGCCGCCGCTTCGACACCCAGTCGACGGCGCTGACGAAGCAGGGCCGGCTCGCGGTCTACCCGTCCTCCCGCGGGCAGGAGGCCTGCCAGGTCGGTGCGGTGCTCGCCGTGCGCGACAGCGACTGGGTCTTCCCGACCTACCGTGAGTCGATGGCGCTGGTCGCCCGGGGCATCGACCCGGTCGAGGTGCTGACCCTGCTGCGCGGCGACTGGCACTGCGGATACGACCCGGCGGCCCGGCACACCGCGCCGCAGTGCACGCCGCTGGCCACCCAGTGCGTGCACGCCGCCGGCCTGGCCTACGGCGAGACCCACCAGGGGCGGGACACCGTCGCGCTGGCCTTCATCGGCGACGGCGCGACCAGCGAGGGTGACTTCCACGAGGGAATCAACTTCGCCGCCGTGTTCAAGGCGCCGGTGGTCTTCTTCGTCCAGAACAACCGGTACGCGATCAGCGTCCCGCTGTCCCGGCAGACCGCCGCGCCGTCGCTGGCGTACAAGGGCGTCGGCTACGGGGTGCCCAGCGAGCAGGTCGACGGCAACGACCCGGTGGCGGTGCTCGCGGTGCTCACCCGCGCGGTCGCGCACGCCCGGGCCGGCAACGGGCCGTTCCTGGTCGAGGCGCACACCTACCGGATGGAACCGCACACCAACGCCGACGACCAGACCCGCTACCGCGACGGCGCCGAGGTCGAGGCCTGGCGCGACCGGGATCCGATCGCCCGACTGGAGACGTACCTGCGCGATCAGGGGGTGATCGACGACGACGCCGTCGCCGCGATCGCCGAGGAGGCCGAGGCGTACGCCGCCGACCTGCGGGTCCGGATGAACGCCCAGCCCACCGTCGACCCGCTCAGCCTCTTCGACCACGTCTACGCCGAGCCGACCCCACAGCTGGTCGAGCAGCGCGAGCAGGTCCGCGCCGAGCTGGCCGCGGCCGAGCAGGAGGGGAACGCCTGATGGCCACCACCATGGCGAAGGCGCTCAACGCGGCGCTGGCCGACGCGATGGCCGACGACGAGCGGGTGCTCGTCTTCGGCGAGGACGTCGGTGCGCTCGGCGGCGTCTTCCGGATCACCGACGGGCTCCAGGCCCGGTTCGGCGACAAGCGCTGCTTCGACACCCCTCTCGCGGAGGCCGGCATCGTCGGCTTCGCCGTCGGGCTGGCCATGTCCGGGCTGCGGCCGGTGGTCGAGATGCAGTTCGACGCGTTCGCGTACCCGGCGTTCGAGCAGATCGCCTCGCACGTGGCGAAGCTGCGCAACCGGACCCGTGGCGCGCTCAGCGTGCCGATCGTGATCCGGGTGCCGTACGCCGGTGGCATCGGCGGCGTCGAGCACCACTGCGACTCCAGCGAGGCCTACTACGCGCACACCCCGGGGCTGAAGGTGGTCACCCCGGCCACCGTCGCCGACGCGTACTCGCTGCTGCGCGAGGCGATCGCGGACCCGGACCCGGTGGTCTTCATGGAGCCGAAGAAGCTCTACTTCTCCGGCGCCGACACCGAGCTGCCCGCGCGCACCGAGCCGTTCGGCCAGGCGGTCGTCCGCCGGCCCGGCCGGGACGCCACCCTGATCGCGTACGGGCCGGCGGTGCCGGTGGCGATGGAGGCCGCCGAGGCCGCCAAGGGCGAGGGCTGGGACCTCGAGGTGGTGGACGTGCGCACCATCGTGCCGTTCGACGACGCCACCGTCACCGCCTCGGTGCGCCGCACCGGCCGCTGCGTGGTCATCCAGGAGGCGCCGGGCTTCGCCGGCGTCGGCGCCGAGATCGCCGCGCGGGTGCAGGAGCGCTGCTTCCACGCCCTGCACGCCCCGGTGCTGCGGGTCGCCGGTCTGGACATCCCGTACCCGGCGCCGATGCTGGAGCACACCCACCTGCCCGGCGTGGACCGGGTGCTGGACGCGGTCGCCCGGCTCCAGTGGGACGACCAGCCCGACCCGCGCTGGCTCCCGGCGACCCAGGGCAGCGCGGCATGACCGAGTATGTTTTCCTCCTGCCCGACCTCGGTGAGGGGCTGACCGAGGCGGAGATCGTCGAGTGGCGGGTGGCGGTCGGCGACATCGTGACCGTCGATCAGAGCGTGGTCGAGGTGGAGACCGCCAAGGCCGTCGTCGACGTGCCCTGCCCGTACGCCGGCCGGGTGGTGGCGCTGCACGGCGCGGCCGGTGAGGCCCGCCCGGTCGGCCAGCCGCTGATCACCGTCGCGGCGCTGGACGCCGACGCCGCGCCCGCGGGCGGCGGCGCGCCGGAGCCCGCCGGGCACGCCACCTACCGCGAGGAGGAGCGGGCCGGCTCGGGCAACGTGCTGATCGGGTACGGCACCGGGCACGGCCCGGGACGGCGGCGACGCCGCTCCCGGCTGGCGGTCGCCCCCGACCCGGCCGACGCGCCGACGCCCGCCGTTCCCGCCGCGGTCGCGCCGGTGGCCGGCACCGCCGTCAACGGCCCGGCGCCGCTGGTCATCTCGCCGATCGTCCGACGACTGGCCCGCGAGCACGGCCTGGACCTGGCCACCCTGACCGGCAGCGGCCCCGGCGGGGTGCTCCGCCGGGCCGACGTGGAGGCCGCCGTCGCCGCCGGCGCCCCGGGCCGGTTGGCCGCGGTGCCGGACCGGCCGGAGCCGGCGGCGTCCGCCCCGGCCGGCGCCGACGACCTGGTCATCCCGCTGACCGGCATCCGGAAGGCGATCGCCGACAAGCTCTCCCGCAGCCGGCGGGAGATCCCCGAGGTGACCATCTGGGTCGACGTGGACGCCACCGGCCTGCTGGAGACCCGGGCCGCGATCAACGCGGCGCGGCCGGAGCAGCCGGTGAGCATCCTGGCCCTGCTCGCCCGGATCTGCCTCTCCGGGTTGCGCCGCTATCCCCAGCTCAACGCCCGGGTGGACACCGAGGGGCAGCGGATCATCCAGTCCACCGGCGTGCACCTGGGCATCGCCGCGCAGACCGACCGCGGCCTGGTCGTGCCGGTGCTGCGCGACGCGCAGCGGCTCACCACCGCGGAACTCGCCGCGGAACTGGCCGCGACCACGGCCGCGGCGCGGGCCGGCACGCTGCCGCCGGCGCGGCTCACCGGGGGCACGTTCACCCTGAACAACTACGGCGTGTTCGGCGTCGACGGCTCCACCCCGATCATCAACCACCCGGAGGCGGCGCTGCTCGGGGTGGGCCGGATCGTGGACAAGCCGTGGGTGGTCGACGGGCAGCTCGCGGTCCGCAAGGTCGCCCAGCTCAGCCTCACCTTCGACCACCGGGTCTGCGACGGTGGCGTGGCGGGCGGCTTCCTGCGGCACGTCGCCGACTGCGTCGAGCAACCGGCACTGCTGATCGCGGCGGTCTGACACCCGCGCACGTCGCAGTCGCGGCCGGCAGGACGAGCCGGTCCGCTACCCCGGAAGAGCGTGATACCTCAGCGGCATCAATATGCCGCTGAGGTATCACGCTCTCAGGTATCGCGCCCCGCAGGCCGTGCCCCCGGTGGCGGACCGGACGTGCCGGGCCGCCACCGGAGACGGGTCAGCTGGCGCTGCCGCCCGTGGGCTCCAGCACCACCGTGGCACTGGCGGTCTGCGGCGGCACGCCCGGCTCGGTCGGCGCGTCGGTGTACTCCGCCACGAAGACGCCGGTCAGGTTGTCGGCGCCGCCGTGGCCGCCGTCGACGAACGTGGTGATGGTGCCGCTGCACCCGGAGGCCGTCGAGAGCGGGTGCCCGTGCTCGTCGTGGCCGAGGATGTAGGTCACCTTCACCCGCGTGCAGTCCACCGGCAGGTCGTCGGTGACCCGCACCTCGAACGCCACGGTCTGGCCGAACTCGAACGGCTGCCCCTCCACCGGGGTGACGAACTCCACGATCGGCGCCCGCGGCCCGATCAGCAGCGGCAGGGTGGCCGCGGCCGAGCGCCCCGTGCTGTCGGTGACCTTCACGGTCGGGGAGTAGGAGCCGTTGGCCTGGTAGGTCCACGTCGGGTTCGCCTCGGTCGAGTCGACCGAGCCGTCGGCGTTGAAGTCCCAGGCGTAGCGCAGCCGGTCACCGTCCGGGTCGACGGTCCCCGCGCTGGAGAAGTGGACGGTCAGCGGCGCCTGACCGGCGGTCGGGTCGGCGCTGATCTGCGGGATCGGGGTCCGGTTGCCCCGGACGAAGTCGATCCGGGACAGCTGCGCGTCCGGGTTCTCGGCGAAGTAGCCGTCGCCGTACTCGAGCACGTAGAGCGCGCCGTCCGGGCCGAACTCCAGGTCCATCGGGTTGTCCACCACCAGCGACGGTGCCACCGGCCGGATGTCGCGGACCTCGCCGCGGTCGTCGAGGCGGAACTCCTTGATGTAGTCCCGGGTCCACTCGTAGAACAGCGGCACCCCGTCGTAGTAGGCGGGCCACTTGGTCCGGGAGGTGTTGCGGCCGTCGTAGTCGTACGCCGGACCGCCCATCGGGCCGATCCCGCCGGTGCCGAGCTGCGGGAATTCGCCGGAGGCGGCGGACGGGTACCACACCTGCGGCGCCTCGACCGGCGGCAGCTTGCGCAGGCCGGTGTTGTGCGGCGACTCGTTGACCGGCTGGCGGCAGTTGAAGCGCTTGCCCGACGTGCCGGTGGCGAAGTCGTAGTCGATGTACGGCAGGGTCGGCGTCGCGCAGTACGGCCAGCCGTAGTTGGCGGGCTTGTCGACCACCATCCAGCGGCCGTGCCCCGCCGGCCCGCGGGCCGGGTTCGACGCCCCGGCGTCGGGCGAGTAGTCGGCCAGGTAGACGTCGTCGGTGCGGCGGTCGACGGCGAACCGGAACGGGTTGCGCAGCCCCATGGCGTAGATCTCCGGACGGGTCTTCGCGGTGCCCGGCTTGAACAGGTTGCCCGCCGGCACCGTGTAGCCACCGCCCGGCTTCGCCTTGATCCGCAGCAGCTTGCCCCGCAGGTCGTTGGTGTTGGCCGAGGTGCGCTGCGCGTCGAACGCAGGATTGCGGTCGGCCCGCTCGTCGATCGGCGTGTAGCCGTCGGAGAAGAACGGGTTGGTGTCGTCACCGGTGGAGAGGTAGAGGTTGCCCTTGCTGTCGAACTCGATCTGGCCGCCGACGTGGCAGCAGATGCCCCGGTCGACGGGCACATCGATGATCTGCTGCTCGGTGGCGAGGTTGAGCTTCATCCCCTCCAGCTTGAACCGGGACAGCCGCAGCGCGCCGCGGAACCGTTCCCAGTCGGCCGCCGTGCCGACCAGCGGCGCGTCACCCTCGTTGACGTCCGGGGTGGCCGGGTCGTCGACCGGCGTGTCCATCGGCGGGGAGTAGTAGAGGTAGACCCACTTGTTGCGGGCGAAGTCGGGGTCGATCGCGATGCCCTGCAGGCCCTCCTCGTCGTGCTCGTAGACCGGCACGTCGGCGGCGAGGGTGTTCAGGCCGGTCCGCGGGTCGTGGATGCGGACCTCGCCGGTGCGCGCGGTGTGCAGCACCCGCAGGTCGGGCAGGACGGCGAGACTCACCGGCTCGCCGGGAAAATCGTTGAGTGTCACCTTCTGGAAGCTGGAGTCCGGTGGCGCGGCGGCCGGTGCCGCCGCGACCGGCGTGGCCGGCGCGACGAGGCCGGCGCCGACCAGCGCCAGCGCGGACAGGAACGCGGTCCTCTTTCTCAAGGTGTCCCCCGGGGGTTGTGGGTCAGTAGCGGAGCGACGCGAGGTAGTCGAAGCCGACGCGGGCGGTGTCCAGGGCGTCGGCGGGCGTGCGCGGCGGGGTGCCGGCGTCGTCGCGCTCCACGATGTACTCCTCGATGCCGGCCTCCCGCTCGTGCGCGAAGATCCGGCCGAAGTCGATCAGGCCGTCGCCGAGGTCGGCGAAGCTGGCGTTGGTGTCCATGTCCTTGACGTGCACCTGCCGGATCCGGCCCCGGTGGGCGCGGATGATGTCGACCGGGTCGGCGGCGCCGCGCCAGGTCCAGAACAGATCGAGCTCGAAGTGGACCAGCCGCGGGTCGGTCTCACCGGTGAGGATGTCGAAGCCGGTCTGCCCGTCGGTCAGCGGCACGAACTCGAGCTGGTGGTTGTGGTAGCCGAAGTCCATCCCGGCCCGCTCGGCCATCCGGCCCGCCCGGTTCAGGTCGCGGGCGAGCGCCCGGTAGACCTGCGGGTCGCGGATCGGCTGCCCGGTCGAGTCCAGACCGAACCAGGGGTGCACGATCTTGCGGCAGCCCACGGTGTTGGCGTCGGCGAGGGCGCGCTCCCAGGTGTCGGCGTCGAAGGGCTGCGGGATACCGGTGTGGCCGGAGGTCGCCCGCAGGCCCGCGTCGTCGAGTGCGGCCCGGAACTGCGCCGCGGTCCGGCCGACGAAGCCGGCGTGCTCGACCCGGCGGTATCCGATCCGCCGCAGCGCGTCGAGCGTGCCGGGCAGGTCGGCGGCGAGCTGGTCGCGAAGGGTGTAGAGCTGGATGCTGATCCGGTCCACCGGCACCCGCCGTCGGCCGCCGCCGTTGCCGCCGCCCGACGAGGCGGAAGCAGCCTCGGCGCCGAACAGGCCGGCAGCTCCGACGGCCGCCGCGGAGACGGTCGCGGCCCGGAGCAGCCCGCGTCGGCTGACCGACTCGGGCGCCTCGGACTGCCCTGTGCTCTGGTCCATGGTGGTGTTCCCTCCCTGCCGGATGTTGCGGTCCGGCGGTTTCCGGGTCGACCGGCTGCCGCGCCCAGGCACGCCGGACCGGCCGGAGTGGGGCTCCGGCGCAACGGTCATGGTCGGCGTACGGGTGCGGGACGGGCCCAGGCGGGGCGCGCCACTGGCGGTGGGGCGGACAGCGAATCGACCAATGGGCAACTCTCTATCTGGTTCGTCACCGTACCCTTGTGACCGGTCGATGGCAAAGGTTCGCTGTGGGGAGCAGAACTTTCGCTGCCGCAGACAAAAGTCGGTCCAGGGGTGCTCGCCGCACTGGTCGGCGCGGGGACGCTCGTTGCCTCGTTGCCTCGTTGCCTCGTCCGACGGCCGGCGAGGCGCGCGCCGCGCCCGCTCCGGCGCCGGCGTTCGGTGCGCGGTACCGGCGGTCCGGCACACCGGGCGGTACGGCCGAAACCCGCCCGGCGAGGTGCGGGTGGGTGCGGACCGGATGGCGGTGTCGCGCCGGGTCGGGGGCTGGCGCTACCGGTCGCCGAGCCCCAATGTCGGCCGGCCCTCACTTTTGCCGACCATTCGGCGCAGCTCGGCGAAATGGCACCGCTAATTGCTTCGCCCTTTATTCGTGAATTGCGTGGGGATGCGTGCAGGGCTGGAGAGAATGTGGCGGAGGGGAAGCAGAAAACGGGGGGACGCATCATGAAGTTGAGACGGCGTTTGACGCTGTTGGGGGTAACCGTCGCGGCCGCTCCACTGATCCTGGCCGGCTGCACCGCCGGCCGCGAAGCGGATGACAAGCCGGGCGGCGGTCGGGCCGCACCGCCGGAACTCACGGTGACTCCCGGCGACCAGGCGAAGGACGTGCCGATCAGCGCCGAGGTCGGCACCCGGGTCGCCGGCGGTCGGGTCACCGCCGTCCGGATCATCGACGACAAGGGCAAGGAGGTCAAGGCGGAGCCCCGCGAGGACGGATCCGGCTGGGTGCCGAGCGCGCCGTTGCAGCCGAAGCGGACCTACACCGCCGAGGTCACCGCGACCGGCGACTCCGGTAAGAGCACCACCCGGAAGACCACCTTCACCACCATGCCGAAATCCACCAAGCCGGCGATCACCAGTACGCTCTATTTCGCCGGCAACCGGACGTACGGCACCGCCATGCCGGTAACGGTGGCGTTCGACCCGCCCATTCCGAAAGAGGCCAGGGCGGATGTGCAGCGTCGGTTGTTCGTGAAGACGAACCCGCCGCAGCCGGGCGTCTGGTCGTGGGTCGCGGACGGCAGTCAGGTCTATTACCGGGCACCCGATTTCTGGCGACCGGGGACGACCATCAGTGTCCGCGCCGGTCTGGCCGGGCTGCCGATCGGCAAGGACCGGGTCGGCGACGAGGAGCGGACCGCCACCTCCAAGATCGGCCGTCAGGTGTCCCTGGAGATCGACAACGCCACCAAGCAGATGTCGGTGCTGCGCGACGGCAAGCTCGTCAAGAAGATCCCGGTCAGCATGGGTAAGCCGAGCACGCCGACCTCCAGCGGCAAGATGGTGATCATGGAGAAGCACCAGATGACGACCTTCGACACCCGGGGCTCGGCCGACCCCTACGTGGTCGACGTCGAGGACGCCCAGCGGCTCACCTGGGGCGGCGAGTTCATCCACGCGGCGCCGTGGTCGGTGGGGGACCAGGGCAGCACCAACGTCTCGCACGGCTGCACCAACGTCTCCAACGAGGCGGCGGACTGGCTGATGAACACCACGCAGGTCGGTGACCTCGTCACCATCAAGGGCACCGAGGTGCCGCTCAACGAGGGCAACGGCTGGACCGCGTGGAACGTCAGCTGGGGGGAGTACGTGAAGGGCAGCGCCCTGCCGGTGCCGGCCGGGTTGGGCCCGGCGCCGGCCAGCCCGGCGCACCCGGGCGCGGTCGCCGGCGGCTCGCCGGCCCCGCACCCGTCGGTCAGCGGCGGCTGACCATCGCGTTGTCAACCGGGCCGGCCCGCACCCCGCGGGCCGGCCCGGCGCTCTTTACCCCGCCGAGGCGTGGGCCGCCGACCGGAGCGGGGCCGCCAGGCGGGGGGTGGGCCGCCAGGCGGGACGTGGGCCGCCGACCGGAGCGTGGGCCGCCGACCGGGACGGGGCCGGCCGACCGGGGGCGGGTCAGGTCAGCGAGACGCGGGCCACTCCCGGCCCGATCAGGCTGCCCAGCCAGAGCTGGTCACCGTGCTGGCGTACGCCGGTGATCATCCAGTAGTCGCCGGCCGGGCCGTGCAGCGTGCGGTGGACCGTGCCGGCGCCGTCGACCAGCGCGACCAGCCCGTAGCGGCGCGGCTGCGGCTGCATCGCGTCCGGCAGCAGCGCGGCGAGCTGCCGCAGCCGGGGGTGCGGCAGCAGCCGCTCGGCGACCGGCACCCGCGGGCTGGGCAGCGCGATCCAGTAGGTGCCGTCGCCCACCGCGGAGAGATTGTCCGGGTAGGCCGGCAGGTCGGCCAGGACCCGTACGGCGCCGCCGGGCAGCTCGACCCGGAGCAGCCGGTGGGTGGTCGTCTCGACCAGGATCAGCGCGGACTCGTCCGGGGTCAGTGCGACGCCGTTGGGGAAGTAGAGCCCCTCCGCGACCACCTCGGTCCGTCCACGACCGCCGGGCCGGTAGGCGAGCACCCGCCCGTTCGGGCGGTGCTCCAGCAGGTCCCGCTTCCAGTGCGAGACCGGGAACCGGTCGGAGCTGTCGGTGAAGAAGATGGTGCCGTCCCGGGCCACCGCCGCGTTGTTGGCCAGGTGCACCGGCGGCGCCGTCCCGGTCAGCTCGTGCACCGTTCCGTCCGGGGCGACCCGCAGCAGCCCCCGGTACGCGTCACAGACCACCAGCCCACCGCCGGCCGGGTCGACCTCGATGCCGAGTGGGCGCCCGCCGGTCTCGGCCAGCAGGCGCGGCCGGGCGCCCGGGGGCGCGTCGGCGGGCCACCACCAGAGCCGCCCGTCCTCGTCCCCGCTCACCACCCGCCCGGCCGGGTCGACGACCACGTCCTCGGGGCCCACCGCCCCGTCGGGCAGCGGGAGCAGCTCGACGGCGTCGAGCCGCTGGTCGGTCGGGGCCCACGGGCCGGTCAGCGGGGGCGGCACGGTGGCCGGCTCACGTACCGGCCGGATCAGCCGGGGCGGCCGGGGGCGGGGGATGACCATGCGGCCATTCTCCACCGCCGATGCCCGCCCGGTCGCCCGACCGGCCGGGGCTGGCGGCACGGTGTCGTCGCGGGCCACCCGGCACCACCCCCGGCAGCGGCCTGGCCGCTCACCGGGCGTCCGGCCCGGAGCCGGCCCCGGATCTCCGTCCCCCGGGCGGCGTCGGGGTCCCTCGGGGTCCGACCCTGGGTGTACCCGGATTCACTCTCGGGAGGGACGGAAATGTCAGAGGTCGGGGCTAGATTCAACGGCATGGGAGAGCGCAGCGACCGGTTCCACGTGCAGGTCAGCGTGGCTGAGCACGGCGTGGACGTGCGGGCGATCGGTGAGGTCGACATCGCCACCGTCGGCGTGCTCCGCTCGGCGCTCTGGTCCGCGCCCGCCCGGCCGGTGCTGCGGCTCGATCTCTCCGGTGTGCGGCTGCTCTCCGCCGCCGGGGTGCGCGCGATCTTCGCCGCGCACCTGCGGATCCGGGCCCAGGGCGGGGAGCTGGTGCTGGTCGACCCGGATCCGGTGGTCACCCGGGTGCTGCGGGTCACCGGTCTGCACCGGGTCATCCCGATGGTCGAGTCGGCCGGGCGGCCGACGCCGTCGCAGCCGCTGGTGCTGGCGGCCTGAGCGCGGGGCCCCCGACATCGGTCGGCAGCCCCGCACCTCAAGTCAGCGCACGTCGAGCAGGTCCACCACGAAGATCAGCGTCTCGTTCGGCTGGATGACGCCCGCCGCGCCGCGCTCGCCGTAGCCGAGGTGCGGCGGGATGACCAGCCGACGCCGGCCGCCGACCCGCATCCCGACGACGCCCCGGTCCCAGCCGGCGATGACCTGCCCACCACCGAGCGGGAACTCGAACGGCTCGCCCCGGTTCCAGGACGCGTCGAACTCGCGCCCGCTGGAGTGCCCGACGCCCACGTAGTGCACGGTCGCGAGCTGCCCCGGCTGGGCCTCCGGGCCCTCGCCGACGGTGAGGTCCTCGATCGCGAGGTCCGCGGGCGGCGCACCCTCGATCGGGGCGACCTCGGGCTTGCCCGAGCCTGCTGCCTGGTTCATCCGGAGTCTCCTGCCGTACTGGGTGATGTGTCCGGTCAGGGACGATCCTGCCGGATAGCGACCGGCCGATGCGCGGCAACCCGGGGTCACGCCCGTCGGTGTCGGACGTACGCCACCGGCGGGCGTCACCTCAGGTGAAGCCCGCCGGCGGGGTCGCGGGGGTCGGTCAGCGCAGCCAGCGGTACCACCGCACCACCGGGAGCTTCGCCCAGGCCCGGCCGCGGCCCAGGGTGTCGCCGGCGCCGACCAGGGCGAGGACGGCCAGCACCGCGGCGTAGATCAGGTGGTCGTCCATGAACGGGTTGTTCTCCGGAGGCAGTACGGCGGTCCACATCATCACCAGCAGCAGCCCACCGGCCACCGCGGCGATCCGGAGGCCGATGCCGAGCAGCAGGGCGGTGCCGACGGCCGCCAGACCGATCATGAACAGCCAGTCGGCCCAGGCCGCGCCGGCGATGCCCTGGTAGAAGCCCTCGAACGGGCCGGCCACCCCGAAGGTGAGGAAACCCTTGGTGGGGCTGCCCCCGTTGATCCAGTCGGCCTTCTCCTCGGTCGCCAGACCCAGCCCGAACAGCTTGTCCAGGAAGGCCCAGAGGAACACCCAGCCGAGCGCCAGGCGCAGCCCGGCGAGGAGGTATCGGACGGCCCGCTCCCGGGTCGGCTCGGCCGCCGCAGCGGTGGTCCTGGCGGCGGTCCGCTCAGTCGTCGCGGTCATGGTCTCCACGTCCCTTCTGGTCCCTCGCACCGCGCTTCCCGGTGGCATCTCCAGTGGACGCCCCGCACGGGGTGCGTCGGCAGGGCCGACCGGGCCCTGCCGGACCGGGACCTTGGACCCTTTCCCGGCCGGGTCCGACGGACCGGTCAGGCCGGCCGCGTGGCCCTGACCGGCGCCCCGAGCGCGCCATAGCGTCGTAGGTGGACAGGGACGAGGAGGTTGTGATGAGGACCTGGCAGGTGGGCGACGTGATGACGCGGGACGTCGTGACGGCGCGGGAGGGCACCCCGTACCGGGAGATCGTCGACGTGCTGATTCGGCGCGGCATCAGCGGGCTGCCGGTGACCGACGGGTTCCGGCGGGTGCTCGGCGTGGTGTCCGAGGCGGATCTGCTGCACAAGATCGAGCACAGCGGCGAGCCGGCGCAGCGGCGGATCTTCGAGGGCCGGCGGCGGCGCGGCGCGCGCGGCGACCTGCTCCGGGTGCACCTGCGCACGGACGCCGAGATCCGCGAGGACGTGGTGCGGGAGGTGCTGCACCGCATCCTCGCCGTCCGGGACGGCCTGGTCACCGTCCAGGTCCTCGCCGGCGAGGTCACCCTGGCCGGTCGGCTGGACCGGCGGTCGGTCGCCGGACTCGCCGGCCGGTTGGCCGCCCGGGTGAGCGGCGTGGTGCGGGTGTCGAACACCATCGCCTTCGACGTGGACGACACCGCCCTGGTCGAGGAGGGCCGGATCACCCCGGTGGCCTGACCCCGACTTCCCCTGCGTCGGCCGGGCGGACCCCCGCCGCCCGGCCGACACCCCGCCCGCCGGCCGTGCCGGTGGCCGTCGACTTCGCCGGAGCGGGCTCGCCGCTCCTGCCGCTCGCCTAGGCTCGGAACCGACCCTGCCTCGGATCCGTCGTCACGCGGCGAGCGTCGGGCGCAGAGCCCCGGTGAAGCGGTCGATGCGGAGGGCGCCGGGTGAGTGACGCGATGTTCTCGGCGCCGCTGTGGGCCTGGGCGGCGGTCACCGTCGTCATCGCCGTCATGCTCGCGGTGGACGTGCTCCTGCACCGCGACAACCACGTCATCGAGCTGCGCGAGGCGCTGGTCTGGAGCGGCGTGTGGATCGGCGCCGGGATCCTCTTCGGCCTGGTCATCTGGCTGTGGCGCGGCGGCGAGCCGGCGGCCGCGTACTTCTCCGGCTACCTGCTGGAGAAGGCGCTGTCGGTGGACAACGTCTTCGTCTTCGCGCTGCTCTTCGGCTACTTCCGGGTACCCGCCGGGCTCCAGCACAAGGTGCTGTTCTGGGGGGTGATCGGGGCGCTGGCGTTCCGGTTGGTCTTCATCTTCGCCGGGGCCCAGTTGCTGGAGCGGCTGTCCTGGGCCGGCGTGGTGCTCGGCGGCTTCCTGATCTGGACCGGCTGGCGGCTGGCCGTACGCGGTGAGCCGGACGTGGATCCGGAACGCAACGTCGTGGTGCGACTCTTCCGCCGGTTGGTGCCGACCGACCCCCGGTACCACGGCGACCGGTTCACCGTCCGCCCGGACGGGCGCCGCGCGGCCACCCTGCTGCTGGTCGCGCTGGTGGCGATCGAGGCCACCGACGTGGTCTTCGCGATCGACTCGGTGGCCGCGATCCTGGCCATCACCACCAACACCTTCCTGGTCTGGACCGCGACCGCCTTCGCCGTGCTGGGGCTGCGGAGTCTCTACTTCTGCCTGGCCGGGCTGCTACGGCACTTCGGTTACCTCCGGTACGGGTTGGCCGCGCTGCTGGCGTTCGCCGGAGTGAAGTTGATCCTGGCCGAGACTCCGGTGGGGAAGCTGCCGCTCTGGCTCACCCTGGCGGTGGTGCTGGTGACCCTGACGGTGTCGATCGGCTGGAGCATCCTGGCCGCCCGGCGGGCGCGCGCCGGGTCGGCGCGCCAACGGCCGGGCGACGGGAGAGGCTGACCGCCCCGGTTTCCGTCGACGGTGCTCACCGAGCGGGCCGGCCGGGCCCGGTCACCGGCCGGGCCAGTTGCCCGGCGAGCACCGCCGGCGCCGCTGCGAGCGACGGGCCGTACCAGGTCAGGTGCCGACCGGAGAGCAGGGCGCAGGGCGTGCCGGCAAAGGCCTCCGGGCCGTCGGCGGCGGTGAACCGGTACGGCTCGTCGGGCAGCACCACCAGGTCCGCGTCCTGCCCGCGCAGCTCGGCCAGGTCCGGCCGGGGATAGCGCTCGGGGTGTTCGGCGTAGACGTTCGCCACCCCCAGTCGACGCAGCACGTCCCCGGCGAAGGTGTCGGAGCCGAGCACCACCCACGGGCGGCGCCAGACCGGCACCACCGCCCGGCGTACCGGGTCCAGGCGGGGCGGGTCGGCCCAGGCCCGGCGAGCGGCGTGCAACCAGGCCGGCTCCTGCGCCGCGCCGAGCGTGCCGAGCAGGTCGGCCAGCTCGGTGAGCGCCTCCGGAACCGTACGCGGATAGGTCACCCGGACCGGCACCCCGGCGGCGGCCAGCGCGTCGGCGTCCGCGCGGCGGTTCTCCTCGACGTTGAGCAGCACCAGGTCCGGTCGGAGCGCGAGCACCCGCTCCAGGTCGGGGTACTTGCTGCCGCCGACGCGCGCCACGTCCAGGTCGGCGGGGTGGGTGCACCAGTCGGTGGCGCCGACCAGCACGCCCGGCAGCGTCACCGCCACCGCCTCGGTCAGCGACGGCACCAGCGACACCACCCGCATGTCCCACCTCCACGTGTCCCGGGTCCCGGCATCCGGGCCGCCTCGATCATGCCCGGCCGTTGTCGATCCGGGCGGTGACGTCGAGATGGGCGGGGCGGCAGCCGGCGGTGTCGACGTAGCGGCGGATGGCGGTGCCCACGTGGTCACGCAGACCGGCGGTTCGGGTACCGGCCTCGATGTCCACCCGGATCCACAGGTCGGGCCGGGGTGGGTCGCCGGTCAGCACCACCCGGGCCCGGCGGATCCGCGGATCGCCGGTCAGGTCCCGCTCCAGCGCCCGGGCCAGCGCCGGCGCGGCCACCCGGGTCCGCCCGTGTCGGCCGGCGGGATGGACCAGCGTGCGCCGCGCCGGGGCGCGGGCGGCGCGCAGCTCCCGGTGCAGCAGCCGCTGCCCGGCCAGCGCGACGAGCAGGCCGGCGACCGCCGCCGCCAGGGTGCCCCAGGGCACCGCGAGCCGCCAGGCCCGGCGCACCCCCGGGCCGAGGAGCATCCCGCCCGGATCGACGCCGGGCCACCGGCCGAGGTTCACCGCCAGCACCGCGCCACCGGCCGCGACCAGCAGCAGCGCCACGACAGTCCAGAGCACCCGGTGCCCGGCGTTGGTCATACCGCCCGCCGGTGGCCGAGCAGCCGAACGTCGATCCGGCCGGGCCGGGGCGCGGCCAGCCGGTGCAGCTCCTGGTGCACGGCGAACTCGACCTCGTCGCGTGCCGCCGGATCGCCGGTGGCCGTCACCCGCGGTCGCCACTCGGCGCCCCGCCGGTGGATCCGCACCCGGGCGCGCCGGACGCCGGGCACCGATCTGACGGCGACGGTAAGCCGGCGCTCCACCGAGCGGCGGTGCAGGTGCCAGCCGTCCCCGGCGTCCAGCCGGCTGGGCGACCAGCGCCGCAGTTCGGCGGCGAGGATGGTCAGGCCGAGCAGGATGACCGCCACGGCGAGGCCGCGTACCGCCGGGTCGTCCCACCGGGTGGTGCGCAGCGTCGCGGACCAGCCGGCCGGCTCGACCAGCAGCGCGGGGCGCCCCGCCGCGGCCAGCAGCGCCTCCACCGCGGCCAGCGCGCCGCCGACCAGCAGGGCGGCGGCCAGCAGCAGGGTGGCCAGCCGGTTGGCGGTACGCACCTCAGCCCCCGGCCGGCCCGCCGGCGTACCGGGGGATCACGTCCGCACCGTGGTGTCCGCGCCCGGCACGACCACGTCGTCCACGGTGACGGTCACCTCCCGTACGGCCAGCCCGGTCGCCGCCTCCACCCCGTCGATCACCGCCGCCCGCACCGCGTCGGCGACCGCGAGCACGCTGCGGCCGTACCAGGCGACCAGTTCGACGTCGACGCTCGTCGAGTGGTCGTCCAGGCGGACCGCCACCCCGTGCGGCCGGGCCGGCACCGGGACCAGCGCGTACACCCCGGGCACCCGCCGGGCGGCGTGGGCGGTGATCCGGGCGACCGCCTCCGGGGTGACCCGGGTACGGCCGCGCCCGGTGTGGTCGGTCATCGCTGCCGCCGTCCGGGTGGTCACCGTCGGCGGGGCGCGCGGGTCCGGTCGCCGAGCCCGGTCACCGCGAGATCCCCGTCCAGCACCCGGACCACGAGCCAGCCGACGAGGCCGGCCAGCACGGCGACGGCGGCCACCCAGACCCCGGCCGTGGCCCAGACCGCCACCACCAGGAAGCCGGCGAGAAAGCCGAACTGCTGTCGTGACATGGCACCTCCCGGCCGGTCCGCTACCGGCGCGGATGTGGATACACGCTGCCGACCGTGCCGGAACGTGGCTGGGCTGTGATCCCCGTCACACCGCTGCGCCGCTGGCGCTGAACCGGAGCGCCGGGCGGCGGACGGCCCGGCGCGGCCAGGGCCATGATCCACCCCCTAGACTCGCCCCCGGCGACCGATCGGCGGATGGATCAGGCGGATGACGAGCACCGGCAGTGGCGACGGGTCCTTGCTGCGGGCGCTGCCCCCGGCGGGCGGGCGGGCGGCGGTGCTCACCCGCGCCGGGCACCGGGTCCACGCCGGGCACCGGATCAGCGAACTGGTGCAGGGGCGACCGCCGGGCATCACCGGACACCAGTGGAGCGCGGCCGGCCGGGAGGGATTCGACTTCGTGGTCTGCGCCGCGGACTCCGGACTTCCCGTGGTCGCGGTGGAGATCGGCCCCGCCGCACCGGCGGGCTCGGCCGCGCAGCGCGCCGAGCGGATGAAGAACGCGGTCACCGCGGCCGCCGGCCTGCCGGTGCTGCGGATCGAGTCACCGACGCTGCGCGGCGCCGACCACGGCCGTCGCCTCGTGGAGTACGTGCTCGACGCTCGCGGCTACGCCGAGGCGACCGGCGGGCCCGTCGCGACCGGAGACCCGGACGAGCTCGCCCCGGTGGGGTTCCGCGAGATCCTCGGCCGGCTCCCCGACGGGCGCACCGGGCACGTCAACGACCTCGGGGCGCTCGCCCGCGCGGCCGCGGTGGAGGCGTACGTGGCCCGCCGGCTGTTCGACCCGATCGTCCGCGGCCTGCACGTGCGCTGGGCCGACGGGCCCGCGGAGGGCTGGAGCTGGGTGGAGGCCCGGCCCGGCGTATGCCTGGTCGAGCGGGTGTCGGTGTGGGAGCACCGGTTCTCCTGCGGGATCGACCCCGCACGGCTCGCCGAGGATCTGGCCGCCGTCGCCGTGGGAGAGCGGCTGCGCGACCTGGCCACCGACGAGGCGGCGCTCACCCCCCGAGAGGCACTGGATGCCGATATTCGCGGGCTGAGCGCGCGGCGCGACGAACTGGTGGACGGCTTCGCGTTCGACCACCTCTGCGCCGACTGACCCGCCCTTTCCGGCCGTCCGCGAACCGGGCGGCAATTTTCTCCGACCTCGGTTGAACCGTCGGCGCGGCCGTTCCGTACTCCAGCGGGAATGGACAGGACCTCCCCGTCCGCGGCACCGGACGCGGGAGGCGGTGTGGATAGAGGCATCGTCGGTCATCGACGTGCCACGGTGCGTGACGGTCACTGCGGCCGGGCGCGCCCGTTCAATTCCGCCGGTCCGCCGAAGGCACGGATCCACTACCGGATCGCGAAGGAGAACAATTCGATGCGCAGGTCCACTCGGGCGCGCCGGTCATCCGGTAACGCGCGGAGCAAGCGTCTGCTGGCCGTGGTCGGCACGCTCGTGGTCTTCGGCGGAATCGTCGCCGTGACCCAGATCTCGTCGGCCGAGGACCGGCGGTCCGGCAACACCCGGCCGGCGGCGGGGGCCTGCGTGCAGCCGAGTCCCGGGGCCACCGCGCCGGGCGGGCGCGGCTCCACCAGCCGCACCTGGCAGGACGGCCGCTGGGTACGCAACCACTGGGGCGACGGGCAGCAGTCGGTCGCCGAGTGCGAGCAGGGCACCGGTGGTGGCAGCGGTGCGCCGAGCTCGGCGATCGCCTGCCCGGACGTGGCGGGCGAGCTGCCGGAGGTGCCGAACCGGGCCCGGGCCGAGGTCGACCGCAACCTCGCTCAGTTGCAGGCCCAGATCGCCGAGGCCGACCGCCGGCTCGCCGCCGACGGCAGCCGGGGCGAGGCATTCGTCCGCAGCGCGATCCTGCAGCCGCTGGCCAGCAAGCGCCGGGCCACCCTGGCCCGGATCACCACCGCGATCGACCGTTTCGGCCCCCGCCCCCAGGGGCTGACGCAGCTCGCCGAGTGCCAGGTCCAGCCGGTGGAGAACGGTGGCGGCGGCACCCCCGGTGGCGGTAGCAGCCCCAGCACCAGCAGCAGCCCCGGTGGCGGCAACAACGGTGGCGGCAACAACGGTGGCGGCAACAACGGTGAACCGGGCGCGGGTCTCGGCGTGCTGGCGAACGACTGCGACGACAGCCAGCTGCAGCCGCACGACGGGTTCCAGAACGGCAACCGGTGCGTCAGCACCGAGTTCGGCGAGGTCGGCGCGGCGGCGAACAACCCGTCGTTGCTGATCACCGACTTCCCGAACGAGGTCGGCCGCAACCAGGCCTTCACGCTGCGGGTGAGCACCCGCAACCTGGTCCGGGACCGCTTCCTCGCCGCCGGTCAGGGTGGCTACTACGTGGAGAGCTCCCTGCTCAACGAGCAGGGCCTGGTGCGCGGCCACTTCCACACCGCCTGCCGGATGCTGGACAGCCTGGACGCTCCGCCGCAGCCGCAGGAGGTGCCCGCCTTCTTCGTGGCCACCGAGGACGGCCGGGGTGGCGCGGAGCCGGACGAGGTGACCATCCAGATCCCCGGCCTGCCGGAGTCCGGTGTCGCGCAGTGCGCGGTCTGGGCCGGTGACGGGTCGCACCGCCTGCCGATGATGGAGCGGGCCAACCAGACGCCGGCCTTCGACGCGGTGCGCATCGAGGTCAACTGAGGGTCGTACCGCAACGGCCGGGCCGCGCCGGGGGTCTCTCTCCGGCGCGGCCCGGCCGTCGTTCTGTCCGGCCGGCGACGCGGGCGGACCCGCGAGCATGAGTACGGCCGGCCCCGGTGGGACCGGCCGATGTCTG
This sequence comes from Micromonospora sp. NPDC048909, assembly GCF_040649635.1. NCBI lineage: Bacteria > Bacillati > Actinomycetota > Actinomycetes > Micromonosporales > Micromonosporaceae > Micromonospora > Micromonospora sp. NPDC048909. The sequence continues at coordinate 96,318 of NZ_JBEZFU010000011.1, read as the reverse complement.
CCGGTGGCGGCGGAGTTGCCGGGCCCGGAGTCGGGCCCGGGTCGCCCGGATCAGCGGTTCTTGTAGGCCTCGACGACCTCGACCGGAATCCGGCCCCGCTCGGAAATCTTGTAGCCGTTCGTCACGGCCCATTCCCGGATCGCACGGTTCTGCTCCCGATCCATTCCCGCACCACCGGTCCGGGTCGTCCGCCGCGCGCTCCGGGGGCTCTCCACCGGCCCGCGCCCGATCCGCCGCCCGGCGCTGATGTAAGGGTCGAGCGCCTTACGCAGCACGCCGGCGTTCTCGTCGGAGACGTCGATGGTGTAGCCGACGCCGTCGAGGCTGAACTCGACCGTCCGGTCGGCCTTTCCGCCATCGAGGTCGTCGGTCAGCACCGTGATTACTTTTCTCGCCATCGCCGATTACTCCCTGTCTACGGCCGGGGTGTCGTCAAAGTTTGACCCACCATGCCGGTAAACCGCAAGAATATGGCAGTTTTCATTTCGGCGAGTCGCGCTTTTCGGGCCAGGCTAAAACGTGCCGATCCAGGAATCGGCCGATGTGTTCATTCACCGAGCAGGCCGGCGTGACCTGCGAGGGCGGCGGCCTCGGCCCGGCTCGAGACCCGCAGTTTTCGCAGTAGCGCGGCGGTCATCCGTTTCACCGTTCGCTCGGAGACGTGCAGTTGCTCGGCAATCTCGAACGTGTTCCGGCCGGCCGCGATCAGGCGGAGCAAGTGCCGTTCCTCGCCGTCCAGATCGACCCGGGCCCCCCGGGCCGGCCCGAGCAGCCCGCGCAGCAACTGCGCCGGGAGCACCGCCCAGCCCGCCAGGATCGCCAGCAGTGGCGGCAGCAGCTCCTCCGGCTCACTGCTCTTCGGCAGGAACCCTTCGGCGCCGGCCCGCAGCGCCTCCAGCGCCGGCGCCGGGTCGTCCCCGCCGGACATCGCCACCACCCGTACCCGGGGCGTGGTCCGCCGGATGGCGGCCACCGCGCGGATGCCGCCCGGCGGTGGCATGTGCAGGTCCACCAGGGCCAGGTCCGGCATGCAGCGGCTGACCAGGGCAGCGGCCGCGGCGGCGTCCCCGGTCGAGCCCACCACCTCGGCCCGCCCGTCGGTGCTCGGCGGGAGCAGCAGCTCGATTCCCCGGGCGAAGAGGGGGTGATCGTCCACGACGACGAGCCGGATGGTCGGGGGTCGCATGTCTGCTCCCTTCCCGAGTGGGTACCGATCATGCGGGTATGCACCGGTACGAGGGGAGTCGGGGCGGATGCGTGAACGGCACGGGTTGCAGGGGTTGCTGCGCGGTTTCCGGCGGGTCGGCCCGGACCGGGGCGATGGTGGCCTCCGAGCGGCCGGCGACCCGGAACTGCTGCTCCGGGTGCTCTGTCACGAGTTCCGCACTCCGGTCAGCACGCTCACCTCGCTGACCCGGGCGCTCGCCGACGACGGGCGGGTGCTCACCGGCGCCGACCGGCTGGCGATCACCCGGCTCGCCCGGGACCAGGCCGTGCACCTGCAGGCGCTGCTGCGGGACGCCACCGCGAGCACGGGCGCGCTGGCCCTGACGGCGCAGCCGGAGCCGGCGGTGCCGCTGGCCGGCATCCTGCGGGAGGTCGCCACCCTGGTGCCGGCCCACCGGCGGCGGGCCCGGGCGACGCGACGGGCCGCCGACTGCCCGGTGCCCGCCCGCCGGACCCGGCAGGTGCTGGTCAACCTGATGGAGAACGCGCTGCGGCACGGGCCGGTCGACGGCCAGGTCGGGCTCTACGCGGCTGTGCGCCGACCGGGCCTGCGCCTGCTCGTGACCGACGAGGGGCGGGTGGACGACGCGCTGCTCGACGCGCTGCGCCAGCCGGTGCCCGCCGCCGGGATGTCCGGCCTGGGGCTCTGGATCGTCCGCCAGCTCGTCACCGCGGACGGTGGTGCGGTGCACGTGCACCGGCTGCGCCCGCGCGGCGTGGCGCTGGAGGTGCTGCTGCCGTACGCCGGCCACGGCTGACCCGGGCGGGTCGCCGGTTGGCCCGCCCGGGCCACCGGGGCGGGAACTCCCCGGTGCCAGCGGTCGGCGGCGCCGAGGAGGCCGGGTAGATGTTCAGCCACCTGAAGGACCTGCAGTTCGAGGCGAAGCCGGACGGCCCGGACGCCGCGTTCGCCCGCCGTCTGCAGGAGATCCTGGGTGGCAAGTGGGGCGAGATGACCGTCGCGAACCAGTACCTCCACCAGGGGTGGAGCTGCCGGCTGCCGGGCCGGTACCGGGACCTGCTGCTGGGCGTCGGCACCGAGGAGCTGGGCCACGTCGAGATGATCGTTACGATGATCAACCGGCTGCTGGAGAACGCTCCGCTGAAGCTGGAGCAGGCCGCCGAGGACAACCCGATGGCGACGGCCGGCTACGCGGGCGCCAACCCGGCGCACCTCGTCCACGGCGGCGGTGCCGCGCTCCCGGTGGACAGCGCCGGCGTGCCGTGGACCGGCGCGCACGTCACCGCCGGCGGCAACCTGCTGGCCGATTTCCAGCTCAACGTCACGGCCGAGGCGCAGGGCCGGCTCCAGGTCGCCCGGCTGTTCCAGATGACCGACGACCCCGGGGTCAAGCAGCTGCTCCGCTTCCTGCTGGCCCGCGACACCATGCACCAGAACATGTGGCTCGCGGCCATCGAGCAGCTCCGGGAGGACGGCCTGGCGCAGATGCCGGTGCCGGAGGCCTTCCCGGACGGCAGCCCCCGTGCGCACGCGCCGGAGCCGCTCCTGCCGCCCGGCGACCCCCGCCTGTACGGCACCCCGGCGCTGGACGTCGATCCGGTGGAGAGCCCGCTCAGTTGATCCCGTCGCGCCGCGTGGCGCCCGCAATTCCAGGAGGTGTGGCGTGACCGAACTCGTGCTCCGTCCGCTCGCCGACGCGTTCATGCAGGTGGGTGTCTACGTCGCCGTCATGGTGGCGCTCTTCGGCTGGCTGCGCTGGCGCTACGGCGACCGGGTCACCGACGGGCTGACCAGCCGTCCCCGCCTCGGCCCGCTGGTCGGGGCGCTGCTCGGGGTCAGCCCCGGCTGCGGCGGGGCGATCATCCTGATGCCGCTGTACGCGCGGGGCAAGGTCTCCTTCGGCACCGTCGTCGCCGCGTTGGCCGCGACCATGGGCGACTCATCCTGGGTGGTGCTGGCCTGGAACCCGGCCTTCGCGCTCAAGATCCACCTGTTGCTCTTCGCGGTCGGGCTGGTCACCGGGTACGTCGTGGACGCGCTCGGCATCGACCCGGCGAAGACCCCGCGCCGGAATCGGGCCGCCCGCGCCGCCCGCGAGGCCCACCCGGAGCCGGCCCTGGTCGGGGCGTCCGGCGCCGGCCCGGCCGGCCTGGCGGCCTTGGGCGGGCCCGACCTCGCGTCGTCCCGCCGGCTGCTCGGCGGGTTGCTGCCCCGAGTGCCGGCCTCGACCGCGTTCTGGGGGCTCACCACGCCGGCCTTCGCGGTCTCGGTGCCGGTCGTCTTCCAACTGGTCGACCCGACGGTGCTCACCCGCGCGTTCGGCGGGATCGACCCGTACCTGGCGCTCGGGGTGCTCGGCACGGCCATCGCGGCGCTGATCTTCGCGACCGGGCGGGGGCGACTCGCCGACGACACCCTGGAGACCGCGCAGCCCCGGTCGCTGCGGGCCACCCTGCGGCACAGCGCGCACGAGGCGTCGTTCGTCACGGTCTGGGTGGGAGTGGCCTATCTCGGCTGGCAGGTGCTGACCACGACCACCGGCTTCGACGGCTCGCAGCTGGCGGTGACCGGGCTGATCGGGGTGCTGGTCGGCGCCGCGATCGGGCTGATCCCCGGTTGCGCGGTGCAGATCGTCTTCACCGGGCTCTACGTCAGCGGTGGCCTCCCGCTGCCCACCCTGGTGGCCAACGCGATCAGTCAGGACGGCGACGCGCTGATCCCGCTCGCCGCGATGCGCCGGCACTCCGCGGCGCTGGCCACCGTGATCACCACCATTCCGGCCGCGGCCGTCGGCGCCGCGCTGCTGGTCCTGCTCTGAGCAACCGTGAGGGAGGCGCTCATGTCGTCGCATCCGTTGGTCCCGATCGCCCGTACCCGGGTCAAGCTGGTCGTCTTCGCCGCGCTGGCCACCGTCGCGCTGGCCGCCGGGCTGCCCGGCTGGACGGTGGCCGCCCTGGCCCTGACCAGCCTGGCCATCCCGCTCGCGGTCGTGCTGGCCGGTGGTCGCCCGCTGCTGCGTGACCTGCTGTTGCCGCCCCGCCGGGCGGCCCGCGTCAGTGGTCTGGCTCACACCTCGGAAGAAAGGGAACGCTTTGTTACTTGAGCCTGACACGCTCAACTCAACGCGATAGCAGGTGTTCGATGGCAACTCTTCCGGTACTTCCTCTGACCGACGCCGTGCTGCTGCCCGGCATGGTCATCCCGGTGACCCTCGACCCGACCACCCAGGCCGCGGTCGACGCGGCCCGCGCGACCGGCGACCAGACGCTGCTGGCCGTGCCCCGCATCGACGGCGAGTACGGCCCGGTCGGCGCGGTGGCCACCATCGAGAAGGTGGGCCGGCTGCCCAGCGGGGAGCCCGCCGCCGTGATCCGCGGCCTGTCCCGCGCCCGCATCGGCTCCGGCGTGCCCGGACCGGGCGCCGCCCTCTGGGTCGAGGCGACCGAACTGCACGAACCCGCCCCCGCCGGCCGGGCCCGGGAACTCGCCCGCGAGTACCGCGCCCTGGTGACCGCCGTCCTCCAGCAGCGTGGCGCCTGGCAGGTCATCGACGCCGTGGAGCGGATGACCGATCTCTCCGAACTCGCCGACTCGGCCGGCTACGCGCCGTGGCTGAGCCTGGACCAGAAGACCGAGCTGCTCGCCGCGCCGGACGTCACCGCCCGGCTGGAGCTGCTGGTCGGCTGGGTGAAGGACCACCTGGCCGAGCAGGAGGTCACCGAGCAGATCAACAGCGACGTGCGCGAGGGGCTGGAGAAGTCCCAGCGGGAGTTCCTGCTGCGCCAGCAGCTCGCCGCGATCCGCAAGGAGCTCGGTGAGGACGAGCCGGACGGCTCGGCCGACTACCGCAGCCGGGTGGAGAGCGCCGAGCTGCCGGAGAAGGTCCGCGAAGCGGCGCTGCGCGAGGTCGGCAAGCTCGAGCGGGCCAGCGACGCCTCGCCCGAGGCGGGCTGGATCCGCACCTGGCTGGACACGGTGCTGGAGATGCCGTGGGGTACGCGTACCCAGGACAACACCGACCTGAAAGCGGCCCGCGAGGTGCTCGACGCCGACCACGCCGGCCTGGCCGACGTGAAGGACCGCATCCTGGAGTACCTGGCGGTGCGCAACCGCCGCGCCGAGCGCAACCTGGGCGTGGTCGGCGGCCGCGGCTCCGGCGCCGTGCTCGCCCTGGCCGGCCCGCCCGGAGTCGGCAAGACCAGCCTCGGCGAGTCCGTCGCCCGGGCGCTCGGCCGCAACTTCGTCCGCGTCTCCCTCGGTGGGGTCCGGGACGAGGCGGAGATCCGCGGTCACCGGCGCACCTACGTCGGGGCGCTGCCCGGTCGGATCGTCCGCGCGCTGCGCGAGGCCGGTTCGATGAACCCGGTCGTGCTCCTCGACGAGGTGGACAAGCTGGCCGCCGGCTACGCCGGCGACCCGGCCGCCGCCCTGCTGGAGGTGCTCGACCCGGCGCAGAACCACACCTTCCGGGACCACTACCTGGAAGTCGACCTCGACCTGTCCGACGTGCTCTTCCTGGCCACGGCGAACGTGGTGGAGTCCATCCCCGGCCCGCTGCTGGACCGGATGGAGCTGGTCACCCTGGACGGCTACACCGAGGACGAGAAGGTGGCCATCGCCCGGGACCACCTGCTGCCCCGTCAGCGGGAGCGGGCCGGGCTGACCGCCGACGAGGTGACGGTGGCCGACGAGGCCCTGGCCCGGATCGCGGGCGAGTACACCCGGGAGGCCGGTGTCCGGCAGCTCGAGCGTGGCCTCGCCAAGATCCTGCGCAAGGTGGCGGTGGCCCTGGCCGACGACCCGACCCCGGTCCAGGTCGACACCGGAAACCTGGCCCGCTACCTGGGGCGGCCGAAGTTCACGCCGGAGTCGGCGGAGCGGACGGCCGTGCCCGGCGTGGCGACCGGCCTGGCGGTCACCGGCGCCGGCGGCGACGTGCTCTTCATCGAGGCCACCAGCATGGAGGGCGAGCCGGGGCTGACCCTGACCGGCCAGCTCGGCGACGTGATGAAGGAGTCCGCGCACATCGCGCTGTCGTACCTGAGGTCCAACGGGCGACGCCTCGGCATCGACCCGAACGCCCTGGCGGCACGCCGGATCCACGTGCACTTCCCGGCGGGCGCGGTGCCCAAGGACGGCCCCAGCGCCGGCATCACCATGGTGACCGCGCTGGCCTCGCTGGTGACCGGCCGGCCGGTCCGGCCCGAGTTCGGAATGACCGGCGAGGTGACCCTCTCCGGGCGGGTGCTGCCCATCGGCGGGGTGAAGCAGAAGCTGCTCGCCGCGCACCGGGCCGGCCTGACCGAGGTGATCATTCCGGCCCGCAACGAGCCGGACCTGGACGACCTGCCCACCGAGGTGCGCGAGGCGCTGACCATCCACACCCTCGCCGACGTGTCCGACGTGCTCGCCCTGGCGTTGCGCCCGGCCGGGATCGACACCGGGTCGCGGGACGGTTCGGCGCTCGCCGCCGCCTGACGGCCACCGGATCGGGGAGCCCCCGGTCACCGCACCCGCGGTGGCCGGGGGCTCCGTCGTCCGCACCCCGGCGGTCCGGCGGGCCCGCCGGACCCGCCCCCCGGTCGGCTCAGCCGCGCTCGCGCCGGTCCCGCCGGTCCGGGCCGCCGGCGAAGCGCCGGTCGTCGTCGTACGCGCGGCCACGCCGCTCGCCGCCGTCGGTGTCGCGGTCGCGGCGCACCGTCGCCTTGCGCCCCTTGATGGTGCTGCCACGCAGCCCGGCGATCACCTCGTCGGCCACCGCGATGGGGACCTCGATCAGCGAGAACCGGTCGGCGATCTCGATCGAGCCGACGTCCCGGCCACTGACCCGGGTCTCCCCGGTGATCGCCCCGACCAGGTCCTGCGGGCGTACCCCGGCCCGCCGGCCCAGCCCGACGAAGACCTGGGTGGTGCCCCCGGTGCGGGGCCGGCCCGCGCCGCGCCGCTCCGGCCGGCCGCCCTCCGGGCGCCCCTCACGCGGGCCGCGCACCGGGATCTGCGGGATCTCCTCCTCGTCCTCGTCGGCACCGGGGGAGGCCGCCTCGTGCGCCAGCTTCACCGCGGCGAGCGCGACCTCCATCAGGTCGAACTCGTCGGTCAGCGACTCCACGATCACCCGGAACGAGTCCAGGTCGTCCTCGAGCAGGCTCTCCCGCAGCGCCGCCTGGGTCAGCTCCAGCCGCCGGGTACGCAGGTCCGCGACGGTGGGGATCTTGTCGATCGCGATCCGCTGCCCGGTCACCCGCTCGATGGTCTTGAGCATCCGGTGCTCGCGCGGCTCGGCGAGGGTGATCGCCACCCCCTCCCGCCCGGCCCGGCCGACCCGACCGATCCGGTGCACGTACGACTCGGGCGCCGACGGCACGTCGTAGTTGACCACGTGGGTGAGCTGCTCGACGTCGAGGCCACGGGCCGCCACGTCGGTGGCGACCAGCAGGTCGGCGGTGCCCGCGCGCAGCCGCCCCATCACCCGGTCGCGCTGCTCCTGGCTCATCCCGCCGTGCAGCGCCTCGGCCCGGTAGCCCCGGCCGTTCATCGTCTCGGTGAGCCGGTCCACCTCCTCGCGGCTGCGGCAGAACACGATCGCCGCGGTGGGCGACTCCACGTCCAGCACCCGGCCCAGCGCGGCCGGCTTGTGCGCCCGGTTGACGATGTACGCGCTCTGCCGTACCCGGGGCGCCTCCCCGGCGACCGGCTGCTCCCGCTCGATCTGGATCCGCACCGGGTCGGTGAGGTGCTGCCGGGCCATCCCGTCGATCCTCGACGGCATGGTGGCCGAGAAGAGCACCGTCTGCCGCTCCTGCGGTGCGTGTTCCAGGATCGCCTCGATGTCCTCGGCGAAGCCCATGTCGAGCATCTCGTCGGCCTCGTCCAGCACCACCGTGGCGAGCCCGCCCAGCCGCAGCGTGCCCCGGGCGATGTGGTCCAGCGCCCGGCCCGGGGTGGCCACCACCACGTCGACCCCGGCGTCGAGGGCGCGCAGCTGCCGGCCGATCGGCTGACCGCCGTAGATCGGCAGCACCCGGGCGCCGAGGTCCTTGCCGTACCGGTGGAACGCCTCGGACACCTGCACGGCGAGTTCCCGGGTCGGCACCAGCACCAGCGCCGCCGGGTCGCCCGCCGACCGGTCCGCCGGCATCCGCTGCAACAGGGGCAGCGCGAAGGCGGCGGTCTTGCCGGTGCCGGTGGCCGCCTGGCCGAGCAGGTCCTGCCCGCCCAGCAGCGGAGGAATGGCCTCCCGCTGGATCGGGGTGGGCTCCTCGTAGCCGAGGGCGGAGAGCGCGCCCAGCAGCTCGGCGCGGAGGCCGAGGTCCGCGAAGCCGGTCGCCTCATCGGTGCCGGGGTCGGTCGGGTGGGTGTCTTCGGGTGCCGAACTCATGTGGCAAGCCTTTCATCACCGCCTCCGGCCCGTTGCGCCGACCGGCAACCCACCCGCTGCGGAGGCCGCCGGCCGCCCTGGCCGACCCGCGCCGGGGCCATCCGTCGACCTGCCCCAGGGCCTCCGCCGACCCGCGCCGGGGCACCCGCCACCCGTGCCGGCGGGTGTACCCGGCTCGCCGCTCAGGAGGCCAGGATGGCCAGCACGACCGTGACGCCGAGGATCGCGTCGAGTACCGCGCACCACTCGGCGTAGCCGCGCGGCACGACCTCGCCGCGACGGTGGTGCCAGAGGTCCCAGGCGGCGTGAGCGAGCCAACCGAACGCCACCAGCCAGGCGGCGGCCCGGCCGCCCACCCCGACCGCGACCAGCGCCAGCGCCGACCAGCCGACCAGCCCGGCGAGCTGGCGGGCCAGCACCCCCGGCCCGTTCAGCCGGCGCCGGTACGCGCCGATGACCAGGTAGCCGGCGGGCAGCACCAGCAACGTCCACGGGCTGAGCACGCTCGGCGCGGCGAGGCTGTCCACGGTCATCAGCAGGGCGAGCCCGCTCGGCCAGCGACGGGCCAGCGCGGCGACCACCGGGTGCCGGCGGGGCGCCGGCGCGGCGGACGCGTGCCGGTGCCGCAGCGCCACCAGCACCATCGCCGGCACCATCAGCAGGTGCCCGCCGAGCATCAGCACGTCACCGGCGAGCAGACCCGCCCAGTGCGGCACGAGCAGCAGCAGGAACGGGACGTACATCGCGGCCGCCATCTCGGCGCAGGCGGCCCGGGAGTGTCGTCGGTGCCGCATCCACACGGTCATGCCGACGGTCATGTTGGTCGCCATCACCAGCGCGGCCACGTCGGGCCGAGCGAGGACGGCGGTGAGCCCGAGCGGGGTGCCGGCGAGCCGCCACAGCGGATCGAGCAGCAGCATCCCGGCGACCATCGCGACCGCCATCTCGGCGAGGTGCCGCAGCAGGTGACGTACGCCGCCGGCCGGGTGCGGGGCCGACGGGGGAGCAGGTTGTATCCGGTGGAGCGTCCGCGTGTCTGTCATGCCCTCGACCCTCGGCCAACCGGCCGCCCGCCGATAAGGCGTGCGTGTCACTGGTTTTCCGGGCGGATCGCACGGTCCACTCGTGACATTCGTCCGGGTCGACCGTGCGCCGGCGGCCCTAGGATCGGGGCCGTGGCGCAGCAGGCGGCGGGAACCAGGGCGGACGGGCGGCTGCGCCGCGCCCGGATGGCCACCCTGCTCTCGCTGGCGACCGGGATCTGGGCGAGCCTGCTGCTGCCGCTGGTCGGCATCACCCGGGAGTCCGACCCCACCCGCGCCACCCTCGGCGCGGTGGGCGTCGCCGTCTTCGCCGCCAGCCAGGCCGCCGTGCTGTACGCGGCGGTGACGCCCTGGCTGGCCGACCGGTGGCGCCGGCTGTCCCAGGTGAGCCTCGCCGTGGTGGCGGTGCTGAGCATTCCGCTGGTCGGCCCGGTGGCCGCGGGCGGCTGGCCGACCTGGGCGTGGCTCGGCGCCTCGCTGATCGGCATGGCGCCGCTGGTGGTCCGGCTCCCGGGCGCGCTGGTGGTGGCGACGGTGACCCTCGTGGCCGCGGTCGGGGTGGCCGCCTGGACCGGCGGGTCGGTCTGGCGCTTCCTGGTGGTGGCCGGCGGTGTCGGCACCGGTGTCGCCGCGGTGAACTGGCTCCAGGTCTGGTTCTGGGACCTGCTTGTCGAGGCGCGGGCCGGCCAGGCCGCCCAGGCCCGGCTGGCCGCCGCGGAGGAGCGGTTGCGCTTCGCCCGCGACGTGCACGACGTGCTGGGACACAGCCTCACCGTGATCGCGTTGAAGGCGGAACTGGCCGCACGCCTGGCCCCGGTCGACGCCGAGCGGGCCGGCCGGGAGGCCGCCGAGGTGCAGCGGCTGGCCGCCGCGGCGCTGGGCGAGGTGCGGGAGACCGTGCACGGCTACCGGGCTGTCGACCTGGGCGACCAGTTGGCCGCCGTCGCGGGGGTGCTGCGCTCCTGCGGCGTACGGTGCACCGTGCTGCCGCCGCCGGCCGAACTGCCGGCGGCCGCGGCGAGTGACCTGGCCGCCGTGCTGCGCGAGGCCGGCACGAACGTGCTGCGGCACAGCCGGGCCGGCTGGTGCCGGATCGAGATCGTCCGGGAGGGAGACCTGGCCAGGATGACCGTGACCAACGACGGCGCCGGCGACCACGGGCCCGACGGGCACAGCAACGGCCTGCGTGGCCTGACCGATCGGCTCGGCGCGGCCGGCGGCCGGCTGCGGGTCCGGCGCGCCGAGGACGTGTTCACCCTCGAAGCCACCGTGCCGGTCGCCCCGTGATCCGCCTCCTGCTCGCCGACGACGAGGAACTGGTCCGGGTGGCGGTGGCCGCCCTGCTGGGGCTGGAGCCGGACCTGGAGGTGGTGGCCCAGGCGGCCGACGGGCCGTCGGCGGTCACCGCCGCGCTCGCCCACCGGCCGGACGTGGCCGTGGTGGACCTGGAGATGCCCGGCCTGAGCGGCATCGGGGTCGCCGCCGAGCTGACCCGGTCGCTGCCCGGTTGCGCGGTGGTGCTGCTCACCGGGCACGGGCGCCCGGGACACCTGCGCCAGGCGTTGACGGCGGGCGCCCGGGGGTTCCTGCCCAAGGGAGCACCGGGCGGGGCGCTGGCCGACGTGATCCGCCGGGTGCACGCCGGCGGCCGCTACGTCGACCCGTCGCTGGCCGCCGACGCGCTCACCCTGCCGGCGTGCCCGCTGACTCCCCGGGAGCTGGAGACGTTGCGCCTGGCCGAGTTCGGCGCCCCGGTCGCCGTGATCGCCCGCCGGGTGCACCTCTCCGCCGGCACCGTACGCAACCACCTCGCCGCCGCGGTGCAGAAGCTCGGCGCGGCCGACCGGGCCGAGGCGCTGCGCACCGCCCGGGAGAGTGGCTGGCTCTGACCGGCGCCGGCGCGCCGTGGCGCTAGCGTGAGCCGGTGCGAACGGTCGAACTGCTCTGCTCGGCGGAGCTGGACGCCTCGGTCCGGGCCGCCTGGCACCGGCTGACCGCGGCGGGCCTGCCCAGCCTGGCCCGGAACAGCCACCCCACCAACCGTCCGCACCTGACCCTCGCCGCGGTCGACGAGTTCCCGCCGGGGGCGGTCGCCCGACTGGCCGCGCTGCTCGACGACGTGCTGCCGCTGCCGCTGCGGCTCGGCGAGGTCGCCGTCCTGGACGGCAGCGCCCCGCTGGTGTGGTTGGTCCGCCCCGACCCGGAGCTGGTGGCGCTGCACCGGGCGGTGTGGGCCGCGCTCGCCGACGCCGACGGGCGTTCCCCGTGGCACGCGCCGGGTCGGTGGCAGCCGCACCTGAGCCTGGCGCTGCGGTTTCGTGACGCGGACGCGGGTCTGGCGCACGCGGTGCTGCGCGCCGAGCCGCTGGCCGGGGCGTTCGTGGCCGCCCGTAGCTACGACGGCGCCACCCGCACGGTCACGCCGCTCGGCAGGGCCGGGCCCCCGATGTGCTGAGCCGGGGGCCCGGCCGCCCGGGCTCAGCGGTGGAAGCGCAGGTAGTCGAACTCGGCGGTGACTGCCGGCTCGGCGCCGCCGTGCGCGACCAGGCCGATCCGGGGGGTGGTGTCGGCCGGGAAGGTCCACACCCCGCCCCAGGTCCAGTGCACGCCGTCCCGGCTGGACCCGGCCCGGAACTCGTGCTCGCCGGTCGACCGGTCCACGTGGTGCGCCAGCCGCAGCCAGGTGGTGGTGGCGGGCGTACCGACGATGGTGCCGCCGTACACCGTCTGGCCGGCGAAGGGCAGCTCGTAGCCGTACTCCACCTGCCGGGTGTTCCAGATGGCCACCTGCGCCAGCCGGGCGAACCGGTCGTCGTCGACGTAGGCGACCAGGCCGGCCTGCTGGTAGTTGCGCACCGACTCCTCGCCGAGGTCGAGGGTCACCTTCGTCTCGGCCACGTAGTCGCCGGCCGGCGCGTCGCGCAGTAGCACGCCCGCCGTGTTGCCGGTGCCGGTCAGGTCGGCGGCCTGCACCGGCCAGCGCAGCGCGCCGCCGGTGACGCTCGCCGCCGGGTCCGGGCGGACCCACCGCCAGGCCGGGTCGAGGCCGTCGCCGAACTCGTCGGAGTACGCCCGGATCAGCGGACCCACCCGGGGCTGCGGCACGGTGGCCGGCGCCGGCCGGTGGAGCCGGACCGCGCTGACGTTGTCGAACTCGGCGGGGCCGCCGGTCGCGTGCAGGGTGACCCGGCCGGCCGCCGGGCGGTCGAGCCGCAGCGAGACGACGGCCAGCTGGTCGCCGAGCCGGGCCGGGCTCAGCTCGGCGACGAGCTGCCGGCCGCGTACCTCGACGGCGAGGTTGTGCCGGTCGGCGGGGTTGAACCCGGTGGGCAGCGCGGCGACAGCCGTGCGGTCGCCGTCGCGGGCGACGAGTCGCCCGCCGGCCGCGTCGAGGCGTACCTCGACCCGGTCGGCGAGGCTGATCCCGGCGCTGCGGGCTCCGGTCAGTCGCAGGTCGGTCTCCGCCCGCACGTCCCCGCCGACGGTGGTACGGCTGGTCAGTGCGCCGTTGCCGCTGAGCCGGCCGTCGGAGACCCGCCACTCGCCGGTGCTCGGCCGCCAGCCGGCCAGGCCGGCGGTGAAGCGCTCGTCGAGGGCCCCGGTGGTGACCGGCGCCGGCCGGTTGTCGCCGGACGGGCCGGCGCCGGCGTTGACCGTCGGCCAGCCGTCGATCCAGTCGAGCCGGTCCAGCAGCATGGGCCGCTCGTTGATGCCGAACGGCTCGTCCAGGTACGGATCGGCCCGGTCGATGGCGTGGTAGACGATCCAGTCCTGCCCGGACAGGTCGGTGAGGAAGCCGTTGTGCCCGGTGCCGATCCACCGGTTGCCGTTCTGGGTGAGCACCGGCGTGCCGCCGGCGCGGGACGCGGTCAGCGGAGTGCCGTCGCGGTCCAGGAACGGCCCGCGCGGGTCGCGCGAGCGTCCGACCTGGACGGAGTAGCCGGTGGCCGGGCCGGCGCAGCAGTTCGCGGTGGACGCGAAGAGGTAGTACCAGCCGTCGTGACGCAGCACGTAGCTGCCCTCGAACTTGTTGTCCACGGCGACCAGGGTCGGCGTGCCGACGGCGCGCAGCCCGTCGGGGGAGAGTTCGGTGACCGAGATGCCGCCGTAGTAGCTGCCGTAGTAGAGGTAGCTGGTCCCGTCGACGTCGGTGAACTGGCTCGGGTCGATGGTCCACAGGAAACCGCCGCCCCCGCCGGGGCGCGGCGCGACGACCGGCTGCGCGGCGAAGGTCCACGGGCCGGTCGGGGTCGGCGCGGTGGCCGCGCCGATGGCGTAGTCGCTGCCCTCCGGTGAGACGGTGGTGTCGGTGACCGTCACGTACATGACGTACCGGTCGCCGATCCGGCGCACGTCCGGGGCCCAGAACGCCGCGCCGGGGGCCGCGTAGGGCGGGCGCTGGTCGGGGCCGAAGGCGTCCCCGACGTACGTCCAGTCGACCAGGTCGGCCGAGCGGGCGGTGGGCACCCGGTGGAACTGCCGTTCGCCCTCGCGCAGCGGGTCGGTGGTGCCGTAGGCGTACCAGTAGCCGTCGTCGCCGCGCACGATGACCGGGTCGGCGAAGGTGTCGCCCACCCCGACGGAGATCGGGTTGCGGTAGTGGGTGGATCCGGGTCCGGCGGCGGCCGGGGCTGCGGCGGAGGCCGTCAGCAGCAGACCGAGTACGGCGGCGAGCGCGCCGCTTCGGCGTAGGTGTCCCATCAGACCTGCCTCTGGGTGGCGGTGGAGTGGTGTGGCCCTGGCGTCCGTTTCTACATCGATGCATACAACGTTGTAAAGAGCGTCGGCCGGGACCGAACCATCGCCGTGTCAGCATGGGCGGATGCACCCGACGACCACCGACGCGCCGGCGCTGGCCCAGCTCGCCGCCCTGCTGGCCGACACCACCCGGGCCCGGTTCTGCCTCGCGCTGCTCGACGGGCGGGCGTGGACGGCGGGGGAGCTGGCCCGGACCGCGGGGGTGGCCGCGTCCACCGCGAGCGAGCACCTCGACCAGCTGGTCCGGGGCGGGCTGCTGGTGCAGGAGCGGCAGGGGCGCCACCGCTATCTCCGGCTGGCCGACCCGTCCGTGGCGCAGCTGGTCGAGGACCTGGCCGGCCGGGTCGCCGGCACCCCGGGACCGACCCGGTCGTTGCGCGCCGCCCGCGCCAACGCCGCGCTCGCGTACGCCCGGACCTGCTACGACCACCTCGCCGGCCGGCTCGGTGTGCTGGTCCACGACGCGCTGCTGGACCGCGGGCTGGTGGACCGGACCGGCGGGCTCGCCCTCACCCGGGCCGGCCTCGACTGGTGCGTCGACCTCGGGCTGCCGGTACCGGCGCCGCAGACCACCCGCCGGCCGTTGCTGCGCGACTGTCTCGACTGGACCGAGCGCCGCCCGCACCTCTCCGGCGCGTTCGGCGCGGCGCTCTGCGGGCGTCTGCTCGACCTCGGTTGGCTGGCCCGCGGCGACGGCCGGGTCGTCCGGCTGACCCCGGACGGCGCCCCGGCGCTGGCCGCCGCCCTCGGCCTTTCCCCGGCGTCCCTCGCGCCGCCCGCCGCGCCGGCCACCGGCGGCGGTCGGGCCTGACGCGGCCGGCACGAGCTCGCGGCCCGGCGGTGTCCGCGACGACCGGCGACAACGGGTCGCCCGCCGCCCGCCGCCCGCCGCCCCGGCTGCCCGCCGGCCGCGCGGCTCCGGCGGTGGGGTGCTGCTCGGTGCCACCCTGCTCGGCGGGGCCGAGGTCGGGGCACGCTTCGGCGGGGAGCGAAGCGTCCCGCGCCTAGCGTCGGTGTGTGACCCCGACCGTGAGCTGGCCCGCCATCGCCCCCGTCCCCGACACCCCGACGTGCGCACCACCTGCCAGCCACCCGGATGGCGGCTGGACGCTGACCCGGTACGCCGACGTGCGCGCCGCCCTCACCGAGGCGTCCTGCCGGGTGCCGGTCGCCGACTCCGGCGCGCCGGGCACGCTGAGCTGGCTGCGCGGCACGGTGAGCCGGTTCAGCCCGCCGGAGCGCCATCCGGCGCGGCGGGCGGCCGGGACCGCCGCGCTGGCCGCCGTCGACCCGGACGAGCTGCGGGCCGAGGCTGCCCGGTTGACCGTCGCGGCCCTCGACGTGGCCGCCGGTCGGCTGGACGTGGCCGGCGCGCTCGCTCGACGGGTACCCGTGCGGGCGCTGGCGTCCCGGCTCGGCCTCGCCGACCCGGACGCCGCCGTGCCGGCGGTGACCGTGGTCGCCGCCGCCTACCAGCCCGGCGCCGACGCGGCGGCGGTCCGACGGGCCGACCGGGCGGTGGCGGAGCTGGTGTCCCTGGCCCCGCCCGGCCCGCCGGAGGTGCTGGCCAACCGGATCGGCCTGCTGGTCCAGGCGTGCGACGCGACCGCCGGGTTGATCGGCGCCGGCGCCCGCCACCTGCTGCCCCCGCCCGGCTCGGACCGTGCCGCGGTGCCCGGCGACACGCCCCGGCTGCTGGCCGAGGTGCTCCGGCTCGACCCGCCGGTGCGGGGCACCCGCCGGATCACCGCCGCCACCGTGCGGCTCGGCGGCGTCGAGCTGCCGGCGGGCGCCGGGCTGCTGCTGCGCTTCGACGCGGCCAACCGGGATCCGGCGGTCTTCGCCGAGCCGGACGCGGTCCGCCCCGACCGGACCGTGCCGGCGCTGACCTTCGGCGCGGGTCACCGCGGCTGCCCCGGCCAGCGGCACGCCCTGGCGCTGGCCACCGGCGTGCTGGACGTGCTGCGCGACCGGTGCCGCCGCGCACCGACCCCGGTCCGGTACGAACCGCACCCGCTGCTGCGGGTGCCGGCCCGGCTCGAGGTGGTGGCGAGATGACCGACCGGTTCGCCGCGTTCCGCGCCCTGCACCACGGCGACCGGCCGCTGCTGCTGCCCAACGCCTGGGATCACGCCTCGGCCGCCGCGCTCGCCGCCCGTGGTCATCCGGCGATCGGCACCACCAGCCTCGGCGTGGCCGCCGCGGCCGGCCTGCCCGACGGTGAAGCGGCCACCCGGGCCGAGACGCTGCACCTGGCCCGGCGGCTGCGTGGGCTGCCCGCGCTGCTGACCGTGGACGTTGAGGCGGGGTTCAGTGACGAACCGGCGGAGGTCGCCGCCCTCGCCGCGGAGCTGGCCGGTCTCGGCGTGGTCGGAATCAACATCGAGGACGGCCGGCCGGACGGCTCGCTCGCCCCGCCGGCGCTGACCGCCGCCGCGGTCGCCGCGGTTAAGGACACGACGCCGGAGATCTTCGTCAACGCCCGCACCGACGCGTGGTGGCTGGGCGTCGCGGACCCGTTGGGTCAGGCGCTGGAGCGTGCCCGGCTCTACCGGGCGGCCGGCGCGGACGGCATCTTCGCGCCCGGCGTCTCGGACTCCGACACCATCGGCGTCCTCGTCGCCGGCCTCGACGCCCCGCTGAACGTGCTCCACCGACCCGGTGGTCCCACCGTCGCCGAGTTGGGCCGGCTCGGCGTGGCCCGGATCAGCACCGGCTCGCTGCTGTTCCGCGCCGCGCTCGGGGCCGCGCTCGCCACCGCCGACGCCCTGCGCGCCGCCGACCCGGCTCCCGGCGCGGCGTATCCGGAGCCGCCCTCCTACGTCGAGGTGCAGCGGTTGAGCGCGCCGCCCGGGGCCGGCTGACCGGTTCGTTCCCCCTCGGTCGCCCTGCCGCCTCCCCGCCCGGGCCGGCGGGCCCCTGCCGGGCCGTCGCCATTCGGGGCTGTTAGGAGGATTGTTCGGGCTCATCCCCATCCGGCCGATTACCGTGAGTACAGGGCGAGCAACCCTGTGTCGTGACCGGAGAGGACCGATCATGCGAGTGCCCAGCCGAAGCCCCGGATCGCAGCCCGGCCCCCGCGTCCCGCCGGCCACGCCCGCTCGCCGACTCCCCACGTCGCCCGGCCGGCCGCGCGCCGACTCGCCGGACCTCGCCGCCTACCGGGCCGCGGTCGCCGACCTGCTGGTCGAGGTCGGTGCGCTGGCCGACGCGCCCAGCACCGCGGCCCGGCAGGTGCTGATCGACGAGCGGTTGCGCGAGCCCGCCCTCGCCGCGGTACTCGACGCGACCCCGCAGGGCTTCCTCGGCGCCCGCGAGACGCTGCTGCTCGAAATGGCCCGCTACCAGCCCAACGAGCGCAGCTCGGCCCGCGACCTCAGCGCGCTGGTCCGGATCTACCTGCTCTCCCGTATCGACGTGATGTGGTGGCGGGACGCCCCGTCGTTCGTCACCGACACCCAGGTCGAGGCGAGCGCCGACCTGGTCGACCTGGAGTGGCTGCGCCGCCGCGACCTGCTGAGCTTCCGCTATCGGCAGCAGCCGGCCAGCGTGCTGGGCCGCGGGGTCCAGGCGGTCCGGCGGCGGCTGCGGCCCGACGCCAGCCCGCGTACTGCCGGGCTGCTCGCGCGGCGCGCTCGCCGGGAGGTGGTGGCGCTGCTCAACGACCTCGGCCGGGAGTTCGCCCGGGCCACCCCGCCCGCCACGCCGCCACTCTGGGTGACCAGTCTGACCCGCAGCGCCGAGCACCAGTACCGGCTGCGCCGCCTCGGCTACTCCGCCATGCTGCCCAGCGGGCACTGCAGCGGCTACGCCGTTGACGTGGAGATGGACTGGTTCGACCGCTTCGGCGTCCGGGAGGCCCTGGCCGAGATGCTGCTCGCCCGCCAGGAGGCCGGTGAGATCAACGTCATCGACGAGGGGCAGGCCTGGCATCTCTGCCTCGCGCCGGCCGCCCGCCGCCGGCTGCGGCGGGCGTACGAAGCCGAGATGGGGGTGTGAGGCGATGTGCGGCATCGCGCTGAGCATCGGCCCGGAGGCGGACCCGGTGCTCTTCCGCCGGATGCTCGCCATCCTCGCGCCACGCGGCGAGGTCACCGAGGCCCGGTACGAGGCCGGCCTGCTCGCCGGCACCCGCCGGCTGCGGGTGGTCGACCGGGAGCGGGCGGTGCAGCCGTGGACCTCGACCGACGAACGGTGGCTGCTCTGCTTCAACGGTGAGATCTTCAACCACCGTGAGTTGCGCGCGAAGCTGACCGGACTCGGCCACCGCTTCCGCACCGGCAGCGACACCGAGGTGCTGCTCGCCGCGTTCGAGCGCTGGGGCGAGGACGCGGTCACCCGGCTGCGCGGCGAGTACGCGTTCACCGTGGTCGAGCGGGCCACCGGCCGCGCCTACCTGGCCCGCGACCCGCTCGGGGTGAAGCCGCTGTACTGGGCCCGCAAGCCCGGCTGCCTGCACCTCGCCTCCGAGGTCAAGGCGCTGGTCGGGCACGGCGCGCCGATCGGCGAGGTGCCGCCCGGCCACCACGGGTGGGCGGACGCCAACGGCCACGTCCGGTTGCGCCCCTATCTGGACCTGCTCACCCTCGGTCAGGGGCTGCCCGAGATCGACGACCCGGACGAGGCCGCCCTGCTTGTCCGTGCCGCGTTGCGGGACAGCATCCGGATGCGGGTGGACACCGACCTCACCGTCGGGGTGGTGCTCTCCGGCGGGTTGGACAGCTCGCTGGCCCTGCTGCACGTGCGGGAGCTGCACCCGGACTGCGTGGCGGTGACGGTCGGTGTGCCGGACAGTCCGGACGTCGCGTACGCCCGGCGGCTCGCGGCCGACCTCGGTGTGCCGCACGAGGTGGTCGAGCTGCGCCCGCGCGACATCCGGCTGACCGACATCCGTGAGGCGATCCGGATCTCCGAGCTGACCGAGTACGGCGACATCATCAACGCGGTGGTCTCCGTACCGCTGTTCCGGCGGCTGCGGCAGCTGGGCGTGAAGGTGGCGCTCACCGGCGACGGCTCGGACGAGCTGTTCGGCGGGTACCCCATGTACCACGAGGTGGGCCCGGCCGCGTCCCGCCGGCTCTTCCTGCACAAGATCCGCAACCTGGGCCGGACCGAGCTGCAGCGGGTGGACCGGACCAGCATGGACCTCGGGGTCGAGGCGCGGGTGCCGTTTCTCGACCTGAGCGTGGTCGAGCTGGCGATGCGGCTGCCGCTGGCGCTGAAGATGCGCGACGGGCAGGAGAAGTGGATCGTCCGGCGGGCGTTCGCCGACGTCCTGCCCGACTACATCAGCCAGCGGCCGAAGAACCCGATGTCCTACTCCTCCGGCCTGCACGAGCGGGTCCGGCTCTACAAGCCGCTGTTCGCCCGGTTGCACCGCTCGTTCGGCTACCACCTGCTGGAGCCGGTCCGGCGCGACTTCGACAACGTGCTGACCCGGTGCGGCAACGACCTGGATCGGGCGATCGCGCACGGGATCGCCCGGCCGGACTACACGGTGCTCGAACACGCCCGGGACCTGGTCGGTGCGGCGAAGTGGAACGCCGCGCCCATGGTCCGCCGGCTGGTCGGCCCCCGCCGTACCCGCGGCGACGAAGCCCCGCTGCCGGGCTGAGCTGCGGAGATGTGGATCGAGGAGAACGGGTACCGCACAGACGGCCTCGCCCGTGAGGTCCACCTCGACTACTGTCCCGATGAGCCGGAGAAGGGCGTCACCGAGCTTCAGCGCGCGGTGCACCGGGGCTGACCGGCCGCCCTCCGAATTTCTTCGGCTGCCATGTCGAAACCGGCCAGCGCCCGTTCGACCTCCTGGTGACGGCGCGGCCGGACGGCCGGCCCCAGAGCGAGGAGGACATCGTGAAGGTGATGGTGCTGGTGAAGGCCGCCGCGGCGGACGAGGACCGGCTCGCCCCGAGTCAGGAGCTGCTCGAGGCGATGGGCGAGTACAACGAGCGGCTGGTCAAGGCCGGGATCATGCTGGACGGTGGCGGGCTCCGGCCGACCGCCGAGGCCGTGGAGGTCGTATTCGAGGGCGGCACCACCTCGGTGGTGGACGGGCCGTTCACCGAGGCCAAGGAGATCATCGGCGGGTACTGGGTCTGGCAGGTCGGCTCGGTCGAGGAGGCCGTGGAGTGGGCCCGGCAGTGCCCCGACGACCCGAACAGCGGGATCCGGTCGAGCTTGGAGATCCGCCCGTTCTACGAGGCGGAGGACTTCGGCGAGGAGTACACCCCGGAGCGGCGCGAGCGGGACGCGCGACTGGCCGCCGAGGTCACGGCGCAGCACGGGCAGAGCTGAGGCCGGGCGACGGGCGGGAAGGCGACGATGGACGCGCGACGGACGGTCGAGGCGGTCTGGCGGATGCACTCCGCGCGTCTGGTCGCCTCCCTCACCCGGCTCGTGCACGACGTCGGGCTCGCCGAGGACGTCGCCCAGGAGGCGTTCCTGTCCGCGCTGGCCCAATGGCCGCGCGACGGCGTACCGGACGAGCCGGCCGCGTGGTTGGCGACCGTCGCCCGGCGCCGGGCGATCGACCTGATCCGGCGGGAGCGGCTGCGCGACGACCGGTACGCGCTGCTCGCCGCGGCTCCGCGCGACGAGCCGCACGACGCGGGCCTGGGCACGGCGACGGATGACGACCTGCTCGCGCTGGTCTTCGTCGCCTGCCATCCGATCCTGTCCCAGCAGTCCCGGGCCGCGCTGACGCTGCGCATGGTCGGCGGGCTCACCACCGACGAGATCGCCCGGGCGTTCCTGGTCCCCGACGCCACCATCGGCCAACGGATCTCCCGGGCCAAACGCACCCTCGCCGAGGCCGAGGTGCCGTTCGCAGTGCCCGACGCGGACGCCCTGCCGGCCCGGCTCTCCGCCGTCCTGGAGGTCGTCTACCTGATCTTCAACGAGGGGTACGCGGCGACCTCCGGCGACCGGTGGATCCGCCGCGACCTCGCCGATCAGGCCGTCCGGCTGGGCCGGATCCTCGCCGGACTGATGCCCCGCGAGCCCGAGGTGCACGGCCTGGTCGCCCTGATGGAGCTCCAGGCCTCCCGCTTCGCGGCCCGGACCGGGCCGGACGGCCGACCGGTCCTGCTGCCGGAGCAGGATCGCGCCCGCTGGGACCGGACCCTCATCGCGCACGGGCTGCGCGCCCTGGCCCGCGCCCGAACGCTGGGCAAACCACTGGGCCCCTACACCGTGCAGGCGGCCATCGCCGCCTGTCACGCCCGCGCCGCCCGGTACGAGGAGACCGACTGGGAGGCGATCCTCGCGCTCTACGAGGCGCTGACCCAGCTCGTCCCGTCACCGGTGACCCACCTCAACCGCGCGGTCGCCGTGCTCCACGTCGACGGACCACGGGTGGCCCTGGACGCCGTGGACGCCCTGCGCGACGATCCCCGGATGGCCCGCTACCACCTGCTCGGCGCGGTGCGTGCCGACTTCCTGCTGCGCCTCGGCCGGCACGCCGAGGCGGCCGAGGAGCTGGAACGGGCCGCCGGGCTGGCGCCGACCCGGCACGAGCGCATGATGCTGATGACCCGCGCCGCCGCCGCCAACCCGTCCGCCCCGCGGTGACCACCCGCGCCCGCCCGCCCGCCCGGCGGGCGCCGCACGCGAACGGCATCAACGGGAACGGCGTAGCCCGGCAACGCGACGTCCGATCGCCGCCAGCAACCCCACCGCCGCCCGGCCAGGCTTGGGGACATGAGAACCGGGACCACCTTCCGCGTCACCGCGCTGCCGACCGCGCTGATCGACACCATCTGCTCCAGCGGGCGGGATGCCGCCGGCCGGCCCGTCGAGACCGTCGTGGCCGGGGGCGGCGAGCCGCTGCGGTGCTGCCTGCGCGACGCCGAGGCGGGGGAGGCGCTGCTGCTCTTCGGATACGCCCCGCCGGTCGCCGCCGGCCCGTACCGGGAGATCGGGCCGATCTTCGCGCACGTGACCGGCTGCCCGGGGCCGGACCAGGCCGGTGGCTACCCGGCCGCCTGGCGCGACCGGCCCCAGGTGCTGCGGGCGTACGACCGGCGGGGCCGGATCCACGGCGGCCGGCGGCACGACGGCACCGACCCGGAGTCGGTGATCGCCGAGCTGTTCGCCGACCCGGCGGTGCGGCAGCTGCACAGCCGCAACGTGGTGTACGGCTGCTTCATGTTCGCGGTCGACCGCGCGGAGTGACCCGGCCGGCCGTCGGGCGGCGGGCCGGAGCGCTCAGCCGGTGATCAGCAGCGCGCCGGCCGCGGCGGCGGTGGCGGTCACCGCGAGCAGGGCGCCGGTGAGCAGGAACCGGGTCAGCGGCACGGACACCCCGGCCGTGCGGCAGCGCTCGAACCAGAGCAGGGTGGCCAGCGATGCCCACGGCACGGCGAGCGGACCGATGTTGGTGCCGATCAGCAGGGCGAGCAGCCGGGACCCGGCCTCCGGCGGCAGCACCGACTCGCCCGCCAGGTAGGCGGGCAGGTTGTTCACCGCGTTGGCCAGCAGGGCGCCTGTGCCGCCGGCCCGCAGCAGCCCGGCCGCGCCGCCGTCCTCGCCGAGCAGGTCGGCGACCAGATGGTCCAGCCCCCACCGACCCAGGGTCTGGATCACCAGGAAGAGACCGGTGACGAAGAGCAGCAGCCGCAACGGCACGAGGCGGGCGCGCAGCGTCCCCGGCGAGCGGACGGCGAAGCCGACCAGCACCAGCGCGGCGGCGACGGTCGACACGATGCCGAGCTCCACCTCGGCGAGCACCCCGACGACGAAGAGCAGGCAGCCGGCGAGGGCAGTGCGGTACAGCACCGGGTCGGCCGGGGTGGGTCGGGCCGGCGGGGTGAAGCGCCCGTCCGGCGGGCGGTACCGCCGCCACCAGCAGCACCAGAGCAGCAGCCCGGTCACCGCCAGGGCGGCCAGCTGCGGCAGCCACATCCGAGCGGCGAAGCCGACCGGGTCCAGTCCGATCCGGTCGGCGGCCAGCAGGTTCGTCAGGTTGGACACCGGCAGCAGCAGGCTGGCCGTGTTGGCCAGCCAGACGGTGGTCACGGCGAGCGGGGCCGGCGCGACCCGCAGGTTGCGCGCCAGGGCCAGCATGACCGGGGTGAGCAGCACCGCGGTGGTGTCCAGGTTGAGTACGACGGTGGTCGCCGTCGCGAAGCCCACGCAGAGCAGGAAGAGCCGCGCCCAGCTGCCCCGGGCGGCGATCGCCAGCCGGGTGCCGAGCACGTCGAAGACCCCGGCGACCGCGGTGAGCTCGGCCAGCACCACCACCGTGCCGAGGAAGAGCAGCAGCGGCCCGATCCGGTGCAGGGTGGCGGTGGTCTCCGCCCGGGGGAGCAGCCCGGTCACCGCGCAACCCACCCCGAGCAGGGCGAGCACGACCGCGACCACGTCCAGCGGATGCGGCCGAGGCCGCCGCCGGACCGGGCCGGCCGGGGCCGGTGGTGCGGGGGCGGCGACGGTCACGGCCGAGGATCCTCGCACAGCCACCGGCCGGTCACTCCGCGCCCCGCAACCGTCGTGACCCGGACTACCGCCCGGTCGCCCCACCCGGGCGGCACCGGGCTGACCCGGGCGACCGCCCCGCCCCGGTTGCCGGCCGGAGTCGAGCGGTCGCTCGCGGTGGACAACCGGACGGCCGGCGCATAGCGTCCAATGGATATGCGTAGGACTCTGCCGGCCGTCTCCCTGGCCCTGCTGCTCACCCTCACCTCCTGCTCGGCGACCGGGTCGGACATACCCGCTCCGCCGGGTGCCACCCCCGCCGGCACGCCCAGCGCGTCCCGGCAGGACGCGGCCCAGGTCGACCAGACCCTGGGCAGCCTGCGCCGGGTCGACGACCTGCCGCTCTACGAGATGACCTACGTGGGGCGCTACGACCCGACGGACGGCACGGACGCCAAGCCGGCGACCCCGTTCGGCTGCTCGCTCTTCGTCGCCGCCGGCGACCGGAGCCGGCCGCTCTTCGCCCGCAACTTCGACTGGGACGCCAACCCGGCGATGGTGCTGCGCACCGACCCGCCGGACGGCTACGCCGCCATCTCGCTGGTGGACATGTCCTACCTCGGCGTCGACGCCGACCCGGCCGGCGACCGGCGGCTGCTCAATGCGCCGCTGCTGCCCTTCGACGGGATGAACGAGCGTGGCCTCGCGGTGGGCCTGGCCGCCGACGACGGCGCACGCGCCGCTCGTGACCCGGGCAAGCCCACCGTCGGGTCGGTGCGCATCCTGCGCCTGGTGCTCGACCGGGCCGCGACCGTGGACGAGGCGGTCGGCGTCTTCACCGCGCACAACCTGGACTTCGACGGCGGGCCGCCGCTGCACTACCTGCTGGCCGACGCGTCCGGCGCGTCCGCGGTGGTCGAGTTCGTCGACGGCGAGATGCGGGTCGAGCGGGGCCGGGGCGACTGGCAGGCGCTCACGAACGTGCCGGTCGCCGGGATCCCGGAGCAGCAGCGCCGCGAGGACCGCCGCTACGGGCTGATCGCCCAGGCGATGACCGAGTCCGGTGGGGTGGCCGACGCCGCCGCGGCGCACCGGGTGCTCGGCCTCGTCCGGCAGGCGCACACCCGCTGGTCGGTGACGTACGGCCTGCGCACCGGCGAGGTGCGGCTGACCACCGCCACCGGCGGGGCCGAGCGGCGTTACCAGCTGCCGATGAGCTGAACCCCGGACGTGGCCGGGCCCGGCCCCCCGTACAGGGGGCCGGGCCCGGTTGCTGCTGTTACCGCGGTGCCTCGGTGCTCACCAGCTCAGGTAGCTGGGCTGGGTCTGCACGTTCAGCTCCTTGTACCGGACCAGGTTGGCCGTCCAGGTCCGCCAGTCGTTGAGCTCGAGCACGTCGAGACCCTTGACCATGTCGTTGGAGTAGATGTGTCCGTTGTAGTAGTACGCGGACCAGGTGCCACCACCGACGAACTGGTCGTTCGAGAGCGGACCGCGCTCCCAGAACGCGATCTCCTTCGGGTTGGCCGAGTCGGTGAAGTCCCAGACCGAGATGCCGCCCTGGTACCACGCCTGGACCATGATGTCCCGCCCGAGCACCGGGATCAGCGAGCCGTTGTGCGCCACGCAGTTCTCGGTGTCCGCGTTGTTGCGCGGGATCTTGTAGTAGCTCTTGAAGACCATCTTCCGAGCGTCACCACGGCCGGTGATGTCGTAGATGGCGTCCGCGCCCCGGTCCGGCCCGACCTCCTCGTTGCAGGTGGCCGCGCCGCCGCCGCCCAGCTCGTCGGTGAAGATCACCTTCGTGCCACGGTTGTTGAAGGTGGCCGAGTGCCAGAAGGCGAAGTTGACCGTGTCCCGCACCCGGTTGATCACCCGGGGGGCTTCCCGGTTGCGGATGTCCAGCAGGATGCCGTCACCCATGCAGGCGCCGGCGGCCAGGTCCTTCTCCGGGTAGGCGGTGATGTCGTGGCAACCGGTCGTCGCCGAGCCGGTCTCGCTGCCCTCGAAACCACCGTCGGGGAAGAGGTTCGGCGTGGAGACCACCGACGCGTCGGTGGGCTTCTTCAGCGGAACCTTGATGATGGAGATCGAGTCGTGCGGCGGCTGGCAGTCCGGGAACTCGGCCCGCGGGCTGTACGACGAGACGTACAGGTAGATGTTCTTGCGGTCCTTGCCCGGCACCAGGGTGTGGGTGTGCGAGCCGCAGGCGGTCTCCACCGACTTGATGTAGCGCGGGTTGGCCTTGTTCTTGATGTCGAAGACCTTGATGCCCTCCCACGACTCCTTCACGTTGGCGCCCTGCGTGGTGCTGTTGCAGGAGTCGTCGCTGCGAGACGAGTCGGTGGAGAGGAAGAGCAGGTCACCGTGGATGGAGATGTCGTTCTGCGACCCCGGGCAGAGCACCCGGGACACGACCCGCGGAGCGCTGGGTCGGGAGATGTCGTAGATGACGAAGCCGTTGTAGTTGCCGGCGAATGCGTACTTGCCCTGGAAGGCGATGTCGCTGTTGGTGGCGTCCAGCGGCGCCACCTTCGGCACGTTGGCGATCTGCCGCAGGTTGGGGCTGCTGACGATCTCGTCAACGCCTGGAATGGTGTTGGCGACGTCCACTGTGGCTGACAGCGCCGACTGCGGCGCGACCTGGGCGTTGCTGGGTGAGGCCACCAGGACGCTGGCGACGAGGAGGCCGGCCGCGGCGAGGCTCACGATCCGGAGCTGTCGTGGCCGGGGTAGGGAGAATTTGATCATCGGCGAGGCCCTTCGCAAGGGGAGGTCGATTGTCGACACCTTACCGGGCACGCAAGGCCATCGATGTGATCTGGGTCACATCCACCTTGGTTCTTCAATGGATAGCATCGCGGTGACCTCGACCTCAGGGAGTGGCCCCATGACCAGCAGGCGCGCGCGGACCCTGGCGATCGTCACACTGGCGGTCGTCGTTCCACTGGGGATCGTCGCCGTGGTCCGCGCCGGTGGCGAATCCGACGCGGGCGCCGCGCGTCCGGTCGCCGCGCCCGCCGCCACCCCGACCGAGGCCAGCCCGGTCCCGACCGACCTCACGGTCATCGTGCCCGGCCGGCCCGGCGAGTCGGGGGCCGCCCGCCCCGCCGAGGAGGTCCGTGGCCCCGCCGCGACGACGCAGAACTCGATGGACGTCTGGTTCGTGCGGATGATGATCCCGCACCACGCGCAGGCGTTGGAGATGGCGAAGCTCGCCCCGGAGCGCGCCGCCGACCCGGACGTGCGCGCCATCGCCGACCGGATCCGGGCCAGCCAGGGCCCGGAGATGGGCATGATGCGCGGCTGGCTGCAGAACCGGGGCCTCGCCGCCGAGGTCGCGGGGCACGATCACGGCACCATGCGGGGCATGCAGTCACCCGAGGCGATGCGGCAACTCGCGGCGGCCCGCGGCGCGGACTTCGACCAGCTCTTCGTGCGCATGATGACCGAGCACCACCGGGGCGCCATCGAGATGGCGACCAACCTGCTCAAGGTCGGCGCCGATCAGACGCTCAACGAGTTCGCCAACTCGGTCGCCACCGAGCAGACCGTGGAGATCGACCGGATGCGTGAGCTGCTCGCCTCCTGACCGACCGACGGGAACGGGCACCGCCGCCCGCGAAGCCCGGCAAGTACGCTGGGTGACCGTGAACCGTACGTTCCTCGGCCGTCCGCTGCGCAGCGTCGCCTTCGACGCCTTCGTCTCCGGCATCGTCGCGCTCGCCGGGGTGGTCGGCGCGGTCGCCCAGCCGGGCGGGTGGCTGGCCACCCTCGTCGGGATGGCGATGGCGGTCGCCCTGCTGTTCCGCCGGACCCACCCCACGGCCACGGCCGTGGCGGTCGGGGCGCTCGGGCTGTCCCAGGTGATCGCCGGCTGGGGACCGCTCGCCTTCGACGTCGGCGTGCTCATCGCGATCTACAGCGTGGTCAAGTACGCCGACCGGCTCCGCGACGGCGTGCTCGCGGGCATCGCCGCCGCCATCGGGGTGGTGCTCGCCTCGCTCCAGGTCCGCGGGCCCGGCCCGTGGTGGGGCAGCGCGATCTACTTCGGGCTGGTCACCGGCGCGATCTGGCTGGTCGGGCTGAACGTGCGGACCCGGCGGCTCTACGTGGTCAGCCTCGAGGAGCGGGCCGCGACGCTGGAGCGGGAACGTGAGGCCGAGTCGCGCGCCGCGGTCGCCGGCGAACGCACCCGGATCGCCCGCGAGCTGCACGACGTGGTGGCGCACAGCATGGCCGTCATGATCGTCCAGGCCGACGGCGCCCGGTTCATGCTGGACCGGGACCCGGAGACCGCCCGCCAGGCGGTGAAGGTGGTGGCGGACACCGGCCGGCAGGCGCTGGAGGAGATGCGCCGGCTGGTCGGCGTACTGCGGGAGCCGAGCCCGTCGCAGCCGCCGGCCGCGCCCGACGCGTCGGCCCGGCCGGACGGCGCCGGGGTGAGCGCCGACCCGGAGCACCGGCGGCTGGCCCTGGCCGAGCTGCCCACCCTGCTCGACCGGTTCCGCGCCGCCGGCCTGCGGATCCGGCACACGGTCAGCGGCACACCGCCGACGCTGCCGCCCGGCCTGGAGCTGACCGTCTACCGGGTCGCCCAGGAGGCGTTGACCAACGCGCTCAAGCACGGCGGGGTCGGCGCGAGCGTCGAGTTGACGCTCGAACACGCCGCCGACGCCGTGGTGGTCCGGGTGGCCGACGACGGGCGCGGCCGGCCGGTGGTCAACCCGGCGCCGTCCGGCGGGCACGGCCTGGTCGGGATGCGCGAGCGGGTCGGGGTGTACGAGGGCAGCCTCACCGCCGGCGCCCGGCCCGGCGGGGGCTGGCAGGTCGAGGCGCGGCTGCCGCTACCGTCGACCTCCGCTACGACGGAGGTGATCGCGGCATGACGGTTCGGGTGGTGATCGTCGACGACCAGGCGCTGGTCCGCGCCGGGTTCCGGATGGTGCTGGACTCCCAGCCGGACCTCGAGGTCGTCGGCGAGGCGATCGACGGCGCGGACGCGCTGCGGGTGCTCGCCAAGGTCGAGGCGGACGTGGTGGTGATGGACATCCAGATGCCGACCATGGACGGGGTGGAGGCGACCCGGCGGCTCTGCGCCGACCGGCCCGCCGGCCCGCCCCGGGTGCTGGTGCTCACCACCTTCGACACCGAGGCGGACGCGTTCGCCGCGCTCCAGGCCGGGGCGAGCGGCTTCCTGCTCAAGAACGTGCCCCCGGAGGAGCTGCTCGCCGCGATCCGGGTGGTGGCCCAGGGTGACTCGGTGGTGGCCCCGTCCATCACCCGGCGGCTGCTCGACCGCTTCGCCGGGCAGCTCGGCTCGGGGCCCACCGAGGACCCGCGACTCGACCAGCTGACAGACCGGGAGCGGGAGATCCTGCTGCTGGTGGCGCAGGGCCTCTCCAACGCGGAGATCGCCGCCCGGGTGCACGTCGCCGAGGCGACGGTGAAGACCCACGTCGGTCGGATCCTGGCCAAGCTCCAGCTCCGCGACCGGGTCCAGGCGGTGGTGCTGGCCTACGAGAGCGGCCTGGTCGTCCCCGGCGGCTGACCGCCGGTACGACCTGGGTCGTACGGGTCCGTCCGGTCGGGGGCGACCCGGGGCGTACCGAGGCCGAGCGCGCAGGTGGAGATCGACGGACCGGTACCGCGCATAGCGTCGGAGAGGTCAGATCGTCCGTCCTCACCGGGAGCATCGCGTGCCCGTCCCACCTTCCGCGCCCGCCGCCGGCGGCATGCTGCGGCTCACCCTGCGCTCGCTGCGCGCCGAGGCGCTACGGCTGCTGCTCTCCGCGCTGGCCGTCGTGCTCGGCGTCGCGTTCATCGCCGGCACACTGATCTTCGTCGACGGCATGCGCTCCGGCGCCTACGAGCGGGCCGGCACCTTCGACCGGCACACCGACCTCGGCGTGTACGCCGAGCGGCAGCCGATCCCCGCGGCGCTGGTCGACCGGGTACGCGCGGTCGACGGCGTGGCCGCCGCCGACGGGGAGCTGACCGGCACCGGCGGGGTGCTCGGCGCGGACGGCCGGCCGGTGCTCGGCTACGGCTTCCTCGCCGCCGTTCCCACCGACCCGGCGCTGCGCTCGTACCAGGTGGTCGCCGGCCGGCTGCCGGACCGCGCCGGGGAGGTGGTCCTCGACGCGCCCACGGTGGCGCAGGAGGGCTTCACCCTCGGCGCGCCGGTACGGGTCGGCGGCACCGGTGCGGCCGCCCGCCCGTACACCCTGGTCGGCACGGTCGACGTGGCCGGCACCGTCCGGGACATCGGCGGCCCGTTCATCGGGCTGACCGGGCCGGACGCCCTCGCCGTCACCGGAATGGCGGGCTACGGCCGGATCATGGTGGCCGCCCGGCCCGGCGTCGACGAGGCGGCGCTGGCGACCCGGCTCGCCGCGGTGACGGACGCCGGGACGGTGGTGAAGGACCGCCAGCAGATCCTCGACGAGGCGGTCGAGGACGCGGTCCGGGACCTGCGCCAGTTCACCATGGTGCTGCTCACCTTCGCCGGCGTGGCCGTCGTGGTGGCCGGGTTCGTCATCGCGAACACCTTCGCGATCGTGCTGGCCCAGCGCACCCGCCAGACCGCGCTGCTACGGCTGGTCGGCGCCACCCGGGGGCAGGTGTTCCGGGCCGCCCTGCTGGAGTCGGCGCTGATCGGGTTGGTCGCCTCGGCGCTGGGCGTGCTGCTCGGCGCGGCCCTGGCCGCCGGGATGGGCGCTCTGCTGCCCCGCCTCGACGTCCCGGTCAGCGGCGGGCTCACCGTCACCGCGTCGAGCGTGCTGCTGAGTCTGACCCTGGGCACGGTGCTCACCGTCGCCGCGGCCCTGCTGCCGGCGTGGCGGGGCAGCCGGGTCGCGCCGGTCGCCGCGCTGACCGACGCCGCCGTGCAGCCGAGCCGTCCGGCCGGTCGGCTCCGGCTGGCCGCCGGCGGGCTGGTTCTCGCCGCGGGGATCGCCGCGCTGCTCGGTGCGGCCGTCGCGGCCCAGATCGCGCTGGTGGCGCTCGGCGGGGTGCTCGCCTTCCTCGGCATCGTGCTCTTCGGCCCGGTGCTCGTCCCGGCGATGATCCGCGTCCTCGGCTGGCCGGTCCGGCGCCTCGTCGGGGCGACCGCCGGTCTCGCCGTGGCCAACGCGGTGCGTAATCCGCGCCGCGCGGCCGCCACCACCACCGCTCTGGTGATCGGCATCAGTCTGGTGTCCGCGTTCGTGGTCGGCGGGCGCAGCACCAAGGACGGCATCGAGCGCAGCGTGGACGCCCAGATCGGGGTCGACTTCGTGGTCACCGGCATCGGCGGGGACCTGCCCGCGCCGCTCGCCGGCGAGCTGCGGGCCCGACCGGAACTGGGCGTGGTGCACGAGGAGCGCACCGCGGTGACCGACCGCATCGAGGTGCGCGCGGCCCACCCGGCGCTGATCGGCCGGACGCTGACCGGGGTGGCGGCCGGTGACCTCGCCCGGTTCGGCCCGGGCACGGTCCTGGTGCACGAGGAGCTGGCCGCGGCGCGGGGTTGGCGGGTCGGGTCCACCGTGACGCTGCGCGGCCGACCGTTCCGGGTCGCCGCGGTGGTCGCCGACGACACTCCGGTGGCGGGCGGCGCGGTCGCCGAGGGGCACGTGCTCGACGTGGTGGACGACGACTTCAGCGCGCTCTTCCCGCGGGAACGGGGCTACCTGGCCGAGATCGACCCCGCGGCGGGGGTCGGCGCCGCGGAGGCCCGCGCGGCCATCGAGGCGGTCCTCGGCCGGTACCCGACGGTGAACCTGCTGGACCAGGCCGCGTACAAGCAGATGCTGACCGGCACGGTGGACATGCTGCTCGGGCTCGTCACCGCGCTGCTCGGCCTCGCCGTGGTGATCGCGCTGGTCGGGGTCGCGAACACGCTCAGCCTGTCGGTGGTGGAGCGCACCCGGGAGAACGCCGTGCTGCGCGCGGTCGGGCTCAGCCGACGCCGGATGCGGGCCATGCTCGCCATCGAAGCGGTGCTCATGGCGCTGGTCGGCGCGCTGCTCGGGATCGGCCTCGGCGCCGGGGTGAGCGCCTCGGCCATGGCGATGCTGGCCCGCATCGGCGGGGACTTCCACGTGGTGCTGCCGATCGGCCAGCTCGCCCTGATCCTCGCGGTGGCGGTGGTGGCCGCCCTGCTCGCCTCGGTGCTGCCGGCCCGTCGGGCATTGGCCCGCCCGGTGGTGGCGGCGCTCGCCGACCAGTGACGGCCGGCCGGTGAACGGCCGCCGGCCCGGTTCCGTCGGCCAGGCGCGACGGGACCGGGCCGGCGGTGCCGGGTCAGAGCCGCTCGACCACCGGGCCGGAGCAGCGGTTGCGGGCGTCGAAGATGTAGCGGGCGTTTTGGGTCACCAGCTCGTAGTCGAAGACGTCGTGGTCGGTCACCACGACCACCGCGTCCGCGGCCCGGATCTCCCGTTCGGTCAGGTTCACCACGGTCACGCCGGCGGGCACGTGGTGCGGCTCGGCGTACGGCTCCACCGCGCGTACCTCCGCGCCGAGCCGCTGCAACCGCTGGGCCACGTCGACGGCGGGGGAGTCGCGCATGTCGCCGGTGTTCTTCTTGTACGCGAGCCCGAGCACCAGCAGCCGGGCGCCGGTGACCGGCCGGCCGGTCCGGTTCAGCCCGGCCATCACCCGCTGCGTGACGTGCTCGGGCATCTCGTGGTTGATGTCGTTGGCCAGCTCGATGAACCGGAACTGCCGGCCCAGCCGCCGCTTGACCTGCCAGGACAGGTAGCACGGGTCGATCGGCAGGCAGTGCCCGCCGACGCCTGGGCCGGGCCGGAACGGCATGAACCCGAACGGCTTGGACTCGGCCGCGTCGATCGCCTGCCAGACGTCGATGTCCAGGTGGTGGGAGAGCATCGTCAGCTCGTTGATCAACGCGATGTTGACCTGGCGGAAGGTGTTCTCGATCAGCTTGGTCAGCTCAGCCACCCGGGTCGAGTCCACCGGCACCGTCCGGTGGACGAGGCGCTGGTAGAACTCGTCGACCCGGGCCAACGAGGCGGCGTCCACCCCGGAGACCACCTTCGGGGTGTTCTCCAGCCGCCAGGTCGGGTTGCCCGGGTCGATCCGTTCCGGGCTGTAGCCCAGGTGGAAGTCACCGGGGCTGTGCAGCCCGCTCGCCGACTCCAGCAGCGGCAGCAGCAGCTCCTCGGTGGTGCCCGGGTAGGTGGTGGACTCCAGGATGACCGCGCAGCCGGGCCGGACGTACGGGCCGATCCCGATGCCGGCCTGCTCGACGAAGCTGAGGTCCGGGGTGCCGTCACGCAGCGGGGTGGGCACGGTGATCACGCAGATGTCGAAGCCCTCGGCGTCGGTGTACTCCGTGCTCGGCAGGTACCGGCCGCTGCTCAGCGCCCGGCCCAGCCGCTCGGTCGGGATGTCCTCCACGAACGACTCGCCCGAGGCGAGCCGCTTGACCCGGTCGGCGTCGACGTCCAGGCCGACCACGTCCAGGCCGGCCTCCACGGCCCGCATGGCCAGTGGCAGTCCGACGTACCCCTGGCCGATGACGACCAACTTCTCAGTGCTCACCCGAGCTCCCGCGGCAGATGGAAACGACCAGGTTGGAGCCTAGGGGGGTCTCTGCGGCCGTACGTCCGTTTTGGGGATATCGGGACGGGTGTGCTCTGTCGGGCATCCGGCAACCGTCCGGCCGTCACCTTCTGCCGGTGCGCCGACGGCCGCCCCGCCCCCGACCAGGCTCTGGTGGACGTCCGGTGGCGGCGGCTCAGCCCGCCGGTGGGCCGTTCGGGTCGGTCTGGCTGCTCTCCGTCGCGGTCGGCTCCGGGTTGTCGGTCGTCGGCGGCGCGGAGGTCGTCGGCGTCTCGGTCGGCGGCGGGGCCGTGGTCGTAGGGGCCGGCGACTCCGGGCTGGCCGACTCGCTCGGCTGCACGCTCGCGCTCGGGCTGGCCGACACCGACTCGCTCGCGCCCGGCGCGGCCGGCCGGTCCGGCCGGGCCGGGTCGGAGGTGTTCTCCTCGTTCGCCGCCGGCAGGTCGGCGCGGCCGGTCGGGGCCACCGCCGGCGCGGTGGTGGGAAGCTCGACCGCCGGGGCGTTGGCGTACTTGGCCGCGCCGAGCGCCGCTGCCAGGCCGGTCAGTGCCACCAGCACCGCCGCGGCGGCACCGACGAGAGCGCGACGCCCGCGCCGGCGACCCGGCTGCCCGGCGGCGGCGAGCACCGCCTCGGAGGAGAGCTCCGCCTGGGTGTCCGGACCGGCTCCGCGCAGCGGGGTCGCCGTCACCATGGCGGTCGGCGGCGCGCCGTCGGTGACCGCGGTACGCGCCGCCTCGGCCATCGCCGCGCCGCTGCTGAACCGGTCGGCCGGATCCTTGGCCAGGGCCCGTGACACCAGGGCGCGAACCGCCTCGGGGATGTCGTGTGACAACTCCGGCGGTTCGTCGTCGAGGTGCCGGACGGCGACCTGCAGCGGGTTGTCCCCGGTGAACGGCGGCCCACCGGTCAGGCAGCAGAAGGCGACCGCGCCGAGGGCGTAGATGTCGGTGGCACCGCTGACCGGCCGCCCCGCGGCCTGCTCGGGCGCCATGTAGAGCGCGGTGCCGGGCACCGCGTTGGTGCTGGTGATGCTGGTCACGTTGGTCGACCGGGCCACCCCGAAGTCGACCAGGACGACCGTGCCGTCCTCCTGGACCAGGAGGTTGCTCGGCTTCACGTCGCGGTGCACGATG
Organism: Micromonospora sp. NPDC048909; assembly: GCF_040649635.1. Taxonomy (NCBI): domain Bacteria; kingdom Bacillati; phylum Actinomycetota; class Actinomycetes; order Micromonosporales; family Micromonosporaceae; genus Micromonospora; species Micromonospora sp. NPDC048909. The sequence goes on along the minus strand of NZ_JBEZFU010000011.1, from coordinate 61,827 downwards.
CCGCCGCGGTGCGCCGCGTTCAGCGCCTGTGCGGCCTGGGCGACGATCGACATGGTCTCGGCGACGTCGAGCCGGCCGGCGGCCTCGATCCGCTTGGACAGCGGTTCGCCCTGGACGAACTCCATGACCAGGTAGTCGGCCCGGCCGCCGTCGGGCAGGTCGTCCTCGCCGCAGTCGAAGACCTGCACGATGCCCGGGTGTCGCAGCGCGGCCATGATCCGCGCCTCGGCCCGGAACCGGGCGATGAAGTCCGGGTCGGAGACCAGCGCCGGCAGCAGGACCTTGACCGCGACCTGCCGGCCGAGGACCAGGTCCGTGCCCCGCCAGACGTCGCCCATGCCGCCGGTGGCGACGCGTTCGTCCAGGCGGTACCGACCGCTGAGTACGACCTCCGATGACAACACGGGATTACCGTACCCAGAGCGGTCGCGGACCACGCGGCGCGCTGGGCCGCGTCGGTCGACGCCGCCACCACCGAGGCGACCGACCCGCTCCGGTTTCGCCGGCCACGACTGTGACGCTGCGGCAGCGATCCGTGACAGGATGCGACATGCCGCCGCGCTGGACGGCCCTGCGGCCGGACGGAGCAATCGCCGAGGTCACGTAGCGTCTGCGGGGGCCGTCGCGTTACGGCGACACACCGCAGTGCGAGCTTGATAATTGTCACTCTTCCGTGACGTCCTGCTGACTTGTCGGTGCCATGGTCCGCTCCTACCGTTAGCGCGACTCGGGGCCGCTTCACGGCGCCGGTACGGCGCCCCGCCGACCGTCATCCGCCGTGGCGAGCGTCCAGACGCGCCGCCCGGGCCACGGCGGTCGCGGGGCGATCAGGCCAGCGGGGGGCTGAGAGAGTGCGGGAAGAGGTCCGGTCGACGGACCGGGCGGGCATCGCGTGCGCCAGCACCGGCGTTCGCCGCTCCGGCGTGACCCGGGGACGGCATGACTGGTGAGCTGAACGAGGCGGTCGCGGCGGCCCAGGCCGGCGACGAGGACGCCTTCCGCTTCCTCTACCGAACCCTCCAGCCGGGCCTGCTGCGATATTTGGCCGCCCTGGTCGGCGCGGACGCCGAGGACGTGGCGTCGGAGACCTGGTTGCAGATATCCCGGGACCTGCCCAGCTTCACCGGCGGCGAGTTCCGCGCCTGGACGGTCACCATCGCCCGCAACCGCGCCATGGACCACCTGCGGCGGCAGCGGCGTCGCCCGTCCCTGCCGGTGCCGGTGCAGGCGCTCAGCGAGCTGGCCGGCGACGCCGACACCGCAGAGCGGGCCGGGGAGACCATCGGCACCGAGGCCGCGCTCGCGCTGATCGCCACCCTGCCGCCGCGCGAGGCGGAGGCGGTCCTGCTCCGGGCGGTCATCGGCCTGGACGCCGAGACCGCCGGCCGGGTGCTCGGTCGCCGGGCGGGCGCGGTGCGCACCGCCGCCCACCGAGGGCTGCGCCGGCTCGCCGCGCTGATGGAGCGCCGCGACCTCCGGTCGCCGGCCGCGCCCGAGGCGGCGCTGCCCGAGGCCGCGGCACCGCCCGACAGCGCGGCAACGGCCGACAGCGCATCGCCGCCTGACGGCGCATTGCCGCCCGGCGGCGCGGCGGCGCCCCGGCCCCGGGGCGGCCGGCGCCCGCAGGCGCCGCACGCCGAACCGGCGGATGGTTGACGTGAGGGGATTCAGGATGAGTAGGCGTCGGCCGGACCGGCCCGTCGACCGCGGCGAGGCGGATCGGCTCCTCGACGCGTCCCGCGCCGGCGAGCCCGCCGCCTCGACCGATCCACTGGCCGGACTGCTGGCCGCCGCGGCCGCTCCGGCGCGCCCGGACGAACTGGCCGGGGAGGAGGCCGCGCTGGCGGGGTTCCGGGCGGCCCGGGCCGCCCCGGCGCCGGTGCGGCCCCCGCGCCGCCGCCGTTTCACCGCGAGCGCCGTGGCCTGGGCCGCCGGAGTGCTCGCCACCGCCACCGCCGGCGCGGCGTTCGCCGCGGTCAGTCTGGACGGGCCACCGGATCCGACCCCGCCGCCCGGCCCGGCCACCCCGGGCCCGAGCACCGGCCGCCCGGACGGCTCACCCACCGGTGGCGCGACGCCCACCGGCGACCCGGGCGCCTCCGCGACACCGGCACCGAGCCCCAGCAGCAGCGGTCCGTCCGCCGCCCCGAAGCGTGACGGGGCGTTGGCCGGGCACTGCCGGGCGTACCTGGCCAAGAAGCCGGCCCAGCGGCAGAAGGCGCTGGAGACCCCCGGGTTCGCGCCGCTGGTCACTGCCGCCGGTGGCGCCGGGCAGGTCGAGGCGTACTGCCAGCGGCTGGTCACGCAGGACGGGACCGGACCGACGACCGGTCCGACCAACGGTTCCGGCGACGGCTCCGCCAAGGACAACGGGTCCGGCGACGGCAACGGCGACGGCAACGGCGACGGCAACGGCGACGGCAACGGCAACGGATCCGGCAACGACAAGGACAAGGACAAGGAGAACGCGGCCGGGACCGCCCACGCCGGCAAGCGGGTGGGCGCGGGCGACGAGTCGGCTGACCCGGTCAGTCCCGCTACCGATCGGCCCACCCCGGCGGCCGGCTGAAGATCGCCCTGGCCGGTGCCGGGTCCGGCGTCGGACCGGGACCGGGCCAGCCATTCCCGCCGAGCGTACGAAATTCGTCTGCTAGACAGAGGATGGTGAGGCCCCGGACGCCGGCCGAGAGTGTCGCCGGGTGGCGTTACGGTGGCACGGTGTCCAAGGGCGGGCACGGGAGGGGGCCATCGATGGTGACGTCACCCGAGCTGGATCGCGGCGCGATCCTGCAAGAATCCGCTGCCGCCGCCCGCCACCTCGCGCGGATCTGTTTCAAGACCGGCCCCCCGACCCACACCGGCGTCGAACTGGAATGGACCGTGCACGACGCCGCCGATCCCGCCCGCCCGGTCGATCGCGGCCGGCTGCAGGCGGCGCTGGGGCGGCACAGCCCCGCCACCCTCGACCACACGAGTCCCGCCGAACCGCTGCGCAACGGCAGCGCAGTGACCCTGGAGCCGGGCGGGCAGCTCGAGATCTCCACCCCGCCGCGAGCCTCGATCGCCGCGCTCGTGCGCGCCACCGAGGCCGACATCGCCGAGGTCGCCGGCCTGCTGCGGGCGGCGGGGCTGCTCCTCGGCCGCGCCGGCATCGACCCGCACCGGCGACCCCGGCCGGTGCTGCACACTCCCCGCTACCGCGCCATGCGCCGCGTCTTCGACCAGCGCGGCTCCGCCGGGCGCACGATGATGTACTCCACCGCCGGGCTGCAGGTCTGCCTCGACGCGGGGCAGCCCGAGCTTCTCCCGCTGCGCTGGGCGGTCGCGCACGCGGTCGGGCCCCCGCTGCTCGCGGCGTTCGCCACGGCCGACCGGCACGCCGGGCGGCCCACCGGCTGGGCCTCCGCGCGGATGGCGGCCTGGCTGGCGATCGACCCGGCCCGCACCGGCCCGGTCTGGTCGCCGCGGCGGCCCGACGAGGATCCGACGGCCGCCTGGATCCGTTACGTGCTCGCCGCACCGCTGCTCTGCCTGCGCAATCCGGGGCCGGACTGGACGCCCCCGCCCGGCGTCACGTTCGGCGACTGGTTGGCCGGCGCGCTGCCGAGGCCGCCGACCACCGACGACCTCGACTACCACGTGAGCACGCTCTTTCCGCCGGTACGCCCGCGCGGCTACCTGGAACTGCGCTACCTCGACGCGCAGCCGGGCCGGGGCTGGGTGACCCCGCTGGCGATGCTGGCCGCACTCTTCGCCGACCCGGCCACCCTGCACGCCGCCCACGTCGTCAGCGCGCCGGTGGCCGACCGCTGGCACGCCGCGGCCCGGCACGGGCTCGCCGACCCGGCGCTCGGTGCCGCCGCGGCGCAGCTGTTCGACCTGGCACTCGCGGCCCTGCCGCGGCTCGACCTGCCACCCGACCTGCACGAGCAGACCCACCGAGGCTTGCGGCGGCGGCGCACCGCCGCGGAGAGGGGAGACCGGTGACCGACACGACCGACAGGCTCGGCACGGAGCAGCTACGCGACCGGATAGCGACCGAGCTGGAACGCACCCGCGCCCGGACCGCGCTGCTGACCGACGTCGTCGACGACGTCGACCTGATGCGGCAGCACTCCCCGCTGATGTCCCCGCTGGTCTGGGATCTCGCCCACGTCGGCAACCAGGAGGAGCTCTGGCTGGTCCGGGACGTCGGCGGGCGTCCGGCCGTCCGGCACGACATCGACGAGCTCTACGACGCGTTCAAGCAGCCCCGCAAGGACCGTCCGACGCTGCCGCTGCTGCCGCCCGGCGAGGCCCGCGCCTACGTGCGCACCGTCCGCGACAAGGTCCATGACCTGCTCGACGGGATCCGGTTCACCGACCAGCCGCTGGTCGCGGACGGGTTCGCCTTCGGGATGATCGTCCAGCACGAGCAGCAGCACGACGAGACGATGCTCGCCACCCACCAGCTGCGCTCCGGGCCGGCGGTGCTGCACGCCCCACCACCGCCGCCACCGCGGGCCCGGGTCGGCGGGGAGGTGCTGGTCCCGGCCGGTGAGTTCACCATGGGCACCGACACCGATCCGTGGGCACTGGACAACGAGCGCCCGGCGCACCGGGTCGACCTGCCCGCGTACGCGATCGACGCGGCGCCGGTGACCAACGGGGAATACCGGCGGTTCATCGCGGCGGGCGGCTACGACGACCCGCGGTGGTGGAGCACGGCCGGCTGGGCGCACCGGGTGGCGGCGGAACTCGCCGCGCCGATGCACTGGCGACGCGACGGCGACGGCTGGGCCTACCGGCGGTTCGGCCGCTGGGCGCCGGTCCGCGACGACGAGCCGGTCGTGCACGTCTGCTGGTACGAGGCGCAGGCCTACGCGACCTGGGCCGGCAAGCGGCTGCCGACCGAGGCGGAGTGGGAGAAGGCCGCCCGGTGGGATCCGGCCACCGGGCGGTCCCGTCGCTACCCGTGGGGCGACGACGACCCGACCGCCGCGCACGCCAACCTCGGTCAGCGTCACCTGTCACCGGCCCCGGTCGGCGCCTATCCGCAGGGGGCGTCCCCGCTCGGTGTGCACCAGCTGATCGGCGACGTCTGGGAGTGGACCGCCAGCACCTTCCGGGGCCACCCCGGCTTCACCGCGTACCCCTACCGGGAATACTCCGAGGTCTTCTTCGGCGACGACCACCGGGTGCTGCGCGGTGGGTCGTTCGGCACCGACCGGGCCGCCTGCCGGGGCACGTTCCGCAACTGGGACTACCCGATCCGCAGGCAGATCTTCAGCGGTTTCCGCTGCGCCCGCGACGCCCGGCCCGAGGAGTCGCAGCCGTGACGCTCGCCCGCCGCGACCGGCCGGTGGCCCGCGGCGGTGCCGGCTGATGTGTCGTCACCTGGCCTACCTCGGGCCTCCGGTCACCCTGGCGGAGCTGCTGTTCGACCCGCCCTACTCGCTGGTCCGGCAGTCCTGGGCACCGCGGGACATGCGCGGCGGCGGCACCATCAACGCCGACGGCTTCGGGGTCGGCTGGTACCCGGGCGACGGTGAGCCGGTGCGCTACCGGCGCGCCCAGCCGATCTGGAGCGACCCGACGATCGCCCAGTTGGCCGGGGTCACCTCGGCCGGCGCGGTGCTCGCCGCCGTCCGGTCCGCGACCGTGGGCATGGCGGTGCTCGACAACGCGGCCGCTCCGTTCGCCGAGGGGCGCTGGCTGTTCAGCCACAACGGCCTGATCCGCGGCTGGCCCGACGCGGTGCTGCCGCTCGCCGCCGACCTGCCGGTGCGGGACCTGCTGACCCTGGACGCGGCCACCGACTCGGCGTTGCTCTGGGCGCTGACCCGCCACCAGCTGCGGGCCGGCGTCGACCCGGCCGACGCGGTGGCCTCGACGGTGGCCGCGGTGGCCGCGGCGGCACCTGGGTCCCGGCTCAACGTGCTGCTGACCGACGGCTGCACCGCGGTCGCCAGCGTGTTCGGGCACGCGCTGTCGCTCCGGGAGACCCCGGACTCGGTGCTGCTCGCCTCCGAACCGCACGACGACGACCCCGGATGGCGGGCGGTGCCGGACGGGCAACTGGTGACCGCCGTCGCCGGCCGGGTGCGGCTGCGTCCGCTGGGGCGGCGGTCAGCACGGCGGGGCGATGCCGAACAAGGTCCATCTCACGTGAAGGGAAGTGCCTGAATGAGCGCCGAGCCACTGGAGATCCACATCGAGGAGCAGGACCTGGCCCGCGGGCTGCGCGACGACGTCCGCGTCGGGCTGACGGCGCAGCCGAAGTGGTTGCCTCCCAAGTGGTTCTACGACTCCCGGGGCAGTGAACTCTTCGAGGAGATCACTCGGTTGCCCGAGTACTACCCGACCCGGGCGGAGCGGGCCGTTCTGGCCGCCCGGGCGCCGGCCGTGGCCGAGCTGACCGGGGCGAAGACCCTGATCGAGCTGGGCTCGGGCTCCTCCGACAAGACCCGGCTGCTGCTGGACGCCTTCACCCGGCGCGGCGGGTTGGGCACCTTCGTCCCGCTGGACGTCTCGGCCAGCGCCCTGCGCGGCTCCACCGCGCAGATCGCCGCCGACTACCCGGGGCTACGGGTGCGGGGCATCGTGGGCGACTTCACCCGCCACCTCGACCGGCTGCCCACCGGCGGGCGGCGGCTGGTGCTCTTCCTCGGCGGCACGATCGGCAACCTGCTCCCCGCCGAGCGGGCCGAGTTCCTGGCCGGCACGCGGGCCGCCCTGGAGTCCGGCGACTGGCTGCTGATCGGCACCGACCTGGTCAAGGACCCGTCGGTGATCGTGCCCGCCTACGACGACGCGGCCGGGGTGACTGCCGAGTTCAACCGCAACGTGCTCCGGGTGGTCAACCGTGAGCTGGGGGCGGACTTCGACCCGGCGGCGTTCACTCACGTGGCGCGCTGGGACGCGGAGCATGAGTGGATCGAGATGCGGCTGCGCGCCGACCGGCCGATGCCCGTGCGGGTGGCCGATCTCGACCTGGACGTGACGTTCGCCGCGGGGGAGGAATTGCGCACCGAGATCTCCGCGAAGTTCCGCCCGGCGGGCGTCGCGGTCGAGCTGGCCGCCGCCGGCTTCGCCGTCGAGGCGTTCTGGACCGACGCCGACGGCCTCTTCGGCGTCACGCTGGCCCGCGCCACGTGACGCCCACGCCGGTCACCGGGTGAATCTGCGCACCCGGGCCGGCCGCGCCCGACCGTGATCGGATAGGCTTGGCCACGCGAAGGGGAGTAGCCCCCAATGTCGTGGTCGACATACTGGCGTGTTCCGCGCCCGGCCACGCGGCCCCGGTCACCGGGGCGGGCGAGACCTTCGACTCAGGCTGTTGCAGCCGGGTCGAGGGCGCCCCCGTACCTCCTCCCGGCCTGATCGGGAAGGGTGTCATGGAAGGATTCCTCGCCGCGCTGGTGATCAGCTTCGGCGTCATCTTCGTCGCCGAGCTGGGTGACAAGAGTCAGCTGATGGCACTGACCTTCGCCACGCGGTTCAAGCCGATGCCGGTCCTGATCGGCATCACCGTCGCCACCGCCGTGGTGCACCTGGCGTCGGTGGCCATCGGTACCGGCCTCGGCGCGGTGCTGCCGACCGAATGGATCTCACTGGTCGCCGGGCTGGCCTTCCTCGGCTTCGGCGCCTGGACGCTGCGCGGAGACACCCTCACCGAGGAGGAGCGGCGTAAGGCGGAGAAGACCAGCAAGTCGGCGATCGTCGCCGTCTCGGTGGCGTTCTTCCTCGCCGAGCTGGGTGACAAGACGATGCTCGCCACCATCACGCTGGCCACCCAGTACGGCTGGTTCGGCACCTGGCTCGGCTCGACCGTCGGCATGGTGGCCGCCGACGCGCTGGCGATCCTGGTCGGCCGGATGCTCGGGCGCCGGCTGCCGGAGAAGGTCATCAAGTACGGCGCTGCGGTGCTCTTCGCCATCTCCGGCCTCTGGCTGATCCTGGAGGCCGTCGCCCAGTTGACCTGAGGATCGACTACCGCCGCGCCCACGGGGTAACGGCCCCGGATGGGCGTCGAGGAGATCCTGCGCCAGGGTGACCAGGTGCTGGTCGTCGTGGTGGAGGTGGCCGGCGCGCTGATCATCTTTCTCGGCGCGGTCTGGGCGGCGGTGCGGTTCGTGGTCGAGGGACTGCGACACCGCACCGCCGCCGTCTTCACCCCGATCCGGCTCACCCTCGGCCGGTTCCTCACCCTGGGCCTGGAGTTCCAGCTCGCGGCGGACATCCTGCGCACCGCGGTGTCCCCGACGTTCGACCAGATCGGCCAACTGGCCGCGATCGCCACCATCCGGACCGCACTGAACTACTTCCTGGGTCGGGAGATCCGGCAGGAGCAACGGCAGGTCAGTGAGCCGGAGCGGCCGGGATGATCGGGGTTCTGATCACCACGGTCACCGCGCTGGCCCTGGTCAGCGGGGTGGCCGTGCTGCTCGCCACCCGCCGTGCGCGCACCGCCGTACGGGTGCTGCTGGACCTGCTGACCGCCGCCGGTCTGCTCCGGCTCGCGGCCGCCCGGGGCTGGCCGGATCTTGGGGCGGCGGCGGCGATCGTGGTGCTGCGCCAACTGCTCTGGGCGTCGCTGGCCGCCTGGCGTCCGTGGCCGCGGCGACAATCTCGGCCGCGCTGCGGGGAAGACGATCACCACCTACCGTTGGCGGTAGGTGGTGAAGCGGGAGAAACCGGGAGGATGACCACATGAGCAGGCATGACGAGCCCAACGAGTACGGCTTCGCCGGCGCCGGCACCGCGCCGGAGCCACCGCCGGGCGGTCGGGTCGACGAGCAGGACCGGGCCGAGGAGGTGGCAGTGCCGGGCGACGATCTCATGGAGCCGGCCAGCGAGGCGGTCGTCGAGGAGACCGGCGAGGAGCCCCCGGAGGAGCGCCGGGACTGACCGTCGACGGCTGATCCTTCCCCGGGGGCGGGCCGTTCACGTCGGCCGCTGGTAGACGTCCGGCACGCCGTCGCCGTCGGCGTCGGCGCGTTCCTTCTCGGCGAGCCGGCGGTAGACCGCGTTGCGGCGGGTCAGCACGACGGTGGCCAGCGCGGCGGAGATCAGCGAGCCGGCGAGCACGGCCACCTTCACCCGTTCGCCGGCGGCGGTGCCCGCGCCGAACGCCAGCTCGCCGATCAGCAGTGAGACGGTGAACCCGATACCGGCCAGCAGGGCCAGCCCGAGCAGGTCGGACCAGGTGATGTCCTCGTCCAGCTCGGCCCGGGTGAACCGGGCCAGCAGGAACGTCGAGGAGAAGATCCCGACGCTCTTGCCGAGCACCAGCCCGGCGACCACGCCGATCACCACCGGGTCGGTCAGCACCGCGCCGAGGTCCGCCCCGCGCAGCGCCACGCCGGCGGCGAAGAACGCGAAGATCGGCACCGCTACGCCGGCCGAGACGGGTCGCCACCGGTGTTCGAGCCGCTCGGCCAACCCGGCGCCGCCGCGCCGACCGCGCAGCACCGGCACGGCGAAACCGAGCAGCACCCCGGCCACGGTGGCGTGCACGCCGGAGGCGTGCACCAGCACCCAGGTGGCGGCGGCGAGCGGCAGCAGCGCCCACCACCAGGTGCGGCGCCGCTGCACCAGCAGCGCGAAGAGCCCGAGCGGCACGATCGCCGCGAGCAGCGGCAGCAGGCTGAGGTGCGCGGTGTAGAAGACGGCGATGATGGTGATCGCGAACAGGTCGTCGACCACCGCGAGGGTGAGCAGGAAGGCCCGCAGCCCGTGCGGCAGGTGGGAGCTGATCAGCGCGAGCACGGCCAGGGCGAACGCGATGTCGGTCGCGGTGGGGATCGCCCACCCCCGCAGTCCCGCGCCGCCGGTGCTCGCGGTGACGACGACGAAGATGAGCGCCGGTGCCAGCATGCCGCCGAGCGCCGCCACCACGGGTAGCGCGGCCCGGCGCCGATCCCGCAGTTCACCGGCGACGAATTCCCGCTTGAGCTCCAGGCCGACCACGAAGAAGAAGATGGCCAGCAACCCGTCGCCGGCCCAGCTCGCCAGATCCAGGTCGAGATGCCAGCGGGCACCTCCCGGCCACGGCACGAATTCGCGCAGCCCGGCGTAGGACTGGGTCCACGGTGAGTTCGCCCAGATCAGCGCGACCACGGCGCCGAGCAGGAGCAGCGCGCCACCGGCCGTCTCGGTGCGCAGCATGTCGGCCACGAACCGGGCCTCCGGCCAGGACGTACGCGAGAAGAAGCGGCCGCCGGAGCGGGACTGGTCGGTGCGGGGAGTGCGGTCGGTCATGCGCGGGGTCCACCTCGGGAGTTTCGGGACGGCACGGATCGATCGCCGACCAGACTTCCCGGCACACCGTCACCGACCCTATCCGCCCGGGGTTGGTCGGGCGACCGCGCGGCCGAGCGGTCGAGGGAGTGGACTGGTCGTACTTTTCCCGCCGGTACGCCGATGCCGAATGGCTGTTTGCCGGGTTGGTATTTCGGGCACGCCTCTCGTCCCCAAAAACGCATAACTCCGGACATAAGTCGCATGAGCCGCTTTAATAGTTTCACGAGTTAAAGACGACCTTGGGGGTTTTCGTGAAGTTCTTTGGCGTTACCGGCCTGGCACGGAGGCGCGCCTGATGGACCTGCTTCGCCAACTTCGCCACGTACGCCGGCACTGGTGGGTCGTGCTGGTCACCGTCATGGTGGCCCTGGGTGTCAGCGCGTTCCTCACCGTCCGGGCTCAACCCCGGTACGTCGCCTCGGTGACCTTCTTCGTCACCACACCGAACCAGGGTGTCTCGGACGCCTACCAGGGCGGCCTCTTCCTTCAGCAGCGCGTCAAGTCGTACGCCGACCTGCTCACCAGCGACCGGCTGGCGCAGAGTGTGGTGGCCGAGAACCCGGTCGGCCTGACCGCCGACGAGGTACAGCGCCGGGTCAGCACCTCGACCGAGGCGGGCACCGTCCTGCTGCGCGCGTCGGTGACCGACACGGACCAGACCCGGGCGCTGAAGGTCACCGAGACCCTCTCGACCAAGTTCGTCGAACTCGTACAGCGGGTCGAGACACCGCCGGAGGGCAAGGCGCCGATCAAGATCGAGGTGGTCAGCGGGCCCCGGGTCAGTTCCAGTCCGGTCTCGCCCCAGCCGGTGCGCAACCTGACGCTCGGCGGACTGATCGGTCTGCTCCTCGGCGTCGCGCTGGCGATCCTGCGCGGCGTGGCCGACGTGCGGCTGCGCGACGCGGCGGGCCTGCAGCGGGCCACCGGTAGCCCACTGCTCGGCGAGATCCCGTTCGAGGGCAGTGCCCGCTCGGCGCCGCTGATCGTCGGCGACGCGGCCACCTCCTCGCGCGCCGAGGCGGTCCGCAAGCTGCGCACCAACCTGCGCTTCGTCGACGTGCACGAGCCGGCCCGGGTCATCGCGGTCACCAGTGCCCTGCAGGGGGAGGGGAAGACCACGCTCTCCTGCAACCTGGCCATCGCGCTCGCCGAGGCGGGCTGGCGGGTGCTGCTGGTCGACGCCGACCTGCGCCGTCCCAAGGTCGACGACTATCTGGGCATCGACGCCGGCGTCGGTCTCACCGACGTGCTGGTGGGCGACGTCCAGGTCGGCGACGTGGTGCAGCGCTGGGGGGACAAGTCCCTGCTCGTGCTGCCCAGTGGCTCGGCCCCGCCGAACCCGAGCGAGTTGCTCGGTTCGAAGGCGATGGCGGACCTGCTGCTGGCCCTGCGCGAGTCCGCGGACATCGTGATCATCGACACCGCGCCGCTGCTCGCGGTGACCGACGGCGTGGTGGTGGCGGTCCAGGCCGACGGCGCGTTGCTGGTCAGCCAGCAGGGGCGGACCTCGCGGACCCAGGTGGCCGCCGCCGCCCGCGCGCTGCACTCGGTCTCGGTGCGGCTGCTCGGCTGCGTGCTCAACATGGCCAAGATGCCCAAGGCCGAGGCGTACCAGTACGAGGCCTACCGGGTGGTCGCGGCGGCGGAGACGCCCTCGGTGCCGACCGACCGGGCCGCCACCCCCCGGCACGCCGAGGGCACCGGGGTGAACGGCGTCAGCGACCGTACGCAGGAACTCACCCGGCTGCCCCGATGAGCGCCGCGAGGGGTCGCATCGACCGTTCGATCTCCTCGGCGCAGCTTCGGAAGTCGGCGGCCGTGCCGCCGATCGGGTCCCGCAGGTCGTCCATGCCGGGGGCGGCGGGTTGCAGCCGCCCCCGGGCCCGGGCGGCGGCCTCGACCGCGGCCCGCAGCGGGTCGCCGGCGATCTCCTCCGGCGGCTCCGCCGCGGCCGCCAGCCGGCCGAACTGGCGCAGGGTGAAGGTCCGGTGCAGCGCGGCCGGCGCCAGCGAGGTGCACACCGATCGCTGGCGCCGGGTCGCGGTCAGCACCAGCGTGGCGCCGGCCAGCAGATCGGCCGCGAGCCGGCGGGTGCGGAAGTCCGTCGGGTCCGCACCGGTCTCCGCCGCGACATCCGCGGCGTACGGGTGCATCGGCAACCCTTCGAGCGCGTCGGTGCCCGCGCTGGCCACCGTCACCGGCCTTCCCGCCAGCAGTCGCCGGGCCAGGAACTCGGCCATCGGCGAGCGGCACAGGTTGGCGTGGCAGACGAACAGCACCCGGTCGGTCATCGGGACCCCTCTCGTCGGTGCCGTCGCGGGCAGGCTCGCCGCGACGGCGGAGCGCCGGCGGTCGCGGCCGGACGCGGAGGGGTTGCCCGCATCGTACGCGGGCCCGGTCTCCGAACGCCGCGCTGCCGCGCCGGTGCCGGCGATCCGCCCGGCGGTGACCCGATGAGGATCGGAATCCTGTCGTACCACTTTCCGCCGGAGCCGGCCTTCATCCCGGGCAGCCTCGCCGAGGAGCTGGCCGCGCGCGGGCACGAGGTCCGGGTGCTCACCGGCTTCCCGGACTACCCGGGTGGGCAGGTCTACCCGGGTTGGCGGCAGCGGTGGCGGCACGAGACGCACAGCGAGCGGCTGGCCGTCCGGCGGGTACCCCGGTACTCCGGCGGCGACGGGTCCACCGGCGCGCGGATGGCCAGCTACCTCTCCTTCGCCGGCAGCGCCGCGCTGGTCGCCCGGCGGTTCCTCGCCGGCATCGACGCCCTCTATGTCTTCCAGCTGCCGGCCACCAGCTTCGCCGCCGCAGGCGTACTGCGGCTGCTCGGGCGGGTGCCCGCCGTCCTGCACGTGCAGGACGTCTGGCCGGAGGAGGCCACCGGCGGCGACGCGCGGTGGGCCGCCCGGATCGGTGCCGCGACGGCGCGGACCTACCGGGCCGCGGACCGGATAGCCGTCGTCGCGCCGTCGATGCGGAAGCTGGTGGTGACCGGGGGCGCCGACCCGGCCCGGGTCTCGGTGGTGCTCAACTGGACCGACGAGCGGATCTTCCAACCGGCGCGACCGAGCCCGGCGGCGCGCCAGCTGGTCCGCCGGGACGGCCGCTGCGTGGTGATGCACGCCGGGACGATCGGTGCCCGGCAGGGGCTGGAGACCGCGGTACGGGCGGCGGCTGCCCTCGACCGCACCCTGGACCTGGTCCTGGTGGGTTCGGGCGCGGACGAGCGGCGGGTGCGGGGGCTCGCCGCCGAACTGCGCGCCGACAACGTCCGGTTCGTCGAGCGGCGCTCGCCGGTGGACATGCCGGACCTCTACGCCGCCGCCGACTACCAGCTGGTGATGCAGCGCGACCTGCCCGAGTTGAACGGGACCGTACCCGGCAAGTTGCAGGCGGCGCTCTCCTGCGCGGCACCGGTGGTCGCCTCCGCCGGTGGCGACACCGCCGAGCTGGTGGAGCGGGCCCGGGCCGGGCTCTCCTGCCCACCCGAGGACTGGGCCAGCCTCGCCGACCGCTTCTGGCTCGCCGCCACGATTCCGCCGCCGGCCCGGACCGACATGGGCCGTCGCGGGCGGGAGGCGTACCTGCGTGAGATGTCGCTGCCGGCGGGCGTGGACCGCATCGAGCGGATGCTCCGCGACGCCGTGGCGGCCCGCGTTTCCCGCCACTGAGCGGCACGAACAAACCTCGCGTAACGGGCGAGAACCGCCATAACGTCACGTTATCGGGCGTCAGCTGTTAGGAACATCGAAGGTATGGGCCTTCTTGTCCGGTTCCAGGAACGGGGAGTGTGGAGTGACGGAGAGCGTACGATCCCATCGTCGGCGGAGCCGGTCCCGCCGTCGCAGGCGCGCCCGCCTGCGACGCGTCCTGCTCGCGGGCCTGGTGGTCGGCTCCCTGCTGCTGGTGACCGGCGGTTGGGTGGGGTTCCGTGGCTGGCAGGCCCGGGCCCACCTGTTGAACGCCGCCGGCCTGGCCCGGGAACTCAGCGCGCAGGTGGTGGGTGGGGACACCGAACGGGCCCAGCGCACCCTCGCGGCGTTGCAGGACCAGGCTGGTGCGGCACGCGGTGCCACCGATGATCCGGGGTGGTGGATCGGCCGGCGTGCGCCGCTGGCCGGGGACGACCTCGGCGCGGTGCGGCAGATCGCGGTGGCCGTCGACGACCTGGCGCGCCAGGCCTTTCCGACGCTGCTCCGAGCCGACCTGACCAGCCTGGTACCGACCGAGGGGCGGCTCGACGTGGGCCGGCTCCGCAGTGTCTCCGCCGAGTTGTCCACCGCGAACGAGGCGGTCCAGCAGACGCGGCGCGACCTGGCTGCGGTCTCCGGCGACGGCCTGGTCAGCCAGGTCCGCCAGGCCCTCACCGACCTGCGCGGGGAGATCGATCGGCTGGCCGGCCTGACCTCGGCGGCCGACCAGGGCGCGCGACTGCTGCCGGCGCTGCTCGGCGCCAACGGGGCCCGCCGATACCTGCTGGTGTCGCAGAACCTGGCGGAGCTGCGCGCCACCGGCGGCATGTTCGGCGCGTACGCGGTGATCGAGGCCGAGGGCGGCCGGGTGCGGATGGGGCGCCAGGACAGCAGCGCCTCGCTCGGCCAGTTCACCCCGCCGCTGCCGCTGACCAAGGAGGTGCGCCGGCTCTGGACCGACCTGCCGGGCATCTACCCGGCCGATGTCAACCTCACCCCGCACTTCCCGACGGCGGCCGCCCTCTACCGGGAGATGTTCCGCCGCAAGACCGGGACGAATGTCGACGGCGTGCTGGCCGTCGACCCGGTGGTGCTCTCCTATCTGCTCAAGGCCACCGGTCCGGTGCTGGTGCCCGGCGCGGTGCCGCTGGCCAGCGACACCGCGGTGCGGACCCTGCTCAACGAGACCTACCAACGGCTCGGCAACAAGCAGCAGGACGAGTACTTCGCCGCCTCGGCGGCTGCGGTCTTCGACGCGCTCTTTAAGAAGAATGTCAACCCAAGGGTGTTGTTGTCCGGATTCGACCGTGCTATCACGGAACGCCGGATATTGTTCTGGAGTGCCCACCCGGAGGAACAGCGGACAGTCGGCGACAGCCGGATGGCCGGGACGCTTCCGGAACAGGACACCGTGCCAACGGTCGGCGTGTTCCTCAACGACGGCAGCGGCGCGAAGCTCGGCTACTACCTGCGTCCGGCGGCGACGCTGGCGGTCGGCGAATGCCGGTCCGACGGTCGCCGTGAACTCCGGCTGCGGGTCACCCTGCGCTCGACGGCGCCGAAGTCCGGTCTCAGCAAATCGGTCCTCGGCCTCGGCCTGGCGGGTGACCCGTACACCGTCCGCACGCTGGTGTCGGTCTTCAGTCCGGCGGGTGGGGCGGTGGTCGACGCCCGACTCGACGGGGCCGAGGCGGCAGTGGGCAGCGGCACCGAACGGGGCCGCCAGGTCGCCACGGCGAACGTGGAGGTCGGCCCCGGCGCCAGCCGGGACCTGGAGGTAACCGTCCTGACCGGAAAGAAGACCGGCACAGGAAAGGCCGAGCTGTGGCTAACCCCCACGGCCACCCCATGGACCACCCAAGTAGATACCGCACCAAGCTGTGACCAGTAGGAGGGAACCAATCATGCGGCTATCCCGCATCATCATGGCGCTCACGGTCGGTCTGGCCGTGGTGGCCGTGCCGACCGCAGCGGGGGCGGCCCAGCCGCAGCCGGCGCCAACAGTCACGGACACGCCACAACCACCGCCGTACGCCCCGCAGCCCGCGTCGCTCACCGTGAACCGGCCGACCATCAACCTCGGCGAGACCGTGGTCCTCACCGGCCGCAACTTCGGCCCGAACGAGACGGTCGACATCGTGGTCTCGGTGACCCCGCTGGCGGCTCCGGCGGCGAACCAGCCGCGCCGCAGTGACGGCAGCACCGTCGCGATGGCGCCGGTGGCCTACCAGGCTAGCGCGCCGCTGAGCTTCACGGCGTACACCAACTCGCGGGGCCGGTTCACCAAGAGCTACAAGCCGCACGTGACAGGTCTGTTGACCTTCACCGCGACCGGCCGGGAGTCCGACCGGACGGCCAGCACCGAACTGCGTGTGCTGGACCGGCCGCAGCCTCCGCTGCCCGTCACGGGCGCCAGCCTGGGCACGCCGATGAAGATCGGCGGCGGGATGGTCGGCGCGGGCGCGGTGCTGCTGCTCCTGACGCTGGCCTGGCGCAGCCGTGGCCGGTTCGGAATGGGTTCCGCGCGCTGACGCGGCACCGTTCCGGGTAGGGCCCGGAGAACCATGGCTGGCGCCCGTCGGAGTTCACTCCGACGGGCGCCAGCCTCTTGGCGTCACCCGCCGCCGGCGAACGTCCATCGCGCTCGCCCGGCGGCACGGTCCACGCTCGAGCGTCAGCAGGCGGGATAGAGCCGGCGGGTGCCGACGCCCGCCGTGTACGCGGCCCGGTCGCTGAACCGGCAGCCGTAGTCCGTGGCGGCGACCGCCGCCCGATCGGTCACCGTGTCGCCGGCCGGCCGCTTGCCGGTGCGGACCCAGGAGACCAGGTCGTCCCAGGCGGCGCCGGCTTCGTCCGGGGTGAACTCGCAGTGCTGCGTCGACCGGATCGCCCGCTGCACGAGCAGCCAGCTCCGGCCGTGCCGCGCCACGTCCGCGGCGTACGTCTGCTCCATCGAGAACGGTACGAACAGGTCGCCGAGGCCGTGCAGGCTGAGCACCGGCGCGGTCGGCTGGCCCGCGATCCGCGGCACCTCGGTGAGCGTCGGCAGCAGCCGCTGGCGCAGGTTCTCGGGCGCGACCCGCTGCACGCTGGCGTTCACGTCGACCGGACTGTTCGGCGCGTAGCGGGTGAACAGGTTGGTGGAGAGCTGGCTCGGACGTTCGGCGGGGGAGTCGCCACCGCTGGTGACGCTGATCGAGAAGAGGAAGTCCTTCCAGACCGCGAAGGCCGCCGTCGCGCCGGGACGCGGACCGCCGGAGCGGTTGACCGTGATGTCCCGCAGCTGCTTTCCCCGCCCGTTGGTGGTGTCCGGGCCGGTCGGGGTGAGCCCGGCCAGACCCAGGGCCGCCTGGATCCGCGGCACCGCGTTGGTCAGGTAGTCCGCCGGCGTCGGATAGGCGGGCACCCCGGCGAGCGCCTGAGCGACCAGGTTGTAGTCGAGAAAGAAGTCCAGCAACGTCTGGTCACCCAGCACCCCGCACATCGGCAACGCCCCGTCGTAGTAGCCGGGGTACTGCTCCAGCGAGCGGGCGGTGACGTATCCGCCCATCGACACCCCGGTCAGGTACGTCCGGTGTGGGCGCTTCACCGCCCGGGCGAAGTGGTCGGCCAGATCCTTCGTGCTCAGCACACCGGAGCGGATGTTGAACCCGTTGCGGTCGTACGACGACGACGCCCACGCGTACCCCTGCTCCAGCAGGCGTTGCCGCAGGCCGAAACCGGGCGTCTCGGTGGTGAGCACGTTCTCCTGGCCCCGGTAGCCGTGCGCCCACATCACTAGGTCGCCGTTCCACCGGGCCGGGACCTCGATGATGTAGCCGGCGTGGCGGTGCACGCCCTGACGTACCACGGTGGGCTTGCCGCCCACCACCAGCGGCGCCAGGGGCGGATTCTCGATGGTGTAGCCGGGCAGCGGCTGCGTGTCGCCGGAGCCGCGGTCGGCGGCGGTTGCCGGCGCGGCGCCGGCCAGCCCGACCACGAGGGCCAGGGTCGCGGCGGCGGCGATCAGACGGCGGAGGCTGCGGGCGGACGAGGACAGCATCGTGCTCCCCCTCGGACGGGTGTCGCCCACCGGGGCGACCAGGCGGGACGGATGCCTACCGGCCGGTAGCGCCCTGAACCTAGGACCGGCGTCGAGCACTGTCAATGGCTGTCTGACCTTCCGATCAGCCCATCGGCCAACCTTCCGCCCATCGGCCGAGCCGTCCCCGTGTGTGGGCCACCGGCTCGTCCGGTTCACTGGGCGGCGTGAACGACTCCTCCTCGCTGTCACCGGGCGATCCGGCTTCCGGCCTCGATCCGATCTGGGTCGCGGCGCGTGCCTCCCGCGCGTGGCTGGACGCGGCCAACGGAACCGGGCAGCAGGAACTCACCTGCCGCATCCTCAAGCTCACCGAGGAGGCGGGGGAGGCCGCGGGTGCCTGGATCGGACTGCTGGGGCAGAACCCGCGCAAGGGCGTGACGCATACCCGGGAGGACGTGGCCGCCGAACTGGCCGACGTCGCCTTCACCGCCATCGTCGCCATCGAGAGCCTCGGCCTGGACGCGCGGACCGTCCTCGACCGATGTGCCACCAAGGTCCTCGGCCGGATCGCGGACACTCCCGAGCCGACCTGACCCGAGCGACCCGGTCCGGACGGCTCCCGCCCCTGGCCACGGAACCCCCGGTTGCGCCAATGATCTCCGCGCTTGATCCACTCCGTTTGGCCGACATGGCGGTGTCCTGCCAGCGCGGGTACCGCCATGTCGGCGATCTGGAGTGGCGGCTGGCCGGTTTGATGGAGCCCGGGTCTGTCATGTCGGGGTGTCCGGTTCACCGGTGACTCCGACATCAGTGATCCCGAGTCGATCAGCTGACCCTCTGCACGCTTCCGCCAGTCGCGCGGCCTTGGGAGTCCCCGGAGGCTGCTCGCCGTCAGCCACTGGCGCCGCCGGCTGTCGGGCCGCGGCGATCGGCCGTTGCGGTCCTTGCCCCGGGTAGGTGGTCTGGTCGGGGGCGTGTCCGTCGCGTGGTCTGGGTCGGTTGTCCCGTTCGCTCCAGGTGTGGGTGCCCCGCGAGCGGTCGTATGGGCGTTTTGGGGTGTGGCCGGGGGCATCCGGGGGCCGGAATGATGGGTGGCCCGGCGTCGTTGAATATCCGCGACGGCCGAGGTGGCAGCCCCGCCCGCCGGCCGGTTCACCCGGTCGCCGACGGTGGTCCGGCCCCCGGAATGACGGCGGACCGCCGGTCGTTACATCTGGTCCCGGCCGACGAGCCGGCCCCCCGGAATGATGGCGGGCCGCCGGTCGTTACATCTGGACCCGGCACCGCGAGGCCCCCGGCCCCGGACGTCGGATCCCCCTGGTCGATGAGCCCCGGAATGTGTGGCCCGGCCTGAAGACTTTCCCCTCTGTTTGTTGAGCGCCTTGTCGAGGTGCTGCACACCCGCGCACGTTGCCGACCCCTATCGGTGGTGTGGGTGTCTACCCCCGAATTGGAGCTTCCCATGAACACGATCATGCGTAAGAGCGTTCTGAGTGTTGCTGGTCTGGCTTTCGCCGGTGGGATCTTCGCCGGCCCCGTCGCCGCGCACGCCGCGGCGCCGGCCGTGGACGCCAAGCCCACCGCCGTGGCGGTGCAGGCCGACAAGCCGGGCGTGGACACCGCCAAGCTGATCCCGCACGGCACCCAGGGCACCCAGTCCCGTATCGACCTGAACGACGAGCAGACCAAGAACGTGAAGGCGATCATCGCGGCGACGAAGAAGTCGGGTCTGGACGAGCGGGCCGCGGTCATCTCGATCGCCACGAGCCTGCAGGAGTCGAAGCTGGAGAACCTCGGCCACCTCGGCGACATGAATGATCATGACTCGCTGGGTCTGTTCCAGCAGCGCCCCTCCAGTGGTTGGGGCACCCCGGAGCAGATCACCGACCCCGAGTACTCGACGATGGCGTTCCAGAAGGGTCTCAAGCAGGTCGACGGGTGGCAGGACATGCCGCTGACCGAGGCCGCGCAGACGGTGCAGGTGTCGGCCTACCCGGACGCCTACGCCCAGTGGGAGCAGCAGGCCGCCGACCTCGTCGCCCAGCACTGGAACAACTGACAACCACATCGCATGACCTGACCGCTGGCCGGCACCCTGACACGGGTGCCGGCCAGCGGCGTATCCGAGAGCGACGGGCGGCGTCCCATCAGGTACCGCCGGACGCACGTCTGCATGGTGCTGGCTGGCGTCCCCGCCACCCCGGTGCCAGCCTGCGTTGCGGCCGACCAAAGGCTGGCACCCGGTCGACCGGTCACCGCCGGCAGACCGACGCGCGGCCCCGCGAGCAGGTTGCGCCACCGAATCTTGGACAGTTTCCGTTAACTGCCGACGGGAACTGTCCAAGATCCGCAGGGGTGCGGCGTTCGCGCTGTGGTCAAAGGGTTCCGGGCTCGGCGACTGGGAGCGCCGTGCCGCGCATAGTCCGCGGCGGGCTGGGGAGAGGCGTCATCCGCCCCGCCGCACCGAGGACCGCTACTGACCAGGGGACGGAGGCGGGGAAGGGCCGCCGCCGCCGATCGGGCCCGCAGTACAGTCGGGCGGTGGAACGTACCGAATCAATGCCGGCGCAGACCCGACCGCCTGGCGTGGCCGCCGTCGATCCCGGCAGCGTGCTGCTGCCCGGCCACGACGTGCCGCTGGGGCGGTACACGACGGTGCGGCGGCTGCTGCCACAGCGGCAGCGTCGGATGGTCGGCGCCTGGTGCTTCGTCGACCACTTCGGGCCGGACGATGTGGCGCAGCGCCCCGGGATGGAGGTGCCGCCGCACCCGCACACCGGTCTGCAGACGGTGACCTGGCTGCTGGACGGGGAGATCCTGCACCGCGACAGCCTGGGCAACGTCCAGCCGATCCGGCCGGGCCAGTTGAACGTGATGACCTCGGGGCAGGGCATCGCCCACTCGGAACGGTCGCCCGACGCGCACCCGCCGGTGATGCACGGGGTTCAGCTCTGGGTGGCCCTGCCAGACCCGGCGCGGGCCGGTAGCGCCGACTTCGCCCATCACGCGGACCTGCCCCGCTGGCAGGACGGCGGCCTGGACGTCACGCTCCTGGTCGGCGAGATCGCCGGCGAGCGGTCCCCGGCAGTGGTGCACACCCCGCTGGTCGGCGCGCAGCTCGAGCTGGCCGGGCCGGCGCCGGTCGACCTGCCGCTGCGCCCCGACTTCGAGTACGGGCTGCTGGCCATGTCCGGCTCGGCGGAGGTCGACGGGGTGCCGTTCGCGCCGGGCGCGCTGCTCTACCTCGGCATCGGGCGGAACCGGTTCACCCTGCGTGGCGAGCCGGGCAGCCGGCTGATGCTGCTCGGCGGTGCGCCCTTCGAGGAGCCGCTGGTGATGTGGTGGAACTTCGTGGGTCGCTCGCACGAGGAGGTGGCCGCCGCGCGCGAGGACTGGATGGCCGGGCGGCGTTTCGGCGTGGTCGCCGACGATCCCGCGCCGCCGCTGCCCGCCCCGGCACTGCCCACCACCCGGCTCAAGGCCCGCGACCGCAGCGGCGACATCCGAAGCTGACCGCCCGGCGGCGGGCCGGAAGGCTGATCACCCGGCGGCGGGCCGGAAGGCCGAGCGCCCGGCGGCTGGCCAAGGCTGACCGCCCGGCGTGTGACCGGCGGTGGCGCGGGTAGTCGCCGGCATGCCGACCAGTGCGATCTCCAGCATCGAGGACAAGAAGCGTCTGGTACGCCGGCTCGCCGGAAGCAGCCGTGGCTTCGCCGAGCAGTACGGCTTCCAGGTCACCAACAACCCGGCGAGCCTCTTTCAAGTGCTCTACCTGTCGGTCCTGCTGGCCCGGCGGGGCGACTTCCGGCGTGCGGTGGAGAGCGCGCGGGCGCTGCGCGACGAGGGGTGGGACAGCGCCGCGCGGTTGGCCCGTTCGCTGCACGAGTCCCGGGTACGGGTGCTGCGCGCCGCCGGGCAACGCGGTGACGTCGACGCGGTCGCCGACGTGCTCGGCGACCTCGCCCGCGTCGTGGTCGACCGCTACCGGGGCGACCTGCGGCGGTTGCGGGCGAAGGCGCACTACGACCCGCGCCTGGAGCGGGAGCTGCTCAGCGAGCTGCCCGGAGTGGACGGGCAGGTGGTCGAGCTGTTCCTGCGCGAGGCGCAGGCGCTCTGGCGTGAGGTGGCGCCGGTCGCCGACCGGCGGGCGCTGGTCGCGGCGCGCCGGCTCGGGCTGGGACGATCCGCCAGCGACCTGGCCGGACTGGCCGGCAGTGGCGAGTCCGAACGGCTCGCCTGGCTGGTGGGCGCGCTCGCCCGGGTCGACCTGGAGCAGCGGTACGCCGAGGTGATGAGCTGACCCGGCGATAGTGCCCTGGCCCACAGTCTGCCAAAAATCAGCCGTTCGGATGATGTTGCACGGTATGATGATCGAGGCAGTCATGCCCGCCCGGTTCGGGCGTTTCTACCGCCTGGTGGTCGCGGCCCGGTTCGGGCCGCGGCTACCACCAGGGACAGGTATCTTGCGTGGCGCCCCCGGTCGCGGTTCGCGGCCTGGGGCGCCCGCCTGTCTCCGCGGTCCACGTTCGGCTGCCCTCGTCACGTGGCCAGGCCGGCCAGCAGGTTCACCGTCACCGCGATGACGAACGCCCCGAACAGGTACGACAGCATCGAGTGCATCAGGACGGTCCGGCGCATCTCCGGGCTGGTCAGGTTGGTGTCCGACACCTGGAAGGTGGCTCCGACGGTGAACGCCAGGTACGCGAAGTCCACGTAGCATGGTGGCAGCGACTGGTGGAAGTTCACCCCGCCGTCCGGCCCGGTGTAGTAGACCCGGGCGTACCTGGCGGCGAACACGGTGTGCACCACCAGCCAGGAGAGCAGCACACTCAGCACCCCGGCGCCGCCGTAGAGGTCGCGCAGCGGGCCCGGCGGGGTGGTGTCGGCGGTACCCACCACCAGTAGCACCGCGAGCAGGCTGGCCGTACCGGCGCCGAGCAGCACCACGTCGCGGATCGCCCGGTTGGGGTCCTCGTGCGCGGCCAGCCGGGCGGTCTGCACGCCGTCCAGCGGCCAGATCTTGCGCCACACGATGACGAGCCAGGTCACCGCGGCCGCGTCCCAGCCGACCAGCGGTGCGAGCGGCGGAGACACCAGGGCGCCGAAGACGCCACCCACGGCGAGCCCGACCACCGCCACCACCGCGATCTGGACCACCGCCGGGGTGTGCCCGTCGGGTGGTCCCGGCCGGGATTCGGCTGCCGTTACCCGCTGCCCGTCGTCGTCCCCCGGCGCAGGTCCGGGCACGGCCGGGTCAGATGCCGCGCAGGTGCTGGGAGACCCGTGGGTGCCGGTCGCGGGCCTGCGCGGCGCGTTGCGACGGGCTCAGCTCGGGGGCGGCCTCGATGCCGGCCGAGCGGGCCACCTCGTTGCCGTTGGCGTAGTCCACCGGCGGCAGCGCCCGCAGCGCGCGCAGCACGTCGGGCGGCGCGCCCTCACGTTCGGCCTCGCGGATCACGTCGTCCTTCTCGGCCGGGTAGTCCAGGCTCGACAGGTACTGCAGGACGTCGGCGTAGCTCGCCATTAGGTCGGCTCCTCGCGGCATCGATCCGGTCACGACCGGCGGCGGTTACCCGCCCGCCGGCCGGTCACGCCCGGCCGGCGGGGAAATCCGGCCTCGTTTCCGCCGGTGCGCCGCGGGTACCCGCAGGCTCCGACGCAGCCCGAGGAGTACGCGATGAACTACGACACCTTTGTCGACCAGGTGGCCCAGCGGACCCGAACCTCGTCGGAGCAGGCCGTAACCCTGACCCGGGCCACGCTGGTGACACTGGCGGAGCGGCTGACCGGCGGCGAGGTGCTGGACCTGGCCGCGCAGCTGCCGAAGCCGCTGCAGGTGGTGCTGAAGCCGGGGCCCGGCACCGAGGCGGCGGACCGGTTCGGGGCCGCGGAGTTCGTCGCCCGGGTCGGCGAGCGGGCCGGCGTGGACGAGCCGGCCGCACGGGACGCCATTCGCGCGGTCCTCACCACGCTGCGGGAGGCGATCACCGGCGGCGAGTTCGACGACGTGGTGGTCCAGCTCCCGCGCGACTACCGGGACATGGTCGAGCCGGCGATGGCTCCCGGTGCGACGCTGCGCCGCGGCTGACCACGGCGGGAGCGGGAGCAGCCGTTGACCTGGGCAACCATCGACACGCGTAGGGTGGCCCCGCTTGGCGCACCGTCTGAGCCTGACCTAACCTTGTGCCCACGAGGGGAGTACTTCCCACGAACCATTCCGGTCAGTACGGCGTGCCCGGCACGCCTCGGGTGGTTGCCCACGCAAAGGTGGGTGAAGGAGACCTCGAACATGACACGGTGTTCGAGGAGGCTCCATGACTGAGCTGTCGTACCTTTCCGCCGCCGAGCTGTCGACGGTCGGCACCCCCATGCTGTGGGGGGTGACCATCGCCGGTGTGATCGTGCTGCTGGTGCTGGATTTCCTGGTCACCCGCCGCCCGCACGAGGTCTCCCTCCGCGAGGCGCTCGGCTGGTCGGCGTTCTACATCGCCCTGCCGCTGGCCTTCGGCGCCTGGGTCTGGAACCGCTACGGCTCCGAGCTGGGCGTGCAGTACCTGACCGGCTACCTGGTCGAGAAGTCGCTCTCGGTCGACAACCTCTTCGTCTTCATGCTCCTGCTGGCCGCCTTCGCGGTCCCGGCGGTGCTCGCCCAGCGGGTCCTGCTCTACGGCATCGCCGGCGCGCTCGTGCTCCGCGCCGTCTTCATCGCCCTCGGCGCCGCCGCGCTGGAGACCCTGGACTTCGCCTTCCTGCTCTTCGCGATCATCCTCATCGCCACCGCGGTGAAGCTGCTGCGCGACGCCCTCTCCGGGCACCAGCAGGAGGTGGACATCAACAAGATGCGGTCGGTGCGGCTGCTGCGCCGGTTCATGCCGGTCACCGACGACTACCACGGCACCCGGATGACCATCCGGGACGCCGGCCGCCGGACGCTGACGCCGTTCGCCCTGGTGGTGGTGGCCGTGCTCGCCACCGACGTGGTCTTCGCGGTCGACTCGGTGCCCGCCGTCTACGGCATCACCGAGGATCCCTACCTGGTCTTCGCCACCAACGCGTTCGCCCTGCTCGGCCTGCGCGCGCTCTACTTCGTGCTGCACGCCGCGCTCAGCCGGCTGGTGCACCTCAGCTACGGCCTGGCGATCATCCTGGCGTTCATCGGCCTGAAGCTGGGCCTGCACTGGGCGCACGGCATCTGGAAGGGCGTCCCGGAGATCCCCACGCTGGCGTCGCTCGGCGTCATCATCGGCGTGCTGGTGGTCGTCACGCTCACCAGCCTGCGCGCCACCCGCGACCGGCAGCCGGCCGAGCCGGAGGTGGTCGCCGAGCGGCGGTGACGCCGCATCGCGCGGCCGCCGCCCGACCCGGCGGCCGCGCGCCACGCCCAGACACCAGGCGGTACGGGGGGAACGGACCCGTCCGGCCCCCGCGGGTGGTACGACTGACGAGTGGGAATTGTGTCTCCAGGCTTCCAGGGCCGCCCCCGCTCGTCGGAGCCGGCGCTGCCGCCGGGGCAGTACCTGACCCAGGACTTCCCGGTGCTCTCCGCCGGCCCGACGCCGAAGGTGCCGCTGGACACCTGGGAGTTCGTCATCAGCACGGAGACCGGCGCCGAGTACAGCTGGTCCTGGTCGGAGCTGATGTCGCTGCCCCAGGAGACGCCGCACGTCGACATCCACTGCGTCACCCGCTGGTCCAAGCTGGGCACCAACTGGCAGGGCGTCTCGCTGGACACGCTGCTGGAAGGGATCGAGACCGACGCGCACTACGCGCTCGCCCACTCCTACGGCGGTTACAGCACCAACCTGCCGCTGGACGACCTGCGCGGCGGACGGGCCTGGGTGGCGCACACCTTCGACGGCGCCGACCTCCCGGCCGAGCACGGCGGCCCGGCCCGGCTGCTGGTGCCGCACCTCTACTTCTGGAAATCCGCCAAGTGGGTGCGCGGCATCCGGCTGATGACCTCGGACCGGCCCGGCTTCTGGGAGACCGCCGGCTACCACGACTACGGCGACCCGTGGCGCGAACAGCGGTACCAGGGTGACTGAGCGGGTGGCGGTGAGCGTCCCGGCGCGGGCTCCGCTGACCTGGCGGGTCGCCCGGCTGGTGGAGCGTCGGGTCGAGACCCCCACGGCGCAGACCCTGGTGCTGGAGTTGTCCGACTGGCCGGGGCACCTGCCCGGCCAGCACCTCGACATCCGGCTCACCGCACCGGACGGCTACCAGACCGCCCGGTCGTACTCGCTGGCCGGGCCGGTGGTCGACGGTCCGGGTGGGCCGCGGATCGAGGTGACCGTCCAGCGGGTGCCCGACGGCGAGGTGTCGCCGTACCTGATCGACACCTACGCCGAGGGCGACCCGGTGGAGGTACGCGGGCCGGTCGGCGGCTGGTTCGTCTGGCGGGCCGAGGAGAGCGCGCCCGTCCTGCTGGTCGGCGGCGGCTCGGGCATCGTGCCGCTGATGGCGATGCTCCGGGCCCGACGGGCGGCCGGCAGCCGCACCCCGTTCCGGCTGCTCTACTCGGTACGCACCCCGGACGACGTGATCTACGCCGACGAGCTGCGCCGGCGGGGCCGCGACGACCTCGGCCTGGACGTGGCGTACCTCTACACCCGCCAGGCGCCGGAGGGCTGGCGGGGAGAACCGCACCGGATCGGGTTGGCCGACGTCAACAGCCACGGCTGGCCGGCCGACCTGGAGCCGGTCAACTACGTCTGTGGCCCGACCGGCTTCGTGGAGACGGTGGCCGACCTGCTCGTCGGGCTGGGACACCAGCCCCGCCGGGTGAAGACCGAACGGTTCGGCCCCACCGGCTGACCGCCGAGGAGACCCCATGACGGAGATGTCCTACCTGGACGGCAACATGCTCGACGGCCCGCTGCGGGAGCTGTTCGCCGTCGACCTCAGCACGGCCACCGGCCAGTGCGAGCACTGCGGGGCCGTGGGCCCGATGGCCGCGTTGCGCGTCTACTCGCACGCCCCCGGCTATGTGGCGCGCTGCCCGAACTGCGCGGAGGTCATGCTGCGGCTGGTCCGCTCGCCCGAGTGGGCCCGGCTGGATCTGCGCGGCACCACCTTCCTCCAGGTGCCCATGCCGCTCGACCAGCCGCACCCCGGCCCGCTCTAGGCCGTCCCGCCGCAGCTGCCCGGTGTCGGCCCCGGCGGGGAACCGGTTGGACAAGTCCCGGTCGGGCGGCGAAAGTTGTCCGCCGTGAGATACCTGCGCAGCGGCGGGCCCGCCGCCATCCGCCGACCCCGACCGGCCGACGAGGCGGAGTTCCTCGCCGCCGCGCACCGCAGCCGCGAGCTGCACCATCCGTGGCTCGCCGCCCCGGGCAGCCCGGAGGAGTACGCGGCCTACCTGAGGAAGATCCGTCGGCGGGACGGCGCCGGCTACCTGATCTGCGATCGGGCCAGCGGCGCCATCGCCGGCTACGTGAACATCAGCGGGATCGTGCTGGGCGCGCTGCGCGGCGGCTACCTGGGCTACGCGGCGTTCCTGCCGTTCAACGGGACGGGGCACGCCTCGGCCGGCATCCGGCTGGCGATCGAGCACGCGTTCACCGCGCTCGGGCTGCACCGGCTGGAGGCGAACATCCAGCCGGGCAACGAGCCGTCCCGGCGGGTGGCCCAGAAGCTCGGCTTCCGGCTGGAGGGATTCTCGCCGGACTACCTGTTCATCGACGGGGCGTGGCGCGACCACGAGCGGTGGGCGATCACCGCGCCGCCCGCCGCGGGCTGAGCCTGGGAGGGCCGGCCGAGTCCGGCCGGCTCTCCCAGGACGCCGGTGCCCGCGCCGCCGGTCAGCTGCCCGGCCGGGGGAACGCCACCGGGCTGCGCAGGCCGTCGCGGCCCACCGCGCGGACACCGAAGAAGACGTTGTCCTTGGACAGGTCGACGGTCACCTGGGTGACGTCGCCGACCGGGATCACCTTCTGCCACTCCGCGGCGGTGGTCTCCCGCCAGACCACCTCGTAGCCGGCCAGGTCCGGCTCGTCGCCGCGCTGCCAGCGCAGCGTGGTGTTGTTGGTGAGGTCGGTGGTGACGATGACCGCGCCCTTCGGGGTGCCGGGCGCCTGGGCCAGCGACCAGAGCGCGGCGCCGTTCACCCGGGCGACCCGGGTGATGTATCCGAAGTCGCAGAACTCCGGCAGGTCGCCGTACTGCTGCCCGTCCACCACCCGGACGTCCTGGTGCTGGTGGGCGAAGTCCTCGTGCGGCTCGGTGAACCGGCCGGCCGGCCAACCCTGCTCGAGGAACGAGATGTGGTCGCTGCCGCGCAGGTAGCGGTCCCGGCGGTAGATCACCCGGACCTGCATACCGGTCGCCGAGTTCTCGGCCACATCCGTGACGAACCGGGCGAGCTGCCGCGACGGGGAGTCGTTCTCCCCGCCGACCGACCGGCGGGTGTTCGCCTCGGCCGGGGTCTCCGCGGTCGGCACGCCCTCGGCGAAGAGCCGTACGGCGTGTGGGTCGCGGGTGCCGTCGTCGGCGGTGCTGCTGCCCACGATGTCGTCGCTGAACATCCCCTGCACGTCCGCGCCGGCCGCCTTGAGCTGCTGGGCCAGGTGGGCCGAGCCGTACAGCCCCTGTTCCTCAGCGGCCACCGCGGCGAAGACGACGGTGGCCGCGGTGCGCCGGGTGGCCATCAACCGGGCCAGCTCCATCACCACCGCCACCCCGGAGGCGTCGTCGTCCGCCCCCGGCGCGTCGCTGACCGCGTCCATCACGTCGGTGGCCCGGGAATCGTAGTGGCCGGTCACCACGTACGTCCGGTTCGGCGACGTCTCCCCGCGCAGGGTCGCCACCACGTTGGTGATCCGGGTCGGCACCGGGATCCGTGACGCCGGCTGCTGGATGTAGGACTGCAGCTCGACGGTCATCCGGCCGTCGGACGCGGCGGCGTACTCCCGCATCCGGTCGTAGATCCAGTCCCGGGCGGCGCCGATGCCCCGCTCCGGGTCGTCCTGGTCGGAGAGGGTGTGCCGGGTGCCGAAGGCGGCCAGCCGTCGCACGATCGCCTCGATCCGGCGCTGGTCGACCGCTCGGAGCAGGTCGCGCAGCTCTCGGTCCGGTGACTGGGGGCGGGCCGGCCGGCCGGGACCGGGCGGGGCGCTGCTGCCGGTGGCGCCGGCCGGGTCGGCGAGCGCGGGTACGGCCACCGTGGCGGCGGTGGCGGCGGTGGCTGCGGACAGGAAGGTGCGGCGGGTGGACCTCGTAGGTCGGGCGCCGCTGTCGTCAGTTCCCATGACGGCAACCTCACCATCGACGGCCGTCGGTGTCCATATCGTTCGGCGTGGATCGGCGCAGGTTTCACCCGGTGCGGGTGATGACGACCCCGCCGGTGCTTCCTAGCGTGGAGGAATGGCTGCCGGACGTCCGACGCCCGCGAACCCCATGCCCGGCGTGGTCACCGCCGGCGAGAGCGGTGACCAGCGGGCCATGCCGCCCGAGCTGGGCCCGAACTCGATGGCCGTGCTGAGGGGCCCCACCTTCATGTACTCCGACCCGCTCGGCGACGTGCCGCCGGGCAGCATCGGCGGGTTGGTGCACCTGGACACCCGGCTGATCAGCGGCTGGGTGCTGTCGGTCAACGGGGGTCGACTGCTGGAGCTGGCTTCGGACACTCTCGACCACTACTCGGCGCAGTACGTGCTGACCAACCCCGACCTGCCCGGTCTGCCGGTGAACAGCCTGGGGGTCCGACGGTTGCGTTACGTCGGTGACGGCTTCCATGAGCGGATCACGATGATCTCGTTCTCGCCCGAGGCGGTCCGGGTCGAACTGCGGCTCGCTGTCGAGGCCGACTTCGCCGACCTGTTCGAGGTCAAGTCGGGGGTCCGCGACCGGTCCGCGCATATTGTCCGCCGGCACGCCGCCGATGGCTCCGAGCTCTGCTTCTGCTACGAGCGTGAGGGGTTCACCGCGCAGACCCGGGTGTGCGCCCAGACGCGGGCGGACCGGGTCGAGGGTGACGAGTTGGTGTGGACGTTCGCCCTCCAACCACAGCAGGAGTGGGAACTCGACCTCCACGTGCCGTTGCCGCCCGGGATGGGGGTGGTGGAGCCGGTCCGGGGCGACATCGCCGACGTGATCCACCGCCGGGCTGAGGACCCGCTGCGCCGGTGGGCGGAGGAGCGGGCGGTGCTGCGCAGCGACAACGACGCGCTGGAACGGACGGTGCGCCAGTCCCGCGACGACCTGGCGGCGCTCCGGCTCGACCTGGAGGTCAAGGGCCAGCGGATCATGCTGCCCGGGGCCGGGCTGCCCTGGTTTCTCACCGTCTTCGGTCGGGACACGCTGATCACCGCCTACCAGACCCTGATCGCCGGTCCGACGCTGGCCCGCGGGGCCCTGCTGGCGCTGGCCCGGTTGCAGGGCGAGACCTGCGACGACTTCACCGACGAGGAACCCGGCAAGATCATGCACGAGGTCCGCGGCGGCGAGCTCACCCGCACCGGGCAGAAGCCGTACGGGCCGAACTACGGCACCGCGGACGCCACCCAGCTGTGGCTCATCCTGCTCTCGGAGTACTGGCGGTGGACCCGGGACGACGAGACCGTCCAACTCCTGCGCGAGCAGGCGCTCGCGGCGCTGCACTGGATCGACCACTACGGCGACCGGGACGGCGACGGCTACGTGGAGTACGCCACCCGCTCGCCGGAGGGGCTGGGCAACCAGTGCTGGCGGGACTCGCCCGACGGCGTCTGCTTCGCCGACGGGACGATTCCCGAGCTGCCCATCGCCACCTCTGACCTGCAGGGCTATGTCTACGACGCGAAGCTGCGGCTGGCCGAGCTGGCCGACGGGCCGCTCGCCGACCCGGAGCTGGCCCAGCGGCTGCGTAGCGACGCGGCCCAGCTGTACGAACGGTTCAACCGGGACTTCTGGCTCGAGGAGCGCGGGGGCTTCTACGCCGTCGGGCTGGACGCCGACAAGAACCCGATCGACTCGAAGACCTCGAACATGGGGCACCTTCTCTGGAGCGGCATCGTGCCGCGCGAGCGGGCCGACGCCGTGGTCCGGCAGCTGATGTCGGACGGCATGTTCTCCGGCTGGGGGATCCGTACGCTCTCCCGCGAGGCGCGGCTCTACAACGCGCTCGGCTACCACCTCGGCACCGTCTGGCCGCACGACAACTCGCTCGCCGTGCTCGGCCTGGCCCGCTACGGCTACCGGGCGGAGGCGAACCAGATCAGCCTGGCGCTGCTGGCGGCGGCCGAGCAGCTCGGCCACCGGCTGCCCGAGGCGCTGGCCGGATTCCCACGGTCACGGGTCATCCGTCCGGTCGCCTACCCGACCGCGTGCAGCCCGCAAGCCTGGGCCACAGGCACCCCGCTGGCCCTGGTCCGGGCGATGCTCGGCCTGGAGCCGGTCGACGGCAAGCTGCAGATCGACCCGGACATCCCGGCCGAGCTGGGCCGGATCAGCGCCGAACGGGTCCGGGCCTTCGGCCACTGCTGGGAGCTGGAGGCGGTCGGCAACACCGGCTACATCCGGCTCTCGCCCGGCTGAGGCCACGTTTGTCCCGGCTTTCGGCGGGAACGGGTCCGCAATGACGAAACCTCGTGTGGTGATCGTGGGGGCCGGGTTCGCCGGTTACCACGCGGCGAAGACGTTGAGCCGGCTGGCCGGCAACCGCGCCGAGATCGTGGTGCTGAACTCGACCGACTACTTCCTCTACCTGCCACTGCTGCCCGAGGTGGCGGCCGGCGTGGTCGAGCCGACCCGGATCTCGGTGCCGCTCACCGGCACGCTGAGCGGGGTCCGGGTGGTGATCGGTGAGGCCGACGAGGTGGACCTGCAGAACCGGTGGGTCGGCTTCACCCAGCCGGAGGGGGACCGCAACCGGCTCGCGTACGACCGGCTGATTCTCGCCGTCGGCAGCGTGAACAAGCTGCTGCCGATCCCCGGCGTGACCGAGTACGCCCACGGCTTCCGGGGCCTGCCCGAGGCGCTCTACCTGCACGACCACGTGGTCCGCCAGATCGAGCTGGCCGAGCAGGCCGAGGACCCGGCGGAGCAGCAGGCCCGGTCCACCTTCGTGGTGGTGGGCGCCGGCTACACCGGGACCGAGGTGGCCGCGCACGGGCAGCTCTTCACCGACGCGCTGCACGCCCAGCGGCCCCGGCTCACCGTGCGCCCCCGGTGGATGCTGCTCGACGTGGCGCCCCGGGTGCTGCCCGAGCTGGACAAACGGATGTCGGACACCGCGCACCGGGTGCTCGAACGCCGCGGCGTGGACGTGCGGATGGGCACCTCGGTCGCCGAGGCGACCGCGGACGGCGTCAAGCTCACCGACGGCGACTACGTCCCGACCTGCTCGCTGGTCTGGTGCGTCGGGGTCCGCCCCGACCCCTTCGTGGCCGAGCTGGGCCTGCGCACCGAGCGGGGTCGGCTGGTGGTCGACGAATACCTCAACGTGCCCGGCTTCCCCGAGGTGTACGCCTGCGGCGACGCGGCGGCGGTGCCCGACGCGACCCGCCCCGGGCAGGTCTGTGCGATGACCGCGCAGCACGCCCAGCGGCAGGGCAAGCTGGCCGCGCACAACATCGCCGCCTCCTATGGCAAGGGCCGCCGCCGGCCGTACAAGCACCACGACCTGGGCTGGGTCGTCGACCTCGGTGGCAAGGACGCGGCGGCGAACCCGCTGCAGCTCAACCTGGCCGGACTGCCGGCGAAGGCGGTCACCCGCGGCTACCACCTGCTGGCCATGCCGGGCAACCGGGCCCGGGTCAGCGCCGACTGGGTGCTCGACGCGACCCTGCCCCGCCCGGCGGTGCAGCTCGGCCTGGTCCCGGCGAACGCGGTGCCGCTGGAGAGCACCACCCCCGAGGTTGTCGTCCGGGGTCGCTGAGCGAGAGAAACGCGCAACGGTACGGGTGGCCGAGCGGCCACCCGTTTCCGTGCCTTCAGGCGGGCGGCGGGGGACGGCGGATCGGGGCGTACTCGCGCAGCAGGATCTGTACGATGCCCGCGGCCGGGATGGCCAGCAGCGCCCCGACCAGGCCGGCCAGATTGGCCGCGAGCAGCACGCTGACCAGCACGGTCAGCGGGTTCAACCGGACCGCGCGGGCCAGGATGATCGGCTGCAGCACGTGGTTCTCGAACTGCTGGTAGACCACGAAGAAGACCAGCACCACGATGCCGGCGGTCGGCGAGTGCAGGAAACCGGCCCCGGCCGCGATGACCGCGCCGAGGGTCGCGCCGACCAGGGGGATGAGGTCGGCGATCGCGACCAGCAGGGCGATCACCGCGGCGAACGGCACCCCGGTCACCAGCAGCACCAGGAAGGTCAGCAGGCCGCAGATGACGCTGATCAGCAGGTTGCCGGTGAGGTAGCCGGTGACCGTGCGGGAAATCTCGCGGCCGATCCGCCGCCACCGCTCCGCCCGGGCCTCCCCGCCGGCGGCCAGCACCGTGCCGGTGATCCGCGGCGCCTCCAGCACCATCAGGTACGCCAGTACGATCACCGTCACCAGGCCGGCGACGCCTTCCACCACGCCGCGCAGCACCCCGACCGCCGGGGTGCGCAGCCGCTCGCCGTACTGGCGGAGCTGGTCGGAGTGGTTGGCCAGGTAGTCCCGCAGCCCGACCCGGTCGAGCAGCCGCCCCACCGGGCCGCGCCCGGCTCGGGCGTCGCGCAGCAGCTCCGGGGCGCGCTCGGCGAACCGGCTCAGCTCGTCGACGAGCGGCGCGATGATCACCGCGGCGAGCGCTGCGACCACGATGAAGGTGGCCACGAAGACCAGCAGCGTGGCCAGGGCGCGGCGCCGGACCCGCCACCGTTGCAGCCGGTCGACGAGGGGCTTGAGCGCGACGGCGAAGAACGCCGCGACGAGGATCCAGACCAGGACCCGGCGAGTGGCGTACACCAGGGCCAGCGCGAGCACGGTCGCCAGCGCCAGCCCGATGACGATCAGCGTCCGGCGGGCCGTCGTCCGGTCGTCGGCGTTGCTCATCCGGCGCGGCTACCCGCGCGATGCCCCCGGAAACCCGTCGGCGTCGGTGGCCGGCCGGGCGCCGGCCACGAAGTCGTCCAACGCCGCGCCGTGCAGCACCCCGCCGGGCACCCGGTCGCGGGCGGCGGCCGTCGCCAGCCGGGCGACCGGCAACCGGTCCGGGCGGCGCGCGGCGGCGAGCACCACGTTGCCGTACCGCCGGCCGCGCAGCATCCGCCGGTCGGCGACCAGGCAGACGTCGGCGAAGACCGCCCGCAGGGTGGCCACCTGTACCCGGGTGGTCACCAGCGGCGGCAGGTCGGTGAGGTTCACCAGATGGATACCGTCCGGCCGCAGCGTACGGGCCACCTCGGCGGCGAACTCGACGGTGCGGACGTGACCGGGCATCCGCGCCGCCTGGTAGATGTCGGCGAGCACCAGGTCGTACTGCCCGGCGGGGGCGGTGGTGACCGCGGCGCGGGCGTCGGCGAACTCGACGCGTACCTCGGGCGGAAGTGCCGGCAACTCCCGGCTGACCAGCTCGACCACCGCCTCGTCCCGCTCGACGACAAGTTGTGCCGAGCCGGGCCGGGTGGCGGCCAGGTAGCGGGGCAGGGTCAGCGCGCCGCCGCCCAGGTGCAGCACGGAGAGCGGGACGCCCCCGGTCGCCGCCAGGTCGGCCACCGCGGCCATCCGCCGCACGTACTCGAAATGCAGATACCGGGGGTCGGCGGTGTCCACGTAGGACTGTTCGACGCCACCGGCGAGCAGCAGCCGTCCGGTCCGCCGTGCCGGGTCGGTGACCAGCTCAAGCCGGTCGGCGGCGGATTCCATGGCGGGCACGGTAGCCGGTCACCGGTGGGGCGCCGGTGGTGGGACCGGCGGGCCGGGGTCGCGGCCCACCGGTCCCGCGCCGTCAGCCGCCGGCCATCCCGGCGCCGGCCTCGTCGATCGCGGCGTCGATCCGCCGGGCGAGGTCGAGGTCCAGCGCGGTGACCGCGTCGGCCTGCCGGGACCGTACGGTCAGCACGGCCGCGGTCGGGCCGGGCCGGCCGATCGTCGGCACCCGGCCGGTCTCCTGCCGGAGCTGCTCGATGCGATCGAGCACCCGGTCGAGGTTGTCCGGGGGCAGCGCGATGACCCGGTACAGCTGGGTGTTGTCGCCGGACCAGTAGGGCATGTCGTCGAGCGCCGCCGCCAGTTCCGCCTCGGTGAGCGGAGGCGTCGAGGTGCTCGCGCCGACCACACCGCCACCGACGGCCGGCGGTTGCAGCAACTCGCGCAGATCGTCCGGGACGTTCAGCGACTCGATCAGGTCGCCGTCGGCCTCGGCGAGCGCCGCGAGCGTCGCCTCGACCTGGTAGCGGGCCTGCTCCGGGGTGTTGCCGCTGATCCGGCCGACCTCGGCCAGGAAGCCGGGCAGATCATGCCGACGCTCGATGCCGTCGATCGGCACCACGTCGTGCAGCGACTGGGGCACCGCCGAGAGCAGCCGGCGGCGGGCGCCCTCGTCCAGCGCGAACGCCAGGACCAGCACTGTCGCCTCGGCCCCCACCTTGGCCGTCCGGAAGTCGGCGCCGGAGCGGCGCCGGACGTCCTCGACGAGGTCCTGATAACCCATCGACGCGATTCCGCCCGCGTTCACCCCGGGTGCCAGTTGCGGCCGGGGATTCGCCGGGGTGCCGGTCTGCGGCGGGGACGGTCCCCCCCGGGCCGGGTCCGGCTTGTGTCGGCTGCCGGCCGGCGGCGGCCCGGCGCGCTTGCCCCGGTCGAGGTGGGTGAGCTGCTTGGAGGCGCTCAGGCTGACGCCCGTCTCGCTGGGTTGGCGGCCCTGTTCGCGGGCCTGCCGCGCGAGCGCTCGGCGGCGTTGGTTGTCGCCCTCCATCTGCTTGCGCATGGTGACACCCTTCCGCTGGGGATCCGTGGTTCCGCCGGTCGCCTTCCCGGCGCCGCCGGGAAGGTAACGGCCGCCGCCGCGCGGGCCCGGTGCGGCGGGCCGACGGCTTCATCCGGCGCGGGTGAGGGGCGCTCACCCGTCCGGCCCGCACGATCAGGTCAGGACCGGAGTTCTTCCGAGGTACGCGGAAGGAAGGTCGACATGAAGCGGATCGTCGAGATCGTCCCGGCCCGGCCGGGTTGGTACGCCCGCTGGCGCCTCACGCCCGAGGCCACCCGCTGCTACCCGGTGAGCCTCTGGGCACTGCTGGAGGAGGCCGACGGCACCGGCCGGGAGGTGATCGGCGTCGACTGCATCGGCCAGTGGCCCGGAGCGGACGACAACGAGGCTGGTGGGGAGTTCGTCCGTTATCTGTTCCAGACGCCGGATTCCGGGCCACCCGAGGACGCCGAGCCGCCGTTGTCGGCCACCGAGCGGCGCGCCGACGGGCCGCGGCTGCAGCCGGTCACCGCGCGGTAGACCCTGTTCCGGCCCCCGACCCCTGGTCCCAGGGTCGGGGGCCACCCCGCCTCCCCGGGCTCGGCCCGGTCGGTCAGCCGGTGGCCCGCAGGTCGCCGTCGGACGCCCGCACCACGGCCAGCAGCTCGGCGAGGCCGGTGCGGTCCAGCAGCTGCTGGAGCTGTGGGCTGACCCCGGTCAGCCGGATCGGGCTGGTGCCGGCGCGGTGCGCCACGAGGAACGCGCTGAGCCCGGAGGAGTCGCAGAGGCCGACCGCGCTCAGGTCGATCACCAACTGCTGGCAGCCCTCCCGGCGCAGCTCGGCGGCGGCCGAGATGAGCTGCGGCGCGGTGTCGAAGTCGAGGTCACCGGTGAGCGTCAGCCGGGCGGTTGCGGCGTCGAGCCGGCTCACCTCGATGGTCAACAACTGCGCGGGCATGACCCCATGTTCGCAGCCCTGCGCCGGACCGCAAAGCGGGGGCGGGCCGTGGCGGTCAGGCGGTGGCGGCCGGTCGGTGCGGCTCGGCCCGGGTCTGCGTGCCGGGCCGGGCGAGTAGGCCCGTGACGCCGGTCAGGTCGAGGATCGCGGCCAGGAAGCGGGGGACGGCGCGCAGCTCGATCCGGGTGCCCCCGTCCTGGCCCGCGCGCCAGGCGTGCACGATCACGGCGAGGCCGGTGCTGTCGATGAAGAGCAGCTCGGCGAAGTCCAGGACGATCACCGACGGGGCGTCGGCGAGAACGCGCCCGATCTCCTCGCGCAGCGGGGCGGTGGTGGCGTAGGCCAGGTCGCCGCCGACCCGGATCAGCGGCGCCTGCGGATCCGACCGGTCGACGGAGAAGCTCAGCGGTGCCGGCTCGGGTGTCCGCCCGTGCAATGTCACACTCACGCCTCTCCGCAGGCTGCCTGTCGCCCGGATCGTAACAATCCCGCACGGTCCCCGCCCGGTGGCGAAACGGTCGGCCCGCACGGCGGTGGGGTGGCGGTTCGGGCACACCCGCGTAGGGTGGACCGTGGGATTTGACCGTGAACGCCGGTTCCCGGCGGGCTGCGCGACGACGAGGAGTGGGGCTTAGCTGGTGACTGCTGCCGACGTCAGGGGCTTCGACCCCGGCGACGGACGGATCTCCACGCCGAGTGGCGCACGGGCATCGGCGCGGACGCCAGTGTCCGGCCGTCCCCCACATGTGCTGCCGCCGCTGGCCGCCGACCGGCCACTCGCCGCCGAGTGGTCCGAGGTCGTCGAGCACTTTCGGGAGGGTCTGATCGTCTGCGACGCCGACGGCGTCGTGCGGCAGGTCAGCCCGGTGGCCGAGCGCCTGCTGCCGGAGGTCGTGCCCGGTGTCCCGCTCGCCGCGGCCGGCCTGCCCGGCCTGGCCGGTGAACCCGATCCCGCCGGCTTCGCGCACCGGTCCCGTCGACTGAAGGCCCGCCAGGTGCCGCTCTCCGGCGGCCGCTGCTGCTGGTACGTCGAGGACGTCACCGAGAGCGTGAGCCGCGCCGACGCCCTGCTCGCCGAGCGCGCCCGCTCGGCCTTCCTGGCCGTGGTGGGGGAGAAGCTCGGCAACCCGCTGCACCCGGACCGCGCCTCGGCGGCGGTGGTCCGCCTCGCCGTGCCCACCCTGGCCGACGTCGCGGTGCTGGTGCTCGCCCCACGCGCCGGCCGGGCCCGCTGGTGGCGGGCCTCCCGCGCCGACGACGAGACGCCGGTGGTGGACAGCGGCATGCTGGCCGAGCCCGACCTGCCCGCCGCGATCGCGGAAGGGCTGACCGGGGTCGAACCGCACGCGGTCGACTGGCTGGTCGAGCAGGCGGCCGAGGCCGGCTGGCTGCCCGGCCTCGAGACACCCGAGGCCGACGCCCGGGTGGTGCCGCTGCCCGGTACGGACGTCCCGGCCGGGGTACTGCTGGTCGCCCGCCGGGCCTCCCGCTGGTACGACGAGGCCGACGTCGACCTGCTCCGGGCGTTCGCGTCCCGGGGCGGCGCCGCGCTGACCACCGCGCTGCTCTACCGCGACCAGGCGGAGGTCGCCGACACGCTGCAGGCCAGCCTGCTCCCGGTGGAGCCGGCCGAGGCCGCCGGTGTGCAGTGGGGCACCGCCTACCGGCCCGCCCAGGCGGGGCTGCGCATCGGCGGCGACTTCTACGGCTCGCACCGGCTGCCCGACGGCGGCTCGGTCTTCTTCCTCGGTGACGTCTCCGGCAAGGGGGTGGAGGCGGCCGTCTTCACCGGCCAGCTGCGGCAGTGCCTGCAGGCGCTGCACCGGGTCGAGTCGCAGCCGAGCCGGTTGCTCGGTCTGCTCAACGACGCCTTGCTGGAGACGACCCAGGCGCACGGGCAGGGCCGCTTCGCCACCCTGGTGCTCGGGGTGGTCCGCCCGCACCGCGACGGCGGACTGACCCTCACCATGGCTGGCGGCGGGCACCTGCCGCCGCTGGTGCTGCGCGGCACCGGCGAGGTCGAGACGGTGCCGCTGCGCGGGATGCTGATCGGGGTGGTCCCGGATCCGCGGGTCGGCGAGGTGACCGTGCGGCTGGCGCCCGGCGAGACGTGCCTGCTCTACAGCGACGGCGTGACCGAGGCACGCGGCGGTCGCCACGGTGACGAGCAGTTCGGGCCGGAGCGGCTGGTCAACACGCTGGCCGGCTGTCACCGCATGCCGGCGCCCGCCCTGGCCGAGCGGATCGAGCAGGTCACCTGCGACTGGTTGGGGCACGGTGACCACGACGACATAGCGGCGCTGGCGTTGCGCGCGGTCGGCCCGGCCGGCCGCGCGTCCCGCCACCTGCACTCGGTGCCCGCCGCCGGCGGGCCGGACGCGGCGGGGGAGAGTCGAGCGTGAGCGCACCGGCGACCGAGGCGGGCCCGGCCCACGCCTACCCCGGCTACCTCGACAGCCTCGCCGAGGCCGACGAGTACGCCGCGATCGAGCTGGCGCTGGGCCTGCTGGAGCGCGGCGTGCCCGCCGAGCGCGTACTGCTAAATCTGGTGGCGCCCGCGCAGTCCGAGGTGGGGGAGCGCTGGGCGCGTAACGAGTGGAGCGTCGCCCAGGAGCACGCCGCGACCCACATCAGCGAGCGGGTGGTGGCCGCCGTCGCCGGGCACGCCAACCCGCGGCCGACGCGTGGCCGGATCGTGGTGGCGTGCATGGACGGTGAGTGGCACGCCCTCCCGCCCCGGCTGGTCGCCGAGGTGCTCCGGCTGCGTGGCTGGCAGGTCACCTTCCTCGGGGCCAGCGTCCCGGCCGCGCACCTGGTGTCGTATCTGCACCGGTACGACGCGGACGCGGTCGCGCTGGCCTGTGCGCTGCCGATGCGACTGCCGCACGCGCATCGGATGATCGAGGCGTGCCGTCGCTCCGACGTGCCGGTGGTGGTCGGCGGGCGGGGTTTCGGCGTCGACGGCCGCTGGGCCGGCCGGCTCGGGGTGGCGTGGGCACCGGACGCTCCGGCGGCCGCCGACCTGATCGCCGACGAGCGGGCGCTGCGGCGCGTCCCACCGGCCCAGCTGTCCCACCTGGCCGACGACGAGTACCCGAGTCTGGTCCGGCGGCGTGCCGAGCTGATCGACGGCGCGCTGGCCGACCTGCGGGACCGGGTGCCGGCCACCCGGTCCTACACTCCGGCGCAGCTCGACTCGACGGTCAGCGACCTCGGTTACATCGTGGACTTCCTGGGCGCGGCGCTCTATGTGGACGACGCCTCGCTCTTCACCGAGTTCGTCGAGTGGCTGGTCGCCATCCTGACCCACCGGGGGGTGCCGGCCGCCGCGATCGGGCTGACCCTGGAGCACTACGGCCGGGTGCTGCGTGACTATCCGCGTGCGGCCGATTACCTGGGACGGAGCCGGGCTCTGGTGGGCGCGGCGGACGGCTGACGCGGCGATGAGCCCGCCGCCCGCCCTGCTTATACTTGCTCCACTGCAAACGTCCTGACTGCGGGGAGCGAGGAGGAGCACGGTGACGTTCACCGTCACGTACGCCGGCCGGCACGGCGGCGGCACCTACCTGCGCCTCGCCGGGGAGCTGGACATGAGCACCGCGCCGGAGCTCAACGCCGCGATCGACCGGCTCACCGCGGCCGGCGAGCGCCGCCTGCTGGTGGACCTCACCGAGCTGAGCTTCTGCGACTCCACCGGTATCGCCGCCTTCGTCCGGGGTGACAACCAGGCCGCCGCCGACGGCGGGTGGCTGCGGGTGACCGGGGCCAGCGGCCGGGTGGAGCGGGTGCTCCGCCTCACCGGTCTCGCCGAGGTGCTGAGTTACGAACCGGACAACACCGACCCGGCCTCGCAGATCGTCCCGTGATGGGCTAGATTTCCCCGCCAGCACGTGACCGCGCAGTCCCGTTCCCGCCGACCCGAGGCAGGTAGCTCATGGGCGCAGACAGCCCGAACCCGGTCCGCATTCTCGTGGTGGACGACGACCCGGGCGACGTGCTCATGATTGAGGAGGCGCTCGGGGAATCCGACGTCGACAAGGTCATCGACGTGGTGAGCGACGGCGAGGAGGCGATGGAGTTCCTCCGCCGTGAGGGGCGCCACGCCGACGCGGTCCGGCCCGACGTGATCCTGCTCGACCTGAACATGCCGCGCAAGGACGGGCGGCAGGTGCTCGGCGAGGTCAAGCAGGACGAGGACCTGCGCACCATCCCGATCGTCGTGCTGACCACCTCGAACGCGGACACCGACATCGTGGGCAGCTACACGCTGCAGGCC
Source organism: Micromonospora sp. NPDC048909 (assembly GCF_040649635.1). Classification (NCBI taxonomy): domain Bacteria; kingdom Bacillati; phylum Actinomycetota; class Actinomycetes; order Micromonosporales; family Micromonosporaceae; genus Micromonospora; species Micromonospora sp. NPDC048909. The sequence goes on along the minus strand of NZ_JBEZFU010000011.1, from coordinate 20,779 downwards.
AACGCGTACGTCACCAAGCCGATCGACCTGGACGACTTCAACGACGTGGTGCACCGGATCGACGAGTTCTTCGGCCGGGTGGTCGTGCTTCCCAAGCGCTCCTGAGCCGCCGCCAGCGGCGCGGGCGGCATTGTCCACGTCACCCGTGCCGGTGGCGGGCGATCGGCGCGCACGGACGCGCTGGCCGCCCGGATGCTGAACATTTTTCCCGAACCTCCGCGAGCCCGCACCGAGCGGTCGAGGATTCAGGTGGGGAAGAATCACCAGCTGCCTGGGGGCGAGAGTATGAGGTTCTCCGTCGTTGAGATCGGCTACGACCAGCGGCAGGTCGATTCCTGCCTGGACGAGCTGGGAGTCCGGTTGACCCGGCTCGCGGCGTTGGCGGAGGGCGTCGCGGGCGCTGCGGGCGCCGGTCGGGAGTGGGATCGAATCCGACAGGAGGCGGGCGGGCTCTGCGGCCTGCTGCGCCGGCTCGACCTGGACGACGCGGCGGTGGTGGGGCGCAACGCGGGTGGGATCGAGCGGGAGGCGACCGAGATCCTGGCCCGGGCCCGGATCGAGCTGGACGCGGCCCGCGAGGAGGCCCGGCAACTCCGCGAGCAGGCGTACGCCGAGGCGGTGCAGGCGCGCCGGGACTTCGAGGCGGCGCTGTACGCCCGCCGGCGGCGGGAGGAGCGGGCGGACGAGATCCTCACCGGGGTGAGCGTCGAGCCGGTGCCCGCCGACACGCCGACGGCGGCGGCCGGTACGAGCGGGGTGCCCGCGACCCGGGCGGCCGGCGGCGGGCCGGCGGGCCAGCCGCCCGGCGGGCGTGACGGGGCGCGGGTGCGCTGATCCCCGCGACACGTCGGCTCAGGTGAGCGCCTCGACCACGGTGGTGGCCCGATCCTCGTGCTGGGCGTACGCGTCGGGGAACGCGGAGACCTGCACGGACTGGGCCGCCATGGTCAGACTCATGTCCTGCCAGCCGGGGATCTTCAGCAGCGCGAGGTAGAAGGCCTCCGCCGCGAACGCGGGGCGCATCAACTCGGCGACGGTGCCCCAGCCGCTGCTGGGCCGCTGCTGGAAGAGCCCGACGGAGTCGTGGTCCCAGCCGATGGCCTGGTGCGGGTAGTCCTGCGACTCGGGCAGCACGCCGCTGGCGTAGTTCAGCAGGGTGCTCTCCTGCATCGCCGTGGCCACCGCGATGATCATGCCCTGCCTGGGCACGTCGAGCTTGCGGCCGACGTCGACGATCACCTTCGCGTTGTCCATCTGCACCTGGGTGAGCCCTGCGACGGGGCGGGGCCGGCTCGGCTTCTTCGGCTTCTTCGGCGCTTTCCGGGTGACCGTGGGGCTGGGCTTCGCGGTGGGGCTGGGACTGGCGCTGGGGCTGACCGGGGTGGGGGACGCGGTGCGCTCCAGCGACCGGGAGGCACGCTCGTCGGCCAGCGCGGCCCGGTCGGCCACCGCCTCGGCCAGCGGTGCGCCCTGGTCGCCGGTCTCGGCCCGGGTCGCGGCGTATCCGGCGAAGCCGAGGCAGCAGGTGACGCCGGTGGCGAGGGCGACCCGCACGGGGGTCGACGTCAGTAGCGCCCGGGGGCCGCGCCGCTGCGGCTCCGCGACGCGATGCCGACCGATCGTCCGTTCGGTGGATGCGGGGTCGGCGGGACGGTTCGCCTGGTCGGCAGCGGGCAGATTCTGGTCGGAGGGGTCGTCGGGATGCACCCGCCGAGGCTAGAAAGTCGATGGCGTCTTGCCATCCGCCTGGTTGGTGGCATGCGTCACAATTTGCCGCGATCGGCGGTGTAATTGCCCCCAGCCTTCAACGAAGGTGACTAACCGCTCAGAACGGGTATTACGGTTATTACCGAAACGTCAGCCTGAGCGGGACAGATGGGTGATCTTGGTCGAGTGGTACGTCGCTTCACCGCTCCTCCCCTGAAAGGTCGAGGGCGTGTTCGTCCGTACGGTGGATCAGGGGTTGGGTCGGGCGGGCCACGCGGCCGCCGGGGACGCCTGCTGGCCGCGACGGCCGTGCTGCTCGCCGCGGTGCTGGCCGGGCACCGTGCGGTGCCCAACGTCCACGGTCTGGGCAGCCTGCTGGACAGCGTGACCCCGCTGCTCGGAATCGGCGTGCCGCTGCTCGCCCTGGCCGCGCTGCTGCGCCGCTCGCGCCTCGCGCTGATCGCGGTGCTGCTGCCCGCCACCGTCTGGGCGGCGCTCTACGCCGGCGCCTGGCTGCGGCCGAGCTCGGCGGGCGGCAGCACCGGCCTGCGGGTCGCCAGCCAGAACCTGCGCGCCGGCAACCCGGACCCGGCGGCCACCGTACGCGCCCTCGCCGCGGCCCGCGCCGAGCTGATCGCTCTGCAGGAGGTCGCCGACGACGAGCGGGTGACCGGCGCGCTGCGCGAGAGCCACCCGCACCGGGCGGCCGTGTCCACGGTCGCGCTCTACAGCCGCTACCCCATCCGGGAGCGGGCCGGGGTGGACACCGGCCTCGGCTGGACCCGGGCGTTGCGCGCCGTGGTCGCCACCCCGACCGGCGACCTCACGGTCTACGTGGTCCATCTCGGCTCGGCGCGGGCCGGCGACACCGCCGTGCGGGACCAGACGGTCGCCGAGCTGGCCGCCCGGGTGCGCGCGGACCCGTCCCCGCGCCTGGTCGTCCTCGGCGACCTGAACACGGCGAGCACCGACCGGGTCTTCGCGCCGCTGGCCCGGCTGCTCGCCGACGCGCAGGCCGAGGCCGGCCGGGGCCTCGGGTTCACCTGGCCCGCCCGGGTCCCGGTGACCCGCCCGGACCACGTGCTCTACCGGGGGCTCACGGCGACCTCGGCGGGGGTGCTGCGTACCCCGGCCAGCGACCACCGGGCGGTGACCGCGAGCTTCCGCTGGTGACGGGGACGGCCGTCGGCGCGCGGCGGTACGGCTCAGTGCCGGCCGTTCTCCGCCGGCGTGACGGTCAGCCGGTGCCGGCTGTTGTCACCACTGGAGAAGGGCCAGAGCCGGTCGGCGTACTCGCACAGCTCGGCCAGCTGCTGCCGGGTCAGCCCCGCCGAGGCGATCGACGCGTGCACATCCGCCCGGTACCGGCCGTCGTCGTCGCGCCCGAGCTTCGCCTCGGCCCGCACCTGGACCGTGTGCGACTCGTCGGTGATCTCGCCGGCCGCCTCGACGGCCGCGTGGTGCAGGCAGGACGCGAACGCCGCGGCGAGCAGCTGTTCGGGTCGTAGCCCGGTGCAGTGCGCCGCCAGCGGGGACGCCAGCGCGGTGGAGAGCCCTCCGTCGTCGGTGCGTACGTGTCCGCCCTCGGCGGTCGCGGCGGCCTCGTGCAGCCAGGAACTCGGATCCGGCATCGCGTTCCTCCCGTCCTCACCGGCCCGGCTACCCGGCCCCCGCCCGGTGAAACCGGCCCCGGCGGTGGGTCAGCGCTCGGTGGCCGCCACCGACCAGTCGGCCATCGGTGCCGCCTCGGTGGCCTCGGTCGCGGCCCGCTCGGTCCACGCGGGCACCGGCGCCCGGCGCGGTCGGGGAGTCGCCGGCAGGTGCATCGGCACGTAGACCCGGGCGTCCACCGCCTCGGCCAGCAGCAGCGCGGCGATCAGGCTGGTCGGGCGCTCGGCCGGCTCGTCGGCCAGGCAGCGGGCGGACAGCTCGACCACCTCCGGCGGTAGCCCGTCGATCTCGGGCAGCGGCTCCGGCGGCTGCCGTCGGCGCGCGACGAGCAGTTCGCTGGCGGACTCCGCCGGATAGGGCAGCCGCCCGGTCAGGCAGTAGTAGAGCAGCACGCCGAGGGCGTACATGTCGGCCGCCGGCGAGGCCGGCGCCCGGTCGAGCTGCTCCGGGGCGAGGTACGCCGGGGTGCCCACCACGATCCCGTCCGGCGCGCAGTCCGCGGACCCGGTGGCGGTGGCGATGCCGAAGTCGAGCACCTTGACCCCGGCCGGGGTGAGGATGACGTTCGCCGGCTTGACGTCGCGGTGCACGATCCCGTGGGCGTGCGCGGCGGCCAGCGCCGCGCAGACCTCCGCGCAGACCCGCACCGCGATCCGCCAGTCCAGCGGCCCGCCGCGCAGGTGCGCGGCGAGTGTCTCCCCCTCGGCCAGTTCCATCACGATGTACGGCATCCGGCGATCGGGCAGGGTCGCGCAGGTGCCGAAGTCGTGCACGCTGGCCACGTTTGGGTGCACGAGCCGGGCCGCCGAGCGGGCCTCGGTGCGGATCCGCTCGACCGAGGTGTCCTGGCCGTCCTGACCGGGGGAGAGCAGCTTCACCGCGACCGGCCGGTCCAGCACCACGTCGTGGGCGCGCCACACCTCGGACATCCCACCCACGCCGATGCGCTGTTCGAGCTGGTACCGCCCGTCCAGCGTGCGCATCTGCCGGCTCCTCGTCCTCGTCGTGCCCACCCATTCCCCGTGGGACGTCTGTGGTCGTCGGTACCCGGCCTCCGATCAGGGCAAACCGCCTTGATCATCGGCCGACGGTCGGGGACGCGGTGCCGGCGCTGCGGCCGTACGGCGGGTGCGGTAACTTGCCAGCCAGGGTCGATGTCACCGAGGGTGTCGGCCCGAACACCGAGGGGAGCGGCGATGAGCGTGACCGTACGGTTCGTCGGCGGGCCGGCCCACGACCTGGTCCGGGAGCTGCCCGCCGGGCCGGACGGCGCACCGCCGCCGCGCTGGATCATGCGGCACCCACGGGGCGGCGGCGGGCCGGTCGAGGGCGGCCCGGACCACCTCTACGAACGCGAGACCTCGGACGGCAGCGGCACCTGGACGATGCGCTTCGTGCGCACCGACCCGCTCGGCGTCTCCGAGTAGGCCCACCGTTGTCGCCGCACAGCGGGCACACAGGTTCCGCAGGGGCGCGGCACAGGAAACCCGCCCACGATGGGGGCATGGTCATGGACGCGCAGGGCCGCATCGAGCTGCGCCGCCCCGACGGCGAGCCGGTCCGGGTGCTGGTGGTCGACGACGAGCCGACGCTCACCGACCTGCTGTCGATGGCGCTGCGCTACGAGGGCTGGCAGGTGCGCAGCGCCGGCAACGGAATGGCGGCGCTGAGCGCGGCGCGGCAGTTCCAGCCCGACGCGGTGGTGCTCGACGTGATGCTGCCCGACCTGGACGGCTTCCAGGTGCTGCGCCGGCTGCGCGAGCAGGCGCCCACCGTCCCGGTGCTCTTCCTGACCGCGCGTGACGCGGTGGAGGAGCGGATCGCCGGGCTGACCGTGGGCGGCGACGACTACGTGACCAAGCCGTTCAGCCTCGAGGAGGTGATCGCCCGGCTGCGGGCGCTGTTGCGCCGCTCCGGGTTCGCGGTCGCCGCACGGGAGGAGGCGGTGCTCACCGTCGGCGACCTCACCCTCGACGAGGACAGCCACGAGGTACGCCGCGGCGGGCAGTTGGTCACCCTCACCGCCACCGAGTTCGAGCTGCTGCGTTACCTGATGCGCAACCCGCGCCGGGTGCTCAGCAAGGCGCAGATCCTCGACCGGGTCTGGAACTACGACTTCGGCGGCCAGGCCAACGTGGTCGAGCTCTACATCTCGTACCTGCGCAAGAAGATCGACGCCGGCCGGGAGCCGATGATCCACACGCTGCGCGGCGCGGGGTATGTCCTCAAACCGGCCGAGTGACGCCCGGCCGCGCGCCGGTGCGCTGCGCCGCCGGCTGGCCGGTTGGTCGTTGCGTACCCGGCTGGTGCTCGCCCTGGTCGCCCTGCTGGCGCTGGTCAGCGTGGCGATCGGTGGGCTCACCACGGTGGCGCTGCGGCACTTCCTGATCGACCGGGTCGACGCTCAGCTGGCCCCCACGGCGATGGGGCGCGGCGACCGTCCGTGGCGCGCGCCACCGGACGAGCGCGTGGAGATCCCACCCGGCCTGCCACCCGGGTCGGTGGTCGCCGTCATCGCCGGCGGTCAGGTGACCGCCGCCCGGACCCAGACCGGCAACCTGCCCGGTGGTGAGGCGATCGCGGTCGGCGAGGTCTCGGCGCTGACCCGACTGCCGGTCGGGGGTGCGCCGCGCACGGTGGACCTGGGCCAGCGCGGCGACTACCGCGCGGTGGCCCGGCAGTGGCCCAGCGGCCGGGTCCAGGTCGTCGCGCTGCCGCTGGCCGAGGTGCAGGAGACGGTCTGGTGGATGGTCGCCGCGCAGGCCGCGGTGGCTGCCGCCGGGCTGCTCGTCGCCGGTGGTCTCGGCGCGTTGATCGTCCGGGCCACCCTGCGTCCGCTGCGTCGGGTCGCCGCCACCGCCGGTCGGGTCAGCGAGCTGACGCTCGACCGGGGCGAGGTGGCCCTCTCCGAGCGGGTGCCCGAGCCGGACACCGACCCGCGTACCGAGGTGGGCCAGGTCGGCGCCGCGTTGAACCGGATGCTCGGGCACGTCGCCGCCGCCCTCGCCGCCCGGCAGGCCAGCGAGACCCGGGTCCGCCAGTTCGTCGCCGACGCCAGCCACGAGCTGCGTACGCCGCTCGCGGCGATCCGGGGGTACGCCGAGGTGGCCCGCCGCGGCCGCGACCGGGTGCCGCCGGACGTCGCGCACGCGCTGCGCCGGGTGGAGTCGGCGAGCACCCGGATGACCAGCCTCGTCGACGACCTGCTGCTGCTGGCCCGGCTCGACTCCGGCCGGCCCCTCGCCGTCGAGCCGGTCGACCTCTCCGCGCTGGTGGTGGATGCGGTCAGCGACGCGCACGCGGCCGGCCCCGATCATCGCTGGCAGCTGGACCTGCCGGACGTGGTGATCCTGGTGCCCGGCGACGCCGCCCGGTTGCACCAGGTGGTGGCGAACCTGTTGGCCAACGCCCGGGTGCACACCCCGCCGGGCACCACCGTCACCGTCACCCTGCGCGCCGAGCCGGACGCCGCCGTGCTCAGCGTCGCCGACGACGGGCCGGGCGTGCCGCCGGAGCTGCAACCGGAGGTCTTCGAACGGTTCGCCCGGGGAGACAGCTCCCGGTCGCGGGAGCACGGCAGCACCGGTCTGGGCCTGGCCATCGTGGCGGCCGTGGTGGAGGCGCACCACGGCGCGGTGGCGGTCGACAGCCGGCCCGGCCGGACGGTGTTCACCGTGCGGCTGCCGAATCCCACAGCCGGCGCGTAGCCGCCGCATTCCCACAGCCGGCGCATAGCGGGCGCACGGGGGCCGGCCAGGCCGGCCGCCGAGGCTTGCCGCCATGGACCGAACAGAGACCCTGCTGACCGTGCCCGCCGTGGCGCCACCGCAGACCACCAGCCCGGACGGCGGACCGCCGCCCGGAGCGGCGTGGCGGAGCCGGACCTGGAGCCGGCCGGCCCTGGCGGTGCTGCTGCTCGCCACCGGACTGCTCTACCTGTGGGGCCTGAGCGCCTCCGGCTGGGCCAACTCCTTCTACGCCGCGGCGGTGCAGGCCGGCTCGGTGAGCTGGAAGGCGTTCTTCTACGGCTCGTCGGACGCGGCGAACTCGATCACCGTCGACAAGACTCCGGCCTCGCTCTGGCTGATGGCCCTCTCGGTACGTGTCTTCGGGTTGAACAGCTGGGCGATGCTCGTCCCGCAGGCGCTCTGCGGGGTCGCCTCGGTCGGCGTGCTGTACGCCGCGGTGAAGCGCTGGTACGGCCCGGCCGCCGGCCTGCTCGCCGGCGCGGTGCTCGCGGTCACCCCGGTGGCCACCCTGATGTTCCGCTTCAACAACCCGGACGCGCTGCTGGTGCTGCTCCTGGTGGCCGGCGCGTACGCCACCGTCCGGGCGGTGGAGGCGGCCAGCACCCGCTGGATCATGCTCGCCGGCGCGCTGGTCGGCCTGGGCTTCCTCACCAAGATGCTGCAGGCGTTCCTGCTGGTGCCGGTCTTCGCCGGCGGCTACCTGCTGGCCGCGCCGACCGGCCTGGGGCGGCGGATCCGCGACCTGCTGCTGGCCGGGCTCGCCCTGGTGGTGGCCGCCGGCTGGTGGGTGGCCGTCGTCGAGCTGGTGCCGGCGAGTGCCCGGCCGTACATCGGCGGCTCGCAGACCAACAGCATCCTGGAGCTGACCCTCGGCTACAACGGTCTCGGCCGGATCACCGGCGACGAGGTCGGCAGCGTCGGCGGGGGCGGCGGCCGGGCGGGCGGCGGCGGACCGTTCGAGGGGCAGACCGGCTGGCTGCGGATGTTCGGCGGCGAGGTCGGCGGTCAGATCTCCTGGCTGCTGCCGGCCGCGCTGATCCTGCTCGTCGCCGGCCTGGTGCTGGCCGGCCGGGCCCCGCGTACCGACCGGCCCCGGGCGGGGCTGGTGCTCTGGGGCGGCTGGCTGGTGGTGACCGGCCTGATCTTCAGCTTCATGTCCGGCATCTTCCACGCGTACTACACCGTGGCGCTCGCCCCGGCGGTCGGCGCGCTGGTCGGCATCGGCGTCACCCTGCTCTGGCGGCGGCGCTCGGCGCTCGGCGGTGCGCGGTGGTGGGCCCCGGCGGCCACCGCGACGCTGGCCGGCACGCTGGCGGTGACCGCCTGGTGGTCCTGGTTGCTGCTCGGTCGCAGCCCGCAGTGGCATCCGTGGCTGCGGACCGCCGTGCTGGTGGCCGGCCTGGCCGTGGCGGCGCTGCTGCTCCTGGTCGACCGGCTGCCGCGCCGGGCCACGCCGGTGCTGCTCGCGTTCGGCGCCGCCGTGGCGCTCGCCGGGCCGGTGGCCTACTCGGTGCAGACCGCGGCCACGCCGCACACCGGCTCGATCCCGTCCGCCGGGCCGTTCGTCGCGGGCGGTCGCGGCGGCGGCTTCCCCGGCGGCCGGCCGCCGGGCGGCCTGGAGGGGCCGGGCGGCGCGGCCTTCCCCGCCGGGCAGAACGGCGCCGGCGTGCCCGGCGGCCAGAACGGCGCCGGAGTGCCTGGCGGCCAGAACGCCGGCGGCCAGGACGGCGGGCCCGGCTTCCCGGGCGGGCCGGGCCAGCCCACCGGCGACGGCACCGGCGCACCGGACGGTCAGCGTCCGGGCGGCGGGCAGAACGGCGGCCAGTTCCCCGGCGGGGGACCGGCGACCCGGGGCGGGGGCATGGGCGGGCTGCTGGACGCCCGGGAGCCCAGCGCCGCGCTGCGCGCGCTGCTGGAGCGCGACAGCGACCGGTACACCTGGGTCGCCGCCACGGTCGGGTCGAACAACGCCTCCGGCTACCAGCTTGCCACCGGCGATCCGGTGCTGCCGATCGGCGGGTTCAACGGCAGCGACCCGTCCCCGACGCTGGCCCAGTTCCAGCGGTACGTGGCCGACGGCGAGATCCACTACTTCATCGGCGGCGGCGGGTTCCGGGCCAACGGCGGCAGCTCCGCGTCGGGCGAGATCGCCTCCTGGGTCGCCGCGAGCTTCCCGGCGCAGACCGTCGACGGGGTCACCGTCTACGACCTGAGCGGCCCGGCGGAGGGATGAGCATGACCAACTCCACCGGCGCGCGGACGAGCCCGCAGACCCGGCAGAGCACACCGGCCGCCGTGCTGGACGTGGTGATCCCGGTCCACAACGAGCAGAACGACCTCGACCCGTGCGTACGGCGGCTGCACGCCCACCTGAGCGCGCACGTCCCGTACCCGTTCCAGATCACTATCGCCGACAACGCCAGCACCGACGCCACCCTCGCGGTGGCCGAGGCGCTCGCCGCCGAACTGCCCTCGGTCCGGGTGCTGCACCTGGCCGCCAAGGGGCGCGGGCGGGCGCTGCGGGCCGCCTGGTCGGCGTCGACCGCGCCGGTGCTCGCGTACATGGACGTGGACCTCTCCACCGACCTGGCGGCACTGCTGCCGCTGGTCGCCCCGCTCATCTCCGGCCACTCCGACCTGGCGATCGGCACCCGGCTGGCGCGGACCTCCCGGGTGGTCCGGGGCGCCAAGCGGGAAGTCATCTCCCGGGCGTACAACCTGCTGTTGCGCGGCACCCTGGCGGTCCGGTTCTCCGACGCGCAGTGCGGCTTCAAGGCGATCCGCGCCGACGTGGCGCAGGGCCTGCTGCCGCTGGTGCAGGACACCGGTTGGTTCTTCGACACCGAGCTGCTGGTGCTCGCCCAGCGGGCCGGCCTGCGGATCCACGAGGTGCCGGTGGACTGGGTGGACGACCCGGACAGCCGGGTGGACATCGTCGCCACCGCCTACGCCGATTTGCGGGGCATCGGGCGACTGGGTCGGGCGCTGCTGACCGGCGCGTTGCCCCTGGTCGAGCTGCGTGCGCAGCTGGGCCGGGCGCCGCTGGCCGCACCGCCGGCGCGGGTGCCGGTCGGGCTGCCCCGGCAGCTGGTCCGGTTCGCCGCCGTCGGGGTGGCCAGCACACTGGCGTACCTGCTGCTCTTCGTGGCCACCCGGGGCGCCCTCGGCGCCCAGCCGGCGAACCTGCTGGCGCTGCTGCTCACCGCGGTCGCCAACACCGCGGCCAACCGGCGGCTGACCTTCGGCATCAGCGGCCGCCGCGACGCCGGCCGGCACCACCTTCAGGGGCTGCTCGCCTTCGCCCTCGGGCTGGCCCTGACCAGCGGCGCGCTGGCCGGGCTGCACGCGGTCACCGTCGCGCCGGGCCGTCCGCTGGAGCTGGCCGTGCTGGTGGTGGCGAACCTGGCGGCGACGGTGCTGCGGTTCGTCCTGCTCCGCCTCGGCATGCACCACCGGCGCAACTGAGTCCCTGGCGGTCAGGGGGCCAGCACCTCGGCAAGGACCTCGACGACGCGCCGCGCGTGGCGCCCGTCGGGGTCCTCGTCGGCGTTCAGGTCGGCCACGCTCATGCCGAGCAGCCGGCCGGCGCGGGCCAGCGGCGTGACCAGCGCGACCAGGTCGGGCCAGCGCAGCCCGTCCGGCTCCGGGTAGGTGACCGCCGGCAGGTCGCGCGGGTCGACCGCGTCCAGGTCGAGGTGCAGCCAGGCGGGGCCGTCGCCGCCGTCGGCCAGCTCGACGCCGACCGCGCCCGGACCGCGCCGGAGCAGCTCGGCGGCGGGCAACTGGTGGATCCGCGGGTCGATCCGGGCCGCCTCGACCCGGCTGGTCTCCTCGGTGGACGGGCGGTGCCCGAGCAGGTGGACCCGGGCGGGGTCGACCAGCGCGCCGTCGACGCCCACCGCGGCGGCCGGGCCGTGCCCGGTTACCACGCTGAGGTCCATGTCGGCGCCCTCGCCGGTCTCGGAGGTCGCCCCGTCGAGGAAGTCCGGGTGACCGTCGACGAACCACAGCTCGCTGTCCGGCGGCAGGGCGAGGCAGATGCCGGGGAGGATCGCGCAGTCGCCACCCAGCACCAGCGGCCGCCGGCCCGCGGCGAGCAGCTCGCCGACCCGGGCGGCGATCGCCGCGCCGGCCTGGCGTACCGCGGCGGCGCCGATCAGGCCGCTGGCCGGATCGCGGGTGGGGTCGCCGACCAGGGCGTCGATCTGGCCACCGTCGTCGGCCGGCAGGGCGGCGAGCAGCCCGGCTTGGCGCAGCGCCGCCGGTGCCCGCTGCTCGCCCCGGCCCGCGCCGGACGAGTCCAGCGGCGCGTCCACCACGACCCAGCGCACACCGGCAGGCTACCGGTGCCCCGCGCGCCGGCGCGGGGGTTCGGTGTCGTCCGGGGCGCCGCCGGCGTGGCAGGCTGGTCGGCATGTACCGGGAGCGCCCGGCCGGCGTCGCCGGCGCCGTGCTGTGGACCAGCGCCAACCCGGGCGGCGAGCGGATCAGCCGGGTGCTGCCGGACGGCTGCGTCGACCTGCTCTGGTCCAGCCGGGCCGGGCTGCTGGTGGCCGGCCCGGACCGGACCGCGTTCGTGAGCGTCAGCGCGCCGGGGGAGCGGTGGGTGGGGCTCCGGCTGCCGCCGGGCGTCGGCCCTGCCGTGTTCGGTGTGCCGGCCGACGAGCTGCGGGACGCCCGGGTGCCGCTCGCCGCGCTCTGGGGCGACCGGGCGGTGGCCGACCTGCCCGAGCGGGCCGCCGCCGACCCGGCGGCCGTGCTGCCGGCGCTCGCCGCCGCCCGGCTGCGGGCGGCCGGCGGACCGGACCGGCTCGGGGCCCGGGTCGCCGCCGCCGCGGCCGCCGGCGTGCCGGTCGCCGCCATCGCCGCCGAGGTCGACCTGGACCCGCGCACCCTGCACCGCCGCAGCCGGCGCCTCTTCGGGTACGGCCCGAAGACGCTCACCCGGATCCTGCGGATGCGCCGGGCGCTGGACCTGGCCCGGTCCGGCGTGACGCTGGCCGAGGTGGCCGCCGCGTGCGGCTACGCCGATCAGGCGCACCTCAGCCGCGAGGTGCGGGACCTGGCCGGTGTCCCGCCGACCGCGCTGCTGGCGGGCTGAGCGGGGCGCTCACCCCTGGGCGAGCGCGGCGTAGAGGTCGACGCCGTTGCCCTCGGGGTCGTGCAGCACCGCGTAGCGCTGCCCCCAGAAGGCGTCCCAGGGCTTCAGCTCGCCGTGGAAGCCGGCCTCGGTCATCCTCGCGTACCGGCGGTCGACCTCGGCCGCGTCGGCGCAGCGGAAGGCGAGGTTGATCCGGGGGCTGCCGGTCGGCGGCGTCCAGTCCGGGTTGAAGGAGCGGATCATCGTCACGTCGTCCCAGGCGATCCGGACGCCGTCGGTGAGGGTGGCCTCCACGTGCGGTTCGGACTCGGCCCCGGGTGGGATGTCCAGCCCGAGCCGGCGGTAGAAGTCGAGGGTGCGGGCCATGTCCGTGGTGGCCAGGCCGATGAAGTCGAATCGGAGCGTCATGCCGTCCCACGCTAGGGATCGCACCGCCGGATGTCTTGAACGAAACGGACGGGGGACGAGTGTCCGGTGTGCCCTCACGGCGACGATGATCGGCGTACGGTGGCAGACAAGTCCGGCTTTCCGGGTCAAAAGCCTCAGGCTCTACCGCTCGGGACGCCGGTGACATGACGGCGAGGGGAAGGAGCGGTCGGTGATCCATCTGGCCTACCTGGACGCGGGGTCCGGCAGCCTGATCGTGCAGGCGGTGGTCGGCGGGGTCGCCGGCGTCGCGGTGGCCGCCAAGCTCTACTGGCGGCGACTGGTCGACCGGTTCCGCCGGCAGCCCACCGACCACCGCTGACCCGGCCGGCACCGGCGATGGCGATCTCCCCCGCGGGCCTGCGGCCCGAACCCGGCTCCTTCCGCGACCCGGCCAACCGCGTCTTCCACGCCGGCGACGACGTGCTTCGCGGCCTCGACGCGCGGGCGGCCGAGGACTGGCGCGCGCTGGCCGGCACCGACTTCTTCACCGCGCTGCTCGCCGCCGGCAAGGTCTGCGGCACCGAGGCGATGGAGCCGGCCCGGGTGCCCACCGACACCCCGTGGGCCGCCGTGCTGCGTCACGAGCGGATCCCCTTCATCTCCCACCCGTACGAGTGGTCGTTCAGCATGCTGCGCGACGCCGCGCTGCTGCACCTGGAGATCCTCCGGGCGGCGCTGCCCGCCGGGTTCACCACCAAGGACGGCTCGGCCTACAACCTCCAGTGGCGCGGCAGCGAACCGGTCTTCATCGACGTCGGCTCCTTCGAGCCGGTACGCGACGGCGAACCCTGGGCCGGCTACCGCCAGTTCTGCCAGACCCTGCTCTACCCGCTGCTGCTCACCGCGCACCTCGGGGTGGACTTCCAGCCGTGGCTGCGGGCCCGGGTGGACGGCATCGAGGCCGACCAGCTCCGGCCGCTGTTCCGCGGCGCCCGGCGGCTGCTGCCCGGCGTACCGACCCACCTGCACCTGCACGGGGCGATGCAGAGCCGCAACGCCGCCGCGAGCACCACCGACGTGCGCGCCCAGTTGCGCGCCGCCGGCTACTCCCGCGAGCTGGCGCTGGCCACCGTACGCGGCATCGAGAAGCTGGTCCGCCGGCTCGACCGGCGCCCGGCGACCAGCCACTGGGCCGACTACCAGCGCACCTGCGGATACTCGTCCCAGGACCGGGTGGCCAAGGAACGCTTCGTCACCGCGGCGCTGGCCGACGGCCCCCGGCCCCGGCTGGTGCTCGACCTCGGTGCCAACGACGGCCGCTACGCCCGCCTCGCCGCCCAGCACGCCGATCAGGTGGTCGCCGTCGAGCAGGACCCGGCCGTCGCCGACGCGCTCTACCGGGCGCTGCGCGAGGAGCGGCAGCAGCGGATCCTGCCGCTGGTGATGGACCTCGCCGACCCGTCGCCCGGCGGTGGCTGGCGCGGCGTCGAGCGGGCCTCCTTCGCCGACCGGGCCGCCGCCGCCGACGTGGTGCTCGCCCTGGCCGTGGTGCACCACCTGGCGATCGGCCGCAACGTACCGCTGCCCGAGGTGGTGGACTGGCTCGCCGGCCCCGGCACGCCCGGCGCGCGGATCGTGGTGGAGTTCGTCCACCCGGACGACCCGATGGCCCGGCGGTTGCTGGCGAACAAGCCCGACGGCCTCTTCCCGGACTACCGCCGCGAAGAGTTCGAACGGCTGCTGGCGGCGCGCTGCCGGATCGCCCGGCGTGCGGAGCTGCCGTCGGGCACCCGGACCCTGTACACGGCGGTCGTGGGTGGCTGAGCCGGCACCCACCGGCGGTCCACCGCCGGGCCCGGCCGACGATGTCGCGCCGCCGAGCGGCACCGCATCGGCGGGCGAGCGACGCCGGCGCTGGCTGCTCGGCGCGCGGGCCGAGCTGGGCCGGCTGCTGGAGATCGTGGCGCTGGTCGGGCTGGTGGTCACCCAGCCGCTGCTGGACGTGCTCGGTCGCAGCCCCGATTTCTTCCTCTTCCACCGCGCCCACCGGGCGGACATCCTGCTTCTGGTGGCCCTGGTCGCGGTGGTGCCCACCGTGCCACCGGCGCTGCTCGGCGCGCTGAGCCGGCTGGCCGGCCGGGCCGCCCGGTCGGTGACGCACACCGTGCTGGTGGGGGCCCTGCTCGCCGCGCTGGCCGTGCAGGTCGGCCGGCACGGCACGCCGCTGCGGGGCGTACCGCTGCTGCTGGCCGCGGTGGCGCTCGGCGCGCTCGGGGCGGCCGCCCACCGGCGGTGGCGGGCGCCCGGCCGGGTGCTGCGGCTGGCCGCCGTCGGCCCGCTGGTCTTCGTCGGGCTCTTCCTGGCCGCCTCGCCCAGCTCCGTGCTGGTCCTGCCGCGCGCCGCGGACGGCGCCGCCGGTACCGCCGCGACCGCCGTGCACCCGCCGGTGGTCATGCTCGTCCTCGACGAACTGCCGTTGGTCTCGCTGCTCGGCCCGGACGGCCGCGTCGACGCCGCGCGGTTCCCGCACTTCGCCGAGTTGGCCGGCGGTTCGACCTGGTACCGCAACGCCACCGGGGTGAGCGGCTGGACGCCCTACGCGCTGCCGGCGATGCTCACCGGCAGATATCCGGCGCGTGGCGTCGCGCCGCACTACTCGCAGTACCCGGACAACCTCTTCACCGCCTTCGGCGGCCTGTACGACATCCGCGCCGAGGAGAGCATCACCCGGCTCTGCCCGCCCAGCCGCTGCGAACAGCCGGTCGCCCCGGAGCAGGGGCTCGGCGTGCTGGTCCGGGAGACCGGGCGGCTGCTGGGTCAGGTCACCGCGCCGCAGGAGAGCCGGGTCGACCCGGAGGACTCCTACCGGGAGCAGACCCGCACGGAGGCCGGCCTGGACGCCGCCGAGTCGGTGCCGGCCGACCCGAAGTTCCGCTGGGACAGCCTGGACGACAACCAACCCGCCCGGTTCACCAGTTTCCTGGCCGGGTTGAAGCCCGCCCCCCGCCCCACGCTGCACTTCCTGCACCTGCTGATGCCGCACTCGCCGTGGGCCTTCCTGCCCTCCGGGGTTCGCTACGACGCCCCGGACGACCTGCCGAACGACGGCGCCGGCTGGGTGGAGCTGGCCCGGCAGCGGCACCTGGCCCAGCTCGGCTACACCGACCGGCTGATCGGTGAGACGCTGCGCACGCTGCGCGCCAGCGGCCTCTACGACCAGGCGATGGTGGTGGTCACGGCCGACCACGGGGTGAGCTTCAGCAAGGGTTTCCAGGGTCGTGGCATGGACGCCATCAAGGCCGCCCCCGGTGAGGTGGCCTGGGTGCCGATGTTCGTCAAGGAGCCCGGCCAGCGCGCCGGCCGGGTCGACGACCGCAACTGGGAGCACGTCGACCTGCTGCCGACCGTGGCCGACGAGGCCGGCATCCGGTTGCCGTGGCGGGTGGACGGGCGCTCGGCCCGCTCGGCGCCCCGGCCGCCCGGCCAGAAGCACTTCTACGACCGGCCGGGGGAGCCGGTGACCATCCCGGACGGGGTGCCGACGCCCCCGCCGCTGCCGGCCGCGCACCCCCTGGTCGGCACGACCGTGCGGCAGGGCCCGGCGGCCGGCGGGTCGGCCCGGGTCGCCGACCTGGCCGCGTTCCGCGCCACCGACCCCGACACCGGCGCGCTGCCGGCGCTGGTCTGGGGTGACGTCCCGGATTCGCTACCCGACGGCACGCTGCTGGCGGTGGCGGTCAACGGCCGGATCGGCGCGGTGGTGCCGGTGGTGCCCCCCGATCAGGGTGGCCGACGCTTCGCCGCCCTGCTCGCCGACGACCGGCTCTTCCACGCCGGGCCGAACAAGCTCGACGTCTACCAGATCGCCGGTGACGGCGGGCTGCGCCATCTCGCGCTCTCCTGAACCGGTGGGTACCGTTCGTCGGGTTTCCCAGCCCTCCGGTCGGGAATCGGGTGACGCATACCTCACCGCCGAACCACGGTGGGCGGTGTCCCGGGAACCGCAATTACGGTAGAAGCGAAGGCAATTCAACGTAGATCTGCCGGCGAAGCGAGGAACCACATGACGGAAGTCAAGCTCGATCACCCCGGTGGGCAGCTGTCGATGCCGGTGCACTCCGCGGTCGAAGGCCCCGGTGGTATCGGGGTGAGCAAGCTGCTGAAGGAGACCGGGCTGACGACGTACGACCCCGGTTTCGTCAACACCGCGTCGTGCTCGTCCGCGATCACCTACATCGACGGCGACGCAGGGATCCTGCGTTACCGGGGGTACCCGATCGAGCAGCTGGCTGAGAAGTCCTCCTTCCTGGAGGTCTCCTACCTGCTCATCTACGGTGAGCTGCCGACTGAGCAGCAGCTGAACGAGTTCACCGAGTGGATTCGCCGGCACTCGCTGCTGCACGAGGAGATGCGCCGCTTCTTCGACGGCTTCCCCCGGGACGCCCACCCGATGGCCGTGCTCTCGTCCGCGGTCAGCGCGCTCTCCACCTTCTACCAGGACAGCCTGGACCCGTTCGACTCCGAGCACGTGGAGATCTCCACGGTCCGGCTGATGGCGAAGGTCCCGACCATCGCCTCGTACGCCTACAAGAAGTCGATCGGGCAGCCGCTGCTCTACCCGGACAACTCGCTGGGGTACGTGGACAACCTGCTGCGGATGACCTTCGGCGTGCCGGCGGAGCCGTACGAGGTCGACCCGGTGATGGCCCGGGTGCTGGACATGCTCTTCATCCTGCACGCCGACCACGAGCAGAACTGCTCCACCTCGACCGTCCGGCTGGTGGGCTCCAGCAACGCCAACCTGTTCGCCTCGGTCTCGGCCGGCGTGAACGCGCTCTTCGGCCCGCTGCACGGCGGCGCCAACCAGGCCGTGCTGGAGATGCTCCAGAAGATCAAGGCCGACGGCGGCGACGTCCGCTCCTTCGTGCAGAAGGTGAAGGACAAGCAGGACGGCGTCAAGCTGATGGGCTTCGGCCACCGGGTCTACAAGAACTACGACCCGCGCGCCGCCATCGTGAAGAAGGCCGCTCAGGACGTGCTCGGCCGGATGGCCAAGCCGGACCCGCTGCTGGACATCGCGATGGAGCTGGAGGAGATCGCGCTCGCCGACGACTTCTTCGTCTCCCGCCGGCTCTACCCGAACGTGGACTTCTACACCGGCCTGATCTACAAGGCCATGGGCTTCCCGACCAAGATGTTCACGGTGCTCTTCGCCCTGGGCCGGCTCCCCGGCTGGATCGCCCAGTGGCGCGAGATGATCAACGACCCGGAGACCAAGATCGGCCGTCCGCGGCAGGTCTACGCCGGCTCGCCCGAGCGGGACTACGTGCCCTTCGGCAACCGCTGACCTTCGGCTCCACCACCGGCAGGCCGCCGACCCACTCGGGTCGGCGGTCTGCCGCGTCTGCGGGAGGTGAGCAATCCGAGGACGGTCGCGTCGCTTTGCGGGGCTGAGCGTGACGCCCGGTTGCGGGTCTGTCCGCGGTGCCGCCGCTCGTGCTGGTCGCTGTCGAACTGCTCCATATCTGGACCGGGCGGGCCGGGCCCGGAGGTCGAGCCCGCGGCGGTTGGCCGCGTCATCGGGACGAGGCCGACGACCCGCGCGAGGAACCGGGTAGCGGGATGACCGGTGGTGCTGCGTAGTGTTGGCGCCATGTCGAGCCCTGAGGCATCCAAGGTGGGGGCTTTCGGTCACGCCGTCAGCCCCCGGAACCGCTGAGTTCCTAGTCCGCTGCCAAGCGGTTCTCGCTGCGTAGGACATTCACGCGCACCCTTGGGGCTGGCCGCGGTGACGAGACGTCTCCTCGTTCTCTCTCACCTCGGAGCTCTCGATGCCTCTGCCGCTCTACCTGCTTGCCGTGGCGGTCTTCGCCATGGGTACCTCGGAGTTCATGCTCGCCGGCCTGGTGCCGGACATCGCCACGAGCCTCGACGTGTCAGTCGGGGCCGCCGGGCTTCTGACCTCGGCGTTCGCTGTCGGGATGATCTCCGGCGCGCCGCTGATGGCGGCGCTTGCACGCCGGTGGCCGGCCCGGCCCAGTCTGCTGGGCTTCGTGCTGGTTTTCGCCGCGGCCCACGTCGTGGGCGCCCTCACGACGAGTTTCGCGGTCCTGCTCGTCACCCGGGTGATCGCCGCCCTGGCCAACGCGGGCTTCCTGGCTGTGGCACTGAGCACGGCGGCCACGCTCGTCGCAAGTGATCAGAAAGGGCGTGCGCTGGCGGTGCTGCTCTCCGGTACGACGGTGGCCACCATCGCCGGAGTTCCCGGCGGTGCGTTACTCGGCACGTTGCTCGGCTGGCGGGCAACCTTCTGGGCGATCGCACTACTCTGCGTGCCCGCTGCCTACGGCGTCGTGAGGAGCATTCCGGCCCGTGCCGGAACGACCCCTCAGGGCACTCCGGCTGGCTCGTCCCTGCGGGGTGAGCTCGCCCAGCTCGCCATGCCCAGGCTGGTCCTGGTCATGCTGCTCGGTGCCTTGGTCAACGCTGCCACCTTCGCGACGTTCACCTTCCTGGCGCCGATCGTGACCGGCACCACCGACCTGGGCGAGCTGTGGGTCCCGGTCGTGCTGGTGCTCTTCGGTGTCGGGTCGTTTGCCGGCGTCACCCTCGCGGGACGGTTCTCCGATAAGCGTCCCGGCATCGTGATCGCAGTCGGTGGCCCGTTGCTGTTGCTCGGCTGGGTGGCGCTGGCAACCCTGGCTGCCCGGCCGGTGGCGCTTCTGCTCCTCGTGTTCGTGCAGGGCATGCTTTCCTTCGCGTTGGGCAGCACCCTGATCGCCAGAGTGCTCTACGCGGCGGCGGGCGCCCCCACCATGGGAGGGTCGTATGCGACCGCGGCGCTCAACATCGGTGCTGCTGGCGGCCCCGTCGTGGCAGCAGCGACCCTCGGTGCCAATGCTGGTGACCTCGGGCCGGTGTGGGTCAGCGGCCTCCTGGTTGCGATCGCCCTGCTCATCGCCCTACCGCTCCTGCGAGTCATCGCACCCCGCGTCGACCAGACGACACGATGACCCACGCGAACCGGGGGAGCGCGGTCTGATCAGCGGTTCATATCTGGAGCAGTTCGACAGCGTCGGCGGGGCCGGGCTGCCCCGCCGACGCCTAGGTCAGGCGGGGCTGCCCCGTCGACGCGAACCTCAGCGCAGGCCGGCGGCGGCGAGGAGGTTGCCGGCGGCGACCGGCGGGAGAGCGCGACCGGCCGACATGCGCTGGGCGGCGCGCTCGGTCGTGAACGCCGGGGCGGTGGCGATGGCGGCCCCGTAGCTCGCCGCGGTCCGGTGCGCGATCGCCGCCCAGCCGTACTGCTCGTGCACCATCGCGCGGGCCCGGCGGGCCAGCGCCCGCGCCCGGTCCCGGTCGGAGAGCAGCGCGTGCACCGCCTCGGTCAGCCCGTCCGGGTCCTGCGGCCGGAAGGTCATTCCGGTCACCCCCGGCTCGACGATCTCGGCCAGCCCGCCGGTCGCGGCGACCGCGAGCGGGGCGCCGGCCGCCGCCCCCTCCAGGGCGACCATGCCGAACGGCTCGTAGATGCTCGGCACCGCGAAACAGTCCGACGCCGCCATCACCGCGGGCAGCTCGGCTCCGCCCAGGAAGCCGGGCATGCTGACCGCGCCGGCCAGGCCGAGCCGGTGCACGTCGGCCTCCAACTCGGCCCGGTAGGGGCCGTCACCGGCGATCACCACGCGCAGGCCGGGGTGCCGCTCCCGCAGCCGGGGCACCCCGGCGAGCAGGTGCTGCACACCCTTCTCGTAGACCAGCCGGCCGGCGAAGGTGACCAGCGGACCGTCCCCGGCGAACCGGGCCCGGGCGGCGGCCACCGCGCTGCGCGACGCCCGCCAGCGGTGCGGCTCGACCCCGTTGGCCACCACGTCCACCCGCCCGGCCGGCACCCCGAAGAGCCCGGTCACCTCGTCACGCATGTAGCCCGAGCAGACGATCACCCGGCCGGACTCGGTGCTGAGCCACTGCTCGACGCCGTGGATGGTGCGGTTCATCTCCTCGGGCAGCCAACCCTGGTGCCGGCCCGCCTCGGTGGCGTGGATCGTGGTGACCAGCGGGATGTCCAGGTGCTCGCGCAACGTCATCGCGGTGTGCGCGACCAGCCAGTCGTGGGCGTGGATGACGTCGTAGTCGCCGGCCTCGGTGGCGCGCAGGGCGGCCCGGGTGAGGGTGTGGTTGA
>NZ_JBEZFU010000010.1:0-250293 GCF_040649635.1 Micromonospora sp. NPDC048909 | reverse complement strand
CCGACCTCGTCGCCCAGCACTGGAACAACTGACACAGCACGATCTGACCGCTGGCCGGCACCCTGACACGGGTGCCGGCCAGCGGCGTCTTCGCCGCCAATCTTGGACAGTTACCGTCAACCGCGAACGGAAACTGTCCAAGATCTCCAATCTCCAGTGCGCCGGCGGGCCGGGGTTTGCGCGTCACGCCGGCCCGAGTGCGTCTCGCCCCGCGTGGCGTACCCCGACCGCGACCCGTGCGCTGGTAGGCGACCTGAGCGGCACCGTGGGCGAACAGGTCCCCCCGGCAGCGACCAGCGGCACCGTCGGTGAACAGGTCGCCCCCCGGCGGCGACCTGAGCGGCCCCGTGGGCGGACAGGTCGTCCCAGGCACCCTGTCGGCGAACAGGTCACCCGGCGACGCGTCGGGAAACAGGTCGCCGGCGGGCGCCCACTGCGGGTGCTGGACCGGGGACGGGTGGCGGGTGTGGATCTGGTTTTGAGGGGTGGGAATGCGTGGGGGTGTGGGTAGGTTGTGTGGAGTGTCGGTGTGTCCTGTGTCCCCGGGCCTCACTTGATAATTGCCGTCGCGGACTACCGTTCGGCTGGAGCCGCGTTCGTGCCACTCGCCGCGAGGCGACCTGCACACCGACACCCCAGCGTCGCCCCCGGCCACCAGGCCGGGGGCGACGCTGTCTACGCACCACCCGTCAACCCGCAGCCTGCCCGCCCCGCCACATCTCCGACCGCCGCGCCGCGCCGCGCACCGCCGGGCCCCGCTCGCCGCACCGCAACGCGCTCGGGTGTGAAGTCGGGGTCTCCCCGGGTCGCGGGAGCATGCCGGCTGGCTTATGTTCTTGGGGTCGACGTCGACCCTGGGGAGGGAGGTTCGCGGATGGGTCTGCGTACCTTCATCGAGGGCTGGCCGGTCTACCGGCAGCTCACCGGCACCGACCCGTTGGGTCGGGGTGCCGCCGCCCAGTCGGCTCGGTCGGCGGAGTTGACGGCGCGTACCGAGACCGCGGATTCGACGGCGCGGTCGGTGTGCCCCTACTGCGCGGTGGGCTGTGGTCAGCGGGTGTTCGTCAAGGACGGGCAGGTCAGTCAGATCGAGGGGGATCCGGACAGTCCGATCTCCCGTGGTCGGCTCTGTCCGAAGGGCGCCGCGAGCAAGAGTCTGGTGACCAGTCCGTTGCGCCAGACGAAGGTCCGCTACCGGCGGCCGTTCTCGACGCAGTGGGAGGATCTCGAGCTCGACACCGCCGTCGACATGATCGCCGACCGGATCCTCGCCGCCCGCGAGCAGACCTGGGAGGATGTCGACAGCGAGGGACGGCCACTCAACCGGACACTGGGGATCTCCAGTCTGGGTGGGGCGACGCTGGACAACGAGGAGAACTACCTCATCAAGAAGTTGTTCACCGCGATGGGCGCGTTGCAGATCGAGAACCAGGCGCGTATTTGACACTCCGCCACCGTCCCCGGTCTGGGGGCCAGCTTCGGTCGTGGCGGTGCGACGGACTTCCAGCAGGACATCGCCAACGCTGACGTCATCGTCATCCAGGGTTCGAACATGGCCGAGGCGCACCCGGTCGGGTTCCAGTGGGTGATGGAGGCCAAACGGCGCGGCGCCAAGGTGTTCCATGTCGACCCACGCTTCACCCGGACCAGCGCGGTGGCCGATGCGTACCTGCCGATCCGGGCGGGCAGCGACATCGCTCTGCTGGGTGGGGTGGTCCGCTACATCCTGGAGAACGAGCTGGACTTCCGGG
Source organism: Micromonospora sp. NPDC048909 (assembly GCF_040649635.1). Lineage (NCBI taxonomy): Bacteria > Bacillati > Actinomycetota > Actinomycetes > Micromonosporales > Micromonosporaceae > Micromonospora > Micromonospora sp. NPDC048909. Next base: position 248,542 of record NZ_JBEZFU010000010.1, on the reverse strand, counting down.
AGTACGTGCTCTCCTACACGAACGCCGCCACGATCGTCAGCGAGCAGTTCACCGACACCGAGGACGGCGACGGCTTCTTCTCCGGGTTCGACCCGGCGACCGGCAGCTACGTGCAGGACAGCTGGCAGTACGAGGGGCACGAGGGCTCGTCCGGCAGCGGGCACACCGCCAAGGAGCGGGACACCGCCGCCGGCCTGCGGCACGAATCGCACGGCGCGGAGGTGGGCGGGCAGACCCGGCGGGACGAGACGTTGCAGCATCCGCGCTGTGTCTACCAGATCCTGAAGCGGCACTTCGCCCGCTACACCCCGGAGATGGTGGAGCGGGTCTGCGGTATTCCGCAGGAGAAGTTCCTGGAGCTGGCCGAGGCCTGGACGCGGAATTCGGGCCGGGAGCGCACCGGCATGCTGATCTACTCGGTGGGCTGGACGCAGCACAGCGTGGGCGTGCAGTACATCCGCACGGGCGCGATCATCCAGCTGCTGCTCGGGAACATGGGGCGCCCGGGCGGGGGAGTGATGGCGCTGCGCGGGCACGCCAGCATCCAGGGATCGACGGACATCCCGACGCTGTTCAACCTGCTGCCGGGCTATCTGCCGATGCCGCACCACGCCGACCACCCGACCTTCGACGAGTGGGTCGACAGCATCCGGCACCCGGGTCAGAAGGGCTTCTGGGGTAACGCAGGATCGTTCGCCGCCAGCCTGCTCAAGGCGTACTGGGGGGACGCGGCGACGGCCGAGAACGACTACTGCTACGGCTACATGCCCCGCATGACCGGTGATCACGGCACCTACCAGCAGGTGCTCGACATGATCGACGGAAAGATCAAGGGCTACTTCCTGCTCGGTCAGAACCCGGCCGTCGGTTCGGCGCACGGCCGTGCTCAGCGGCTGGGCATGGCGAACCTGGACTGGTTGGTGGTCCGCGACCTGTTCATGATCGAGAGCGCGACGTTCTGGCAGAACGGCCCCGAGGTGGCCACCGGTGAGATCGTGCCCGAAGAGTGCCGGACGGAGGTGTTCTTCCTGCCCGCGGCCTCGCATGTGGAGAAGGAGGGCACCTTCACGCAGACCCAGCGGCTGCTGCAGTGGCGGGAGAAGGCCGTCGAGCCACCGGGCGACGCCCGCTCCGAGCTGTGGTTCTTCTACCACCTGGGCCGGAAGCTGCGGGAGAAGCTGGCCGGCTCGGCGCTGCCCCGCGACCGGGCCCTGCTCGACCTCACCTGGGACTACCCCACGCACGGCCCGCTCGCCGAGCCGAGCGCCGAGTCGGTGCTGCGCGAGATCAACGGGTACGACGTGGCGACCGGCCGTCCACTGTCCACGTTCGCCGAGGCCCGCGCGGACGGCTCCACCGCGATCGGCTGCTGGATCTACACCGGGGTGTATGCCGACGGTGTGAACCAGGCGGCCCGGCGCAAGTCCCGCCACGAACAGGACTGGGTGGCTGCCGAGTGGGGTTGGGCCTGGCCGGCGAACCGGCGGATCCTCTACAACCGTGCCTCCGCCGACCCGGACGGCAGGCCGTGGAGCGAGCGCAAGAAGTTCGTCTGGTGGGATCCGGAGAAGCGCGAGTGGACCGGCTACGACGTGCCGGACTTCGAGAAGACCAAGCCACCGTCGTACCGGCCTCCGGCGGGCGCGTCCGGCACGGAGGGCATCGCCGGTGACGACCCGTTCATCATGCAGGGCGACGGAAAGGGCTGGCTCTACGCGCCGAGCGGCGTCCTGGACGGGCCGCTGCCGACGCACTACGAGCCGGCGGAGTCGCCGGTGCGTAACCCGCTCTACCGGCAGCAGGCCAACCCGACCCGCAAGGTGTATCCGCATCCGGCGAACTCGGTGAACCCGAGCCCGCCGGAGGAGCACAGTCAGGTCTTCCCGTACGTCTTCAGCGTCAGCCGGCTGACCGAGCACCACACGGCCGGAGGGATGAGCCGCACCGTGCGGCCGCTGGCGGAGTTGCAGCCGGAGATGTTCGTGGAGGTGTCGCCGGAGTTGGCCGCCGAGGTGGGGTTGGACCACCTGGGTTGGGCGCACCTGGTCAGCGGCCGGGCGGTGATCGAGGCGAAGGTGCTGGTCACCGACCGGCTCACCCCGCTGCGGGTGGAGGGCCGGATCATCCACCAGATCTGGCTGCCCTACCACTTCGGCTACCAGGGCCTGGTCACCGGCGACTCGGCCAACGACCTGTTCGGCATCACCCTGGACCCGAACGTGCTGATCCAGGAGAGCAAGGTCGGCACCTGCGATGTGCGGCCGGGCCGCCGTCCCACCGGGCCGGCCCTGCTCGACCTGGTGGCCGAGTATCAGCGCCGGGCCGGCATCACGCCGGGCCGGAACGTCCCGGTGGTCACCAGCGACATCGACGGGGAGGGGCGCGATGATTCCTGACCCGAACAGCCTGTACGGGCCGTTGGACCCGGCGCCGGACGCCGGTTGGACGTCCGCGCCCCCGCGGATGGGGTTCTTCACCGACACCAGCGTCTGCATCGGCTGCAAGGCGTGTGAGGTGGCCTGCAAGGAGTGGAACGGGGTACCCGGCTCCGGTCTGGACCTGCTGGGCATGTCCTACGACAACACCGGCGCGTTGACCGCGAACTCGTGGCGGCACGTGGCGTTCATCGAGCAGCCCCGCCCAGCCGGGCACCGCAGCCCGCCGTTCGCGGGGACGCCGACCGGGGAGCCGGTCAGCGCGGCGTCGGCCGCCCTCGCGGCCGGCACCGGCAACCGGACCGGCACGGACCCGGGGTTGCCGACGGGCGCACCGTCGGCCGCCGCCCGGATGGCCGGCGGGCCGGTCGACGTGCTCGGCAACCCGGTCGCCGCCGGCGAGCGGCCGGGCCACGTTGGACCGGCGCCCGGCGAGGCTGGCCAGGTGCCGGGCGACGCTGGACCGGTGCCGGACGAGGCCGGCCAGGCGCCGCAGTTCCTGGGGATGCCGGGGGCGCAGCCGCCGGGTCGGGGTACCGGTGTGGAGGGGCGTAGCGATTTTCGCTGGTTGATGATGTCGGATGTGTGTAAGCACTGCACGCATGCGGCTTGTTTGGATGTGTGTCCGACGGGTTCGTTGTTCCGGACGGAGTTCGGGACGGTGGTGGTGCAGGAGGACATCTGTAATGGGTGTGGTTACTGCATTTCGGCGTGTCCGTACGGGGTGATTGATCAGCGTAAGGATGATGGTCGGGCGTGGAAGTGCACGCTGTGCTACGACCGGCTCGGCGCGGGCATGACGCCGGCGTGTGCGCAGGCGTGCCCCACCGAGTCGATCCAGTACGGACCTCTCGACGAGCTGCGGGAGCGTGCCACGACGCGGGTCGCGACCCTGCACGAGCGCGGAGTGCCCGAGGCGCGGCTGTACGGGCACGACCCGAACGATGGTGTGGGTGGTGACGGGGCGTTCTTCCTGTTGTTGGATGAGCCGGAGGTGTACGGCCTGCCCCCGGATCCGGTCGTGACCACCCGTGATCTGCCGAAGATGTGGAAACGCGCCGGCCTGGCCGCTCTCGCCATGGCGGCGGCCGCCGTGGTCGCCTTCGTCGGAGGTTCCTCGTGAGTGCCGACCCCTCGCCGGTCGGCGACCGGTTCCGCCGGTTCCGGGAACGCCTCGACGCCGACCTGACCGCCCCCGGCGCCGATCCCGCGTCGGGCGACCACCCAGCTGAACCGCCGGCCGGGCCGGCCGGTACGCCGGCCAACGAGCTCAGCGTCGGCCGTGACGCGCCCGATCCGGCACCCAGGCCGGATCGGACGGCGGGGCGCGGTGGACGGCGCCGCGGCCGTCGCGGGGGCGGCGAGGAGCTGCGAGTTCCCGAGGCCGAGTTCACGTCCTACTACGGCCGGCCGATCCTGAAGGCGCCGGTGTGGAAGTGGGACATCGCCGCGTACCTCTTCACCGGCGGGCTCGCGGCCGGTTCGTCGCTGCTCGCCGCGGGCGGACAGCTCACCGGCCGGCCGGCGCTGCGCCGGGCCGGCCGGGTCACCGCGCTCGCCGCGGTCAGCGCCAGCGCCGTCTTCCTGATCAAGGACCTGGGCCGGCCGGCGCGGTTCCACCACATGCTGCGGGTGGCGAAGCCGACCTCGCCGATGTCGGTGGGCACCTGGATCCTCACCGCCTACGGGCCGGTCGCCGGCCTGGCCGCGATCACCGAGGCCGCGCCCTGGCTGCCCGAGCGCGGACTGCCCGGCGTCGCACGCCGGCTGCTGCCGCCGTTGGGGCACGCGGCCGGGCTGGCCGCCGCGGTCACCGCGCCGGCGCTGGCCACGTACACCGGGGTCCTGCTCGCGGACACCGCCGTGCCGTCCTGGCATGAGGCGTACCCCGAACTGCCGACCATCTTCGCGGGCAGCGCGCTGGCCAGCGGCGCCGGGGTCGGGCTGATCGCCGCGCCGCCCGGCCAGGCGGGCCCGGCCCGGCGGATGGCGGTGGCCGGCGCGGCCCTGGAGCTCACCGGCGCGCATCGGGTGGAGACCCGACTCGGTCTGCTCAGCGAGCCCTACCGCACCGGCCGGCCGGGCCGAATGCTGCGGCTGGGCCGCACGCTCACCGCGGCCGGGGTGGCCGGCGCGCTGATCGGCCGGCGCAGCCGGGTGCTCTCCGCGATCTCCGGCGCCGCTCTGCTCGCCGCCTCGGTGGCCACCCGGTTCGGCGTCTTCTACGCCGGCGTCGCCTCGGCCCGCGATCCGAAGTACACGGTGGTGCCGCAGCGGGAGCGGGCGGACCGCCGGGACGCGACCACCGACTGACCGCGGGGTCCGAGAGGTTTCCGACCTCCCCGCGCGGACGCCGCGGCGCTGTGGTCAAATGCTCGATGGAGGCGTTCAGGCGGCTGGTGCCCCTCCCGGTCTTCAAAACCGGTGTGGTCCGGGACCCGGGCCAGGCGGGTTCGATTCCCGTCCGTCTCCGCCAACCGCAGTGGGAGATGACGCGATGCGTGACGGGCAGGTCGACCCGCGTCGCCGCGTACCCCGCACCGATGTGCTGCTCGCCGACCCCAGGCTGGCCGCCGCCGTGCACACCCTCGGCCGGAGCCGGGTCAAGGCCGCCGTGGCGCACGCCCAGGACCGCGCCCGGCGCGGCGAGATAGCACCCGACGAGGTACCGGACGCCGCCGTGGCGACCCTGCCGGCGCCGGCCCCCAGGCCGGTGCTCAACGCCACCGGCGTCGTGCTGCACACCAACCTGGGCCGGGCGCCGCTGTCCGGCCCCGCGGTCAGCGCGCTGCTCGCCGCCGCCGGGCACACCGACGTCGAGCTGGACCTGGCCACCGGCCGCCGGGCCCGCCGGGGCCGGAACACCATCGACGCGTTGGCCGCCGCCGTGCCCGACGCCGCCGCCGTGCACGTGGTCAACAACGGCGCCGCTGCGTTGGTACTCGCCGCGACCGCGCTCGCCGCCGGCCGGGAGATCGTGGTCAGCCGCGGCGAACTGGTCGAGATCGGCGACGGCTTCCGCCTGCCGGACCTGCTGGAGAGCACCGGCGCCCGGCTGCGTGAGGTGGGCACCACCAACCGGACCACCCTGGCCGACTACGCCGCCGCGGTCGGCCCGGACACCGCCTTCCTGCTCAAGGTGCACCCGTCGAACTTCCGGGTCACCGGCTTCACCTCCGCCGCCGCGGTACGGGAACTGGCCACCCTCGACGTGCCGGTCGTCGTGGACATCGGCTCCGGGCTGTTGACCGCTGATCCGCTGCTACCCGACGAGCCCGACGCCGCCAGCACCCTGCGCGCCGGCGCGCAGCTGGTCACCGCGAGCGGTGACAAACTGCTCGGCGGTCCGCAGGCCGGACTGCTGCTCGGCGACGCCGAGCTGGTCGAGCGGCTGCGCCGGCACCCCCTGGCCCGGGCGTTGCGGGTGGACAAGCTCACCCTCGCCGCCCTGGCCGCCACCCTGCAGCGGCCGGAGAACCCGACGTGGGTGGCCCTGCACGCCGACGCGGGCGTGCTGCGGGCGCGTACCGAACGGCTGCGCGACCGGCTCGGCGCCGACGGCCGCAAGGCCGAGGTGGTGCCGGCGGTGGCGGTGGTCGGCGGTGGCGGCGCCCCCGGGCTGGAGCTGGACTCGTGGGCGTTGAGCCTGCCCGAGCGGTACGCGGCGCCGCTGCGCACCGGCGACACGCCGGTGCTCGGCCGGGTGGTGCGCGGGCGGCTGCTGTTGGACCTGCGGTGCGTGCCACCGGAGGCCGACGAGACGGTACGCGCGGCTGTGCTGGCCGTGCCGGGGGACGACTGACGTGTGGGTCGTCGCGACCGCCGGGCACGTCGACCACGGCAAGTCCACCCTGGTCCGGGCGTTGACCGGGATGGAACCCGACCGGTGGGCCGAGGAGCGCCGCCGGGGCATGACCATCGACCTCGGTTTCGCCTGGACCTCGCTGCCCTCCGGCGGCACGGTCGCCTTCGTCGACGTCCCCGGGCACGAGCGGTTCGTGCCGAACATGCTCGCCGGGGTGGGTCCGGTGCCGGCGGCACTGGTCGTGGTCGCCGCCGACGAGGGCTGGATGCCGCAGTCCGCCGAGCACCTGGCCGCCCTGGACGCGCTCGGCGTCTCGTACGGCCTGCTGGCGGTGACCCGCGCGGACCTTGCCGATCCAGGTCCGGCGACCGCCCGGGCGCGCAAGGAGATCGCCGCCACCTCCCTCGGCGCGGTGGAGGCGGTCCCGGTCAGCGCGGTGACCGGCGCGGGGCTGGCGGAGCTGCGCGCGGCGCTGGTCCGGCTCGCCGCACGGCAGCCGGCCCCGGCCCCGGTCGCCCCGGTGCGGCTCTGGGTGGACCGCAGCTTCACCATCCGGGGCAGCGGCACCGTGGTCACCGGCACCCTCGGCGCGGGCCGGCTGCGGGTCGGCGACGAGCTGGAGCTGGCCGGCACCGGCGAACCCGTGCGGGTACGCGGCCTGCAGTCGCTCGGCGTGGCCCGGTCCGAGGTGACCGCGGTGGCCCGGGTGGCGGTGAACCTGCGCGGCACCGCGCGGGACCGGTTGACCCGCGGTGACGCGCTGCTCAGCCCGGACCGGTTCCACCGCACCGACCTGGTGGACGTCCGGGTCGCCGGTGACCCGGCGGCGGACCTGCCGGCCACTCTCACGCTGCACGTCGGCTCGGCCGCGGTGCCGGCGCGGGTACGCCCGCTCGGCCCGGACACCGTCCGGCTGCGGCTGGCCCGAGCGTTGCCGCTGCTCGTCGGCGACCGGGCGCTGCTGCGCGACCCCGGTCGCCACCACGTCGCCGGCGGCGTGACCGTGCTCGACGTGGCGCCACCGCCGCTGGCCCGCCGGGGCGCGGCGGCGGCCCGCGCGACGGTGCTGGCCGGGCTGGACGGTCGACCTGACCTGGCCGGGGAGCTGCGCCGCCGGCGGCTGGCCCGGGCCGAGGAGCTGACCCGGATGGGCGTCCCGGTCGACGCCGGCCCGGTGGCCGGCGACTGGCTGGCCGATCCCGAGCACTGGCGGCAGCTCGCCGCCCGGCTGGTCGACGAGGTCGCCCGGCACGCCCGGCAGCACCCGCTGGAGCCCGGCGCGCCCGTGGAGACGCTGCGGCAGCGCCTCGCCCTGCCGGACCGGGCGCTGGTGGAGGCGCTGGTCCGGCCGCCGCTGCGGGTGCACGCCGGCCGGGTCACCGCGACGAGCGGCGACGCGCTGCCCGCACCGGTGGCTCGGGCCGTGCAGCGCATCCGCGACGAGTACGGCGACCGCCCGTTCCGGGCGCCCGAAGCCGACCACCTGGCCGATCTGGGCCTGGGACCCCGGGAGATCGGCGCTGCGGTCCGGGCGGGGGCGTTGCTGCGGCTGGCGGAGAACGTGGTGCTGCTGCCGGACGCCGCGAACGACGCGGTCCGGGTGTTGGCCGGGCTGCCCCAGCCGTTCACCCTCTCCGCGGCCCGGCAGGCGTTGGACACCACCCGCCGGGTGGCGGTGCCGCTGCTGGAGCTGTTGGACCGGCGCGGCCTCACCCGGCGGTTGCCCGACGACGCCCGGGTCGTGGTCTCCGCCGCGCCCTGAGCGCGCTGCGCGGTCTGCTGGTGGCCGGCCCCGGCGATGTTGCGAGTGGGCGTGATACCTCAGCGGCAGCAATGTGCCACGCTCGTCGGCATCCTGCCGGGCTGGCCGGCGTGACGGGGATGGCGGCCCACGCTGTCGAAGGGCGCCTTCCACCGCACTGCCGTCACCTACCGTGACGGCATGGACCCTTCCGCGGTCTGGCGCGACAGGCAGCACCGGTGGCGGATCGAGGCGTACCGGGCGCCCGACCTGCGCTTCGCCATTTTCGCCACCAACGGCACCACCGAGTCGGCCCCGCTCTGGCTGTTCGGGATGTCGGCGCTGGCTCGTTGGCTGATGACGCACGCCATCTCGCTGGACGACCTGGAGACCGACTGACGCGTTGCCCCGGTGCCACCCCGGACGGGGGAATCTGCCCGAAAACCGCCACCGTCGCCGCTGCCCGCTCGTACCGTCCGGTACGTGAAGGACCGAGGTCTTCGGACGTTTCTGACGGTGCTCGCCGGGCTCGCGGTGATCTATTTCGGGACCACCGGCCGGGACCCGGACGAGGGTCGTGGGCTCACCGGCGGGCTGGTGCTGCTGGCCCTGCTCGCGTCGCTGCTGGTGTGGCACCTGACCAAGCCTGGCCAGCCGGCGAAGTAGCGGGTCAGCGGGTGGCCGCGACGCGGGTGACCTCGCCGGCGGACTCCTCGCCGAGGGCCACCCGGACCAGGGCCGAGGCGAGCCGCCCGAACTCGGCGCCGCCGACCAGGCCCGCCAGCCGGTCCGGCGAACCGGGCAGGCCGAGCCGCTTCGCGCCGGCCAGGGCACGCCGGTCGGCGAACGGGCGCAGGTCCGTCCAGACCGACTGCGCCTCGCGCAGGAAGATGTCCGCGCCGGTCGGGCCGATGCCGGGAAACTCGGTGAGCCGCTTGCGCAGCCCGGCGGGCTCGCCGCCCGCCTCGCGGTGCAGCCGGCGCAGGTCGCCGTGCCAGCGGTCCAGGCAGAGCCGAGCGCCGGTGCCGAGCATGGTGGAGGTCCGCTCGTCGTAGCGGCGGTAGTGGCCACGGCCGAGCGCGTCGACCCGTTGCTGCCAGCTCGCCGCCTCCATCGCCTGCGGGGTCTTGTAGCCGGCCGCGAAGAGCTCCCGCGCGGCGGCCACCGCCACCGAGGCCCGGATCCGGGTGCTCAGGAGCGTGGCCAGCACGAGTAGCTGGTACAGCGGAGCCGGCCGGTCGGCGAGCTGGATGCCGGCCTCCTCGGCGTAGGTCCGTCCCCGACGGTCCAGCAGGGCCCGCGCCACCGCTCGTTCGTCACCCATCCTCGGGGTGTACCCGCCCGGCGCTCGGCTAGCCCCGCCGGCCCCGGCGGAATGCCGCCGACGGCGGCGGGTAACCGGCTGCGGAGGCGGTCGATCCCGTGATCAGCCAAGCCGGAAGGAGACACCGATGGTGAATCCGCAGCAGCAGGAGTTGCGCCGCAACGCCAAGGGCGCGACGAGCCAGGACAGCAAGGGTCCGAAGCCGACCGGTCATCCACTCAACCGCGGCTCCTCGAAGGGGGACGCGGGCAGGCCGGTGCCGAAGGGACAGGCGTCGCCGTACGGCCCCACGGGCGAGCCGCTGGCCGACGACGAGAGCAACGACCCGGGCTAGCCCCGGCGCTTCGCGGGCGGCCGCAGCCGGTTCCAGGTGGCTGCGGTCGCCACTCCGTACGCCAGATGCGGCACGATGTCGGCGAGCCAGTCGGAACGCCGCCAGGTGCGCGGATCAGTGACCCGCAGCACCGTCAGCGAGCCGTCGGTCATCGTCATCGCACCGGCCCCCAACAGACCGCCGGCCGCCGCCAACGGCTGCCGGCGTCCACGCGCCAGCACCGCGAATCCGATACCGACACCGATCCCGGTGGCGTAGCCCAGCAGGGCGCCCAGCCCGGAGCGGCGGTTCGTCGCCTTCGCCGGGGGCCCCAGGTCGAGGTGCGCCGCGCCGGCGAGTCGCCCGGCGGCCTCGTCCGGCGTGCTGCTGGACGGCCGTGCCCGCAGCGCGACGTCCAGGTAGGTCACGACGTTCAACGCGGTGGTGCCGACGGCGCCAGCAATGGCGCCGTCGGCCAGGTCCGCGGTCCTCACTTCGGGTCGCCCGGTTCGCGCTCACCCTTCGGGCCGTAGGTCCGTTCCCCGCGGACCACACCGCGTTGGCCACGGTCCTCCTGCAGGATCCGGTTCGCGACCTGGTTCGCCCGGCCGTCGGGCACCCGCCGCCCGGAATCGTCGATCGCGTTGCGTATCCGCGCCCGCTGCTTGTCGTACGCGTTGCTGCCCGGCCGTGGTCCTGGCATCACTGCCTCCTCCGGTCGCTGTCGCCGATGGCGTACGCGCTCGTCTACCCGCTGGCCGGCGGGCCAACCGTGCTCAGCGGGGCGCGCGTACCACGGCGACGGGGCAGTCGGCGTGGTGCAGCACCGACTGGCTCACCGACCCCAGCAGCAACCCGCTGAACTCGCCGCGCCCCTGACCGCCGACCACCACCAGCTGCGCCTGCCGGGACGCCTCGGCCAGCACCGCCCCGGGTTTCCCGCGCACCGCCTTGCGGCTGATCGGCACGTCTGGGTACCGCTCGCGGACACCGCTGATCGACTCGGCGAGCAGCCGGTCCTCGTCGGTGTGCAGCTGCGCCTCGTCGTAGACCAGCGGCTGCATGTCGCCGGGGCCGGTGGAGGCCGGATGGCGGTAGGCGTGCACCGCGAGCAGCGCGGCGCCGCGGCCGGACGCGCTCTCGGCGGCGAACTCGATCGCCTGGTCGGAGAGCTCCGAGCCGTCGACGCCGACCAGCACCGGCCCGTCGGTGCGCTCGGCGCCGCGGGCCACCAGCACCGGGCAGTCGGCGTAGGAGGAGACCTGGATCGCCACCGACCCGACCACCAGGGCGGTGAAGCCGCCCAGCCCCCGGTCGCCGAGCACGATCAGCGCGGCGGTGGGCGATTCGCCGAGCAGCACCGCCGCGGCCTCTCCGTCGATGATCTCTCCGGAGACCCGTACCGCGGGTGCGGCGGCCTCGGCCTCGGCGACCGCCGCCGCGACCAGTTGTTCCGCCTGGTTGCGCAGCCCGCCGCCGGGTGGGCCGTCCGGCGCGGCGGAGAGCGGCACGTGCAGCAGCGGCCAGATGAACCCGTGCACCACCCGCAGCGGCCGGTGTCGGCGGGCGGCCTCCGCCGCGGCCAGCCGTACCGCGCGCAGCGACAGCTCGGAGCCGTCCACGCCGACCACCACGGCCGCGCTCTCCGCCGAGTTCACCGCCCACCTCCCAGCCACCCTGCGCCAGTATCCCGGCCGAGGTGCCGCGGGCGGGGCGATACCGCCCAGGACGCCCGGTCGGTACGCTGGCGACGACCACCGGGGAGGGAGCGTCATCGATGGTTGAACCCGACCAGCCCAGCACCGCGCGCATGATCGACTTTTGGCTCGGCGGGGAGCACCATTTCCCGGTCGACGTGGCCGCGGCGCAGGCCTTCGAGCAGGCGTACGGGCCGTGCGCGCCGGTGTTCCGGGCGTTGCGCGCCTTCCTCGGCCGGTCGGTACGGGCCATCGCGGCGCGCGGGGTGGACAACTTCCTGGTGTTCGGCGCCGGGGTGCCCACGATGGGCAACGTGCACGAGGTGGCACCGGAGGCCACCGTGCTCTACACCGACGTCGACCCGGTGACGATCCGGCTCGGCCAGCGCATCCTGGCCGGCAGCGACCGGGCCGGCTACGGCTACGGCGACGCCACCGATGTCGGCACGGTCGACCCGGCCCAGCTGCACCGTTTCGTGCCGGGCTGGGGGAGGAGGCCGGTGGGGGTGGTCTTCCTCGGTCTGGCCGCGTTCCTCGACGACGACACGTTGGCCCGTACGCTCGACGAGTTGTACACGGCGGCGGCGCCGGGCAGTTGCCTGGCGGTCGACTTCGACACCGAGGAGTTGGCCGGCTATCCGCAGGCGTTGGCGATGATGGGGCCGGCGTTCCGGATGCGTCCGCCGTCGGCGTTCCGGCCGCTGTTGGGCCGCTGGACGCCGACCGACGACGGCATCGTCCCGGTCACCTGGTGGCGTCCGGAAGCGCCGCCGCCGCAGGTGCCGGACGCGTTCCACGGCGGGGTCGCGGTCCGGGGCGACGACTAGCCGTTCCCCGCCTCGGGGGTCGCCGGGCACCGCGCCGTCCGGCCGTCGGACCCTGTCCGTATGATGCTTGCCCTACAGCAAGTATCCCGGAGGAACAACCATGGTGGACGCGCCCGATTCGGTGTCGCGTGCTCTCCGCGCTGCCCCACCCGACCAGTTGGTGGAGGCCGCCGATCAGGCCATCCGGTCCGCCCTCGGCGCGACCCGGACCGACGTCTTCATGGCCGACTACCGGATCAGCGGGCTCTGGCCGGTGCTCGACCCGGAACTGCCGGCGGCCGGCTTCCTCGCCTGCCACGGGGTGGCCCAGCGCTGTTTCAGCAGTCAGCAGCCGGTCCGCGACGCCGCCGACGACGGGCGGTGCCGGCTCTACCTGCCGCTGTCGGTGTGGGGGGAGCGGCTCGGGGTGCTGCTGATCGAGCTGTCCGACGCGCCCGGTCGGAGCATCGAGACGCGGGCCACCGACATCGCCGGCGACCTGGCGGTGGCATTGCGCGCAGCCGACCGGGAGACCGACCGCTACCGCCGGGCGCGGCGCCGGGAGCGGCTGAGCATGGCCGCCGAGATGCAGTGGGAGCTGCTGCCCGGGCGCAGCGTGTCGCACCGGGCGTTCGACCTCGCCGGGCAGCTCGAACCGGCGTACACGGTAGGCGGTGACCACTTCGACTGGTCGGTGGACGGTGACCGGCTGACCGTGACGGTGCTCAACGGCGACGGCAACGGACTGGCCGCGTCCCTGCTCACCGCCGTCGCGGTCAACGCGATGCGCAACGCCCGCCGCTCCGGCGGTGGCCTCGCCGAGCAGGCCGAGCTGGCATCGGACACGCTCTACTACCAGCACCGGGGTCGGCGGTACGTGGCGACGCTGCTGCTCGAGGTGGACATCCGCTCCGGACGGGTGCGGGCGGTCGACGCGGGGTCGCCGCACGTGCTGCGGTTGCGCGGCGGCACGGTCGAGGAGATCACGCTGGAGCAGCAGCTGCCGCTGGGCATGTTCGCCGAGGCGCGCTACGACCTGCAGGAGTTCGAGCTGGCTCCGGGCGACCGCCTCTTCGTGGTCAGCGACGGCGTCTGGGCGGCCGCCCCGGCCGAGCAGGAACCGTACGGCGAGCGGGCGATGGCCCGGTCGATGCGGGCCACGCGGTTGCAGCCGGCCGCCGAGGCGGTTGGTACGGTGATGCGCGAACTGCACGCCTACCACGCGGAAACCGACCTGCGCGACGACGCCGTCGTGGTGTGCCTGGACTGGCGCGGTTTCCGCGGCCGGGACGGCGGATGAGCGGCCCCGCCGCGGCCGGGCACGAGCGGGACGATGGCAGAGGACATCGGATGGAGCGACCTGCAGATCTCGCCGCGGCGATCGACGCCGCCGCCGAAGTGCTCGTCGGTGTGCTCGACTCGGCCGCCTCCCGGCACCACATCTCGGTCTCCCCGACCCAGCTGCGGGTGCTGTCGTTGATCAGCAGCCGGCCGGGGACGAACGTCAACCGGCTGGCCGAGCTGCTGGACGTGGTGCCCTCCTCGGCGAGCCGGCTCTGCGACCGGTTGGAGGCCACCGGGCTGCTGCGCCGGGTGGCGGACCCGCGGGACCGGCGCGAGGTGCGGCTGCGCCCCACCGCGGCCGCCGAGAAGCTGCTGCGCGAGTTGACCGAGCGGCGGCACCGGGCGGTGCAGGCGGTACTCGACCGGATGCCGCCCCGCGCCCAGCACGAACTGCTGCTCGCGCTGCTCGCGTTCGGCCAGGCCGCCCCGCCGGCGGCGGCCGAGCAGCAGACCGACTCGGCGGTACGCACCGCCTGACCCTTCAACTAGTGTCCTAGGACGCTCTACGCGGGGTGACCTCCGCCACATCCGGCCAGGCACACCGCAAGCCGGCCCTCGGGGCAACGGCCCCGCACCGACGGCCCGATATAGTGGCAGCGCAACTCACCCGGCCCGCGATCGTCGATCGTGGGCCGACTTCAGGCGAAGGTCCCGTTCCACGGGGCCGCAGGGGGCGCCGGCGGTGGCCGGCCCGACAGCGCGCACGTCCTCCGCAGCGCCCGACGATCGCCGGGCGTCGAGGCGTGCCGTGGAGGAGGTTCGGTGTCGCGTCGGCCGGCTGGGGCAGGGCATTCCGAGGCCTCGGGCGGCACGGACGGTGCGGTGGCCGGGGACCGGGTGCTCACGCTGCCCAATCTGATCAGCTTCGTACGCCTGCTCGGCGTGCCGCTCTTCCTCTATCTCCTCCTGGTGCCACACGCGGACGTCGCCGCGGTCGTGGTCCTCGCCATCGGTGGGACCACCGACTGGGTCGACGGCTGGGTCGCCCGCAGGCTGCGCCAGGTGAGCCGGTTGGGCGAGCTGCTCGATCCGCTCGCCGACCGGCTCTACATCCTCGCCACGCTGATCGCGTTCACCGTGCGGGACGTGGTGCCGTGGCAGTTCACCGCGGCCCTGCTGGCTCGGGAGCTGCTGCTGCTCGGCTCGCTGGCGGTGCTGCGCCGCTACGGCTACGGCCCGCCGCCTGTGCACTACGTCGGCAAGACCGCGACCTTCCTGTTGCTGGCCGCGTTCCCGACCCTGCTGCTGGCGACGGCGGTGTCCGGGGCGGCGACGGTGGCGGGCGCGATCGGCTGGGGCCTGGCCTGGTGGGGTCTGGTGCTCTACTGGGTGGCCGGCGCGATGTACGTGATCCAGGCGGTCCGGCTGGTCCGGGCGGCTCGCGGCGGGGGAGCCCCGGCATGAGCGGCGACCGGGACGCCGGCATGGGCGCCGACCGGGACGAGCGCGAGCGCCCCGCGCGGGTGTTCACGCCTGACTTCCTCACCGAACTGTTCCGCAATCCGCTCGACCCCGGGTACGCCGACGCGGCGGCCCGCCGTCGGGAGAATCCGCCTCCGGCCTGGCGGACCCGCTCGGCCCGTACGGTCACCGTCGTCGTGCTGCTGCTGCTCGGTTTCCTGCTGGCCGTGGCGTACCGGCAGACGTTGGAGGACGAGCCGGGGCGCAGTCAGGCCCGCTCGGGGCTGGTGGCCCAGATCAAGGAGCGGGAGAGCGCGACCGACCAGCTCTCCGCGCGCGCCGATCAGCTGCGCGAGGAGGTCAGCCGGGAGCGGGACGCGGCGTTGAGTGGCTCGGCCGCGGCGCGGCTGCGGGACCTGGAGGCGGGCACCGGCGTGGGCCGGGTGCGCGGCGACGGGGTGGTGGTCCGGTTGGCCGACGCCCCGGGCAACGCGGACGCGGTGACCGGTGCCGGCGCCGGTCCGCCCCGGGTGCTCTACAGCGACCTGCAGGGGGTCGCCAACGCCCTGTGGGGCGCCGGCGCGGAGGCGATCGCGATCAACGGGCAGCGGCTGACGGCGACGTCGACCATCCGCTCGGCGGGGGAGGCGATCCTGGTCGACTTCCGGCCGGTGACCGGGCCGTACGAGGTGTCCGCGATCGGGCCGGGGTCGATGAAGCGCCGCTTCGAGCAGAGCCGCAACGCCGCGTTGATGCGGGAGGTGGCCGAGAAGACCGGCCTGTCGTTCGGCGTGCGGGAGGCCGACGACCTCACCCTGCCGGCGGCTCCCGAGCCGCAGCTACGCTACGCGGAGCCACCGGCCAGCCCGAGCCCCTCTCCGTCGGGTGACCGGTCCGCAAGTCCCGGGTCGTCCGACTCGGGGACGTCTCCCAGCCCCTCCGGAGGTGGTCGATGATCGCGGTGCTGGCGCTGGTCGCCGGTGTGGTTCTCGGGGTTTGGCTCGATCCCACCGTGCCCGCGGCGTTGCAGCCCTACCTGCCGATCGCGGTGGTGGCCGCGTTGGACGCGGTCTTCGGTGGGGTGCGCGCGAAGCTCGACCGCATCTTCGACGACAAGCAGTTCGTGGTGTCGTTCATCTCGAACGTGCTGGTGGCCGCGTTGATCGTTTACCTGGGGGACCAGTTGGGCGTGGGCGGGCAGCTCTCCACGGGTGTGGTGGTCGTGCTCGGGGTGCGCATTTTCGGAAATGTGGCGGCGATCCGTCGGCACCTGTTCCGGGCGTAGGTTTGTGGCGATGAGCGACGAGCAGACCGAGACCGGCACGGGATGGCCGCAGCCGGCGGGTCCGGCGCGGCCGGCGGGCCCGGCGGGTGAGCCGGATCCGCGGCCGGATGCGCCGGATCCCGACGAGTTGAGCCCGTTGGTGCCGGTGGACGAGCCGGAGCCGGTGGAGCGTTCCGGCGAGGGCGGGCAGCCGGTCGAGGACGCGACGGTGGATCTGTCCCGGGCGGTGGCGGGTGATGGTGCGGCCGGGGAGCCGGGCGACGACCCGGCGCCGGTGTCGGCGGCGCGGTCCCGGTTCTCGGCGGCGGGGGTGATGATCGCCGTGTTGCTGGCGCTGCTGGGGTTCACCCTGGTGGTGCAGTTGAAGACGACGTCGGCGGATCCGACGTTGGGCGCGACGCGGCAGGAGGACCTGGTCCGGATCCTGTCGGACCTGGACGCCCGGGAGAACCGGCTGCGGCAGGACATCGCCGCGTTGGAGGACAGCCAGCGGCAGTTGCGCTCCGGTGAGCAGGGGCGGCAGGCGGCGTTGGACGAGGCGACCCGGCGGGCGGACGAGCTGGGCATCCTGGCCGGCACGCTGCCGGCGACGGGGCCGGGGTTGACGGTTGAGTTCAAGGCGGGCGCGAAGCCGGTCTCGGCGACCCGGGTGCTGGACGCGGTGCAGGAGCTGCGGGGCGCGGGCGCGGAGGCGATGCAGATCTCCGGTGGTGATCGGGCGACGGTGCGGATCATCGCGTCGACGTACTTCCTGGACGGGGAGAACGGGTCGTTGGTGGTGGACGGGCGGCGGTTGACCGGGCCGTACACGATCACGGTGATCGGTGATCCGGCGACGATGCGCACGGCGTTGACCATTCCTGGTGGGGTGGTGGCGTCGGTCCAGGGTGACGGCGGTACGGTGACCCCTGAGGAGCATGAGGCTGTCGAGGTTTCGGCGCTTCATGCACCGATCAAGCTGGAACACGCCCGTCCGGTCTCCTGACCGGCGCGGCCGCGCCGGGCCGGGTGGCCCGGCGCACCGATGGATGAAGGACGCGTCTGGTGATTCCTGAGGATCTGCGGTACACCGCCGAGCACGAGTGGGTGGCGGGTGACGGCACGGGCACGGTCCGGGTCGGCATCACGCACTTCGCGCAGGACGCGCTGGGTGACATCGTGTACGTCCAGTTGCCGGAGCCGGGTGCCGTGGTGGCGGTCGGTGAGTCGCTGGGTGAGATCGAGTCGACGAAGAGCGTGTCGGAGATCTACGCGCCGGTTGCTGGCACGGTGGCCGCGCGCAACGACGCGCTCGGTGACGCGCCTGAGGCGATCAACACGGACCCGTACGGTGCGGGTTGGTTGGTGGAGATCACCCCGGCTGATCCGACGGCGGTGGACGGGTTGTTGACCGCGGGAGCGTACCGCGAGCTCACCGAGAGCTGAGTGTGCTTGATCCGGTGCGCCCGTTGAGTCCGCGCGTCCGGTTGCCCTGCATTTCGGCGCTGGCTAGGCTCGCCCAGTCGACCGAGAACCCAAATAGTTGAGCGTTGCGGAATTGCCTTCCCTGGCACGGGGAGCCAGCCGCCGGGTGTGCAACTGCCCGGCGGCCAGACCCGCCATCACCCGACGCCGACCGAACAGATCCGTGAGGTGGTCCCATGACGCGGCCAGACGACGAGTTCCCCCCGCTCGACGTCACTTCGACGCTCAATCTCGGTTCGCTCGACGAAGTGCTGGAGGGGCCGGACACCGATGTGGTGCCGAGCCGGATGTCCGGCTCGTTGCCGCCCGGGATGGCGCTGCTGGTGGTTCGTCGCGGCCCGAACGCGGGCGCCCGGTTCCTGCTCGACCACGATGTGACGACCAGTGGCCGGCACCCGGACAGTGACATCTTCCTGGACGACGTGACGGTGTCCCGGCGGCACGCGGAGTTCCACCGTGACGGTGGCACGTTCACCGTGCGCGACGTGGGGAGCCTCAACGGCACCTACGTGAACCGGGAGCGGGTCGAGGCGGCCACGTTGAGCAATGGTGACGAGGTGCAGATCGGCAAGTTCCGGGTGGTGTTCATCGCCGGTCCGCGCCCGGAGGAGGAGGCCGGCCGGGGGTGAACGAGCCTGCGGCCTCCACGCCACCGGGGGCGGCCCGGTCCCAGCCGCTGATGAGCATCGGTGAGGTGCTGGGGCAGTTGCGGGTGGACTTCCCGGACGTCACGATCTCGAAGTTGCGGTTCCTCGAGGCCGAGGGGCTGGTCGAGCCGCAGCGGACGGCGGCGGGTTACCGGAAGTACAGCTGGGACGATGTGGCGCGGTTGCGGTTCGTGCTGACCGCGCAGCGCGAGCAGTACCTGCCGTTACGGGTGATCCGGGAACAGCTGGCGGAGTGGGACGCGTCCGGGGACGCGCCGGAGCGGTCGCGGCCGATGTTGGTCGCGGTGGGCCCCTCCGGTGAGGTGCCGGGCCGGGAGGAGCCGGTCGAGTCGCCGGAGGTGCGGCTCGGCCGGTCGGATCTGGTGGCGCGCAGCGGGATCGACGAGTCGACGCTGGGCGAGTTGGAGCGCCTCGGTGTGGTGGTGTCGGATCCGCCGGGCTGGTACGACGGGGACGCGTTGATCATCGCTTCGGCGGTGGCGGGTCTGGCGGCGTACGGGTTGGAGCCGCGGCATCTGCGCGGTTACCGCTCGGCGGCGGACCGGGAGGTCGGTCTGTTCGCTCAGTTGGTGGCGCCGTTGGCCCGGCAGAGTGATCCGGCGGCGCGGGCCAGGGCTGCGGAGACGGCGCGGGAGTTGGTGGCGTTGTCGCAGCAGTTGCATGCGGCGTTGGTGCGGGTGGGGTTGCGTTCGACGCTGGGCCGGTGAGGTGTGTGCCGGTGCGCTCCGGTGGTGGTCGAGCGGAAAGATCTGCTCCGGGAAGCGTGTCGTAGGCTTGCCGGGGTAACCCCTTTCTGGCGCGGGCGTGGTGCGGGTAGCGCATGGGACGGCCGTGTCGCGGTCCGTGTACCGTGCAGGGAAGGGCGCGGTGCGGCGTAGGTGACAACGACACGGAGGCGGCGGTGCGCGAGCTGAGCGTGGTCGGGGTTCGGGTGGAGCTGCCCAGTAACCAGCCGATCGTCCTGCTCAGGGAGGTCGAGGGGGACCGCTATCTGCCGATCTGGATCGGTGCGGTGGAGGCGACGGCGATCGCTTACGAGCAGCAGGGGGTCAAGCCGGCCCGACCGTTGACGCATGATCTTCTGCGCGACGTGTTGGCGGCGCTGGAGGCGCCGTTGCGGGCGGTGGAGATCACCGAGCTCAAGGAGAACGTGTTCTACGCGGACCTGTTGATCGGTGACGGGGTGCGTGTGTCGGCGCGGCCGAGCGATTCCATCGCGTTGGCGTTGCGGGTGGGGGCTCCCATTCGTTGTGCCGAGCAGGTCCTCAGCGAGGCGGGGATCGTCATCCCGGACGAGCAGGAGGACGAGGTGGAGAAGTTCCGCGAGTTCCTGGAGCAGGTGCGTCCGGAGGATTTCGCGGGCTGAGCGGCGGGTCCGTGGGGTCACGGGCAGCTGGTCGTCTTTCCCGGGCGTCACGGTGGGTGACGTCTCGCGTATGTGGTGATCTTTCGCGTGGCTGCGCGGCGTGTCGCGGTCGTTCCTCCGTGGTAACCCTTGAAGGTCGCTATAGGGTTGCCGTGTCGAGGGGTGCGCGTCCCGGAAACGGCGCGTCACCACACTGGCGGGGAGGTTGTCCGGATGCACGAGCCGCGGAATTCCGATCCGGGTAGGGAACTGGACGAGCCGGGTATGGCGCCGCCGGGGTCGGCGACGGACAGTGACGGTTCGGTGGGCTACCGGGGTGTGACCGCGTGCCAGGCGGTGGGCATCAGCTATCGCCAGTTGGACTACTGGGCGCGTACGTCGTTGGTGGTGCCGAGTGTGCGCGACGCGTCGGGCTCGGGTACGCAGCGGTTGTACTCGTTCCGCGACCTGGTGGTGTTGAAGGTCGTGAAGCGGTTGCTGGACGCCGGGGTGTCGTTGCAGAACATCCGCAAGGCGATCGAGGCGTTGCGCTCGCGCGGGGTCGAGGACCTGGCCGGCATCACGCTGATCTCGGATGGGACGACGGTGTACGAGTGCCGTTCCCCGGAGGAGGTGGTCGACCTGTTGCAGGGTGGCCAGGGCGTGTTCGGCATCGCGATCGGTGGGGCGTTCAAGGAGATCCAGGGTTCGTTGTCGCATCTGCCGGCGGAGCCGGCGGCGGGGGCGGCTTCCGTGGAGCCGGCGGTCCCGTCTGTGGATCCGGCGGGCGACGAGTTGGCCGCGCGGCGGGCGCGGCGGCGGGCCGGCTGAGTCCGGCGTCTTTCCCCGGCGCGGCGGGGAACCTCTTTTCGGCGATGGCGTGGTGACGCTGCGTTCCGGGCGCCGGTTGGTGCTGTTCGCCTGATCCGGGTTGGTGTGGGCTGCCCGTAGGGCGTCCCGGTCCGGGTTGTTGGCGGCCTTCGGGTGGCCGGTGCGGGTTGACATCGTCGGTGGTCAGCGGGGGTTTCCGCGGGTTGCGGGGTGGTCCGTGCGGCGCCACCGTCCAGGGTGGAGGGAGCCGCCGGCCGCCGTCCACTGAGGACCACCATCGGTGCGCGGGCCGTTTCGCTGCGTGGCAGGGGTGGTGACGGTGCGTGCGTGGGCGCTGTCGGGAATCTGATAGGGGGGCCGTGACCGGCGGCCGTCGGCACGCTATGGTCCGACACGGCCCATTTGGTGCCGATGTCAGCGGGACCGCGTCATCGCGCGCCGACGGGCCGATGCCCCACCGCGCCGACCCCGCGCGACCAACCCTCCACCCTGGAAGGAACGACCGTGACGGTTACGGAAGAAGCCACCCCCGTCTCGCACTACGAGCGCATTGGTGGTGCCAGCTCGGTGAAGGCGGCCGTCGAGCTGTTCTATGACAAGGTGCTCGCCGACCCCGACCTCGCCGGTTACTTCGACGATGTGGAGATGGTGGGTCAGCGCCGGCACCTGGCGTTGATGCTGACCGTGGTGCTCGGCGGCCCGAACGAGTACGCCGGCCGTGGGCTGGCCGAGGCGCACCAGCCGTTGAACATTCCGGTCGCGCACTACGCCAAGGTGGGCGAGCACCTGACCGCGACGCTGACCGAGCTCGGCGTCCCGCAGGACGTGCTGGCGGACGTGCAGACGGTGCTCGGCGAGGTGCAGGGCCAGGTGGTGGCCAGCGGGAACCGTTCGGGCGTCTGAGCGTGGACGTCGCCCGACTCAAGCAGAGCTGGTCCGCGGTCGCCGTGCACGGCGACCAGGTGCCGCTCTACTTCTATTCGACCCTGTTCCTGGCCCATCCCGAGACACGGCAGATGTTCCCGACGAACATGGCCGGTCAGCGGGACCGGTTGGTCACCGCGCTGGGGCACATCGTCACCAACGTGGACCAGTTGGACCGGCTGGTCGGGTTCCTGCAGGACCTCGGCGCGGACCACCGCAAGTTCGCGGTGCGCGCCGAGCACTATCCGGCGGTGGGCGAGGCGCTCGTCGCCACGTTGCAGCATTTCCTCGGTGAGCAGTGGACCGACGAGCTGGCGCAGGACTGGACGGCCGCGTACGGGCTGGTCGCGCAGGTGATGACCGAGGCCGCGCAGGCGGCGGAGTCGGTGAACCCGCCGTGGTGGGTGGCGGAGATCGTGGCCCACGAGCGGCGGGGCTTCGACGTGGCGCTGCTGACGTTGCGTCCGCAGTACCTGCTGCCGTTCACCCCGGGGCAGTCGATCGGGGTGTCGCATCCGTCGGTGCGGTCGTGGCGGTACTACTCGCCGGCGAACGCGCCGCGGGCGGACGGCACGTTGGAGCTGCACGTGCGGGCCGCGCCGGGCGGCGCCGTCTCCTCCCGGCTGGTGTACGGGACGTCGGTGGGTGATCAGATCCACCTGGCCGCGCCGGTGGGGGATCGGTTGACCCTCTGGTCGGCCGGGTCCAGCGACCTGCTGCTGCTGGCCGGTGGGACCGGCTGGGCGCCGGTGAAGGCGTTGGTGGAGCAGGTCGCGGCGGAGGGTTCCCGCCGCCGGGTCGACCTGTACGTGGGGGCCCGTTCGCGCAGCGAGTTCTACGACACCGACGCGATCGACAAGTTGGCGTCGTCGTTCCCGTGGTTGACGGTGACGTACGTGGTGGGTGCGGACCCGCAGCGGCCGGGGGAGTTGATGCAGGCGGTGGACCGAGCGTTGACCGACGGTGACTGGCGGACCCGGCACGTGTACGTGTGCGGCTCCGACGAGATGGTCACCTACTCGGTGCAGGCGTTGACCCGGGCCGGCTACCACGCCGGTCAGCTGCACCACGAAGGGCTCGGGAAGCACTGGTACGGCCCGGCGTGGCGAACGGCCGTGGAGCCGCCGTCCGCCGCTGACAACTCGGAGAGGGGGGCTCGGTGAGCGCGAGGAGTGAGCTTGCGAGCCCCGCAGCCGCGAACGAAGGGGGCTCGGTGAGCGCGAGGAGTGAGCTTGCGAGCCCCGCAGCCGCGAACGGAAGGGGGGTCCGGTGAGCGCGACCCCGATCAGCAGGTACGACGGGATGCAGGTCTCCGGCGGCGTGCAGGTCCGGATGACGGCCGACCGGGCGCGTCGGTGGGAGTTCGGGGCCGCGTCGTTCACCCGGCGCGGTTACGACAACGCCGACGTGGACCGGTTCCGGTTGCAGGTGGCCGACGAGTTGGACGTGTTGGCGGCGCAGATCGCGCACCTGCGGGCGGAGAACGAGCGGCTCAACGACCGGGTGGAGCTGCACCGGCACGGGGTGATCCCGAGCAAGGGTGAGGCGTCGAATGTGCCGGCGGCGAAGGAGGTGAATCTGCTCTCGGCGGCGCAGCGGGAGGCCGAGCAGATCATCGCGCAGGCGCACGACTATGCCCGGCGGGTCGCCGAGTACGCCCGGGTGCAGTACGAGAGCTACATGCGGGCGGCGGCGGAGGAGGCGAAGCAGGAGGCCGAGCGGGCGGTGACGGAGTATCGCAGCGCGGCCGGGCCGAGCTTCGACGACACGGTCGCCACCCGGGAGGCGCTGCGGATCTTCGGCGAGATGATGATCTCGCACATGCAGGCCGCGGCGCGTCATCTCGACGACGGCAGTGAGCATCTGGCCCGGACGATGGACCGGATCGCGAGGGAGACCCCGGGGGCGCCGTTCGTCTCCGGTGGGCCGCAGCCGGCGGCGTTGCCCCGGCACCAGCAGCGCTGAACGGTCTCCGGTCGGCCTGCGGCTTTGCGCGGGTCGACCGGAGCCGCTGGTGGCGGTCGGGAGGGTGCTCAGGCGGTGGCGGTGGCGACCGCCTCGCCCAGCGGAGTGTTCCCGCCGACGAGTTCCAGGATCCGCCCGGCGCTGGCCGGCCGGTCGAGCAGCGCGACCAGTACCTGGGCGACGTCGGCGCGGGTGACGGCACCCCGCGGTGCGTGCCGGGCCAGGGTGACCCGCCCGGTCGGCTGCTCGTCGGTGAGGCGCCCGGGGCGTAGCACCGTCCAGTCCAGGTCGCGGGAGGTCACGTCGTCCTCGGCGGCCTTCTTCGCCCGCAGGTAGGCGACGAACACCTCGTCGGTGCCGGGCGCCGGGTCGCGCTCCACGCCCATCGAGGAGACCAGCAGGTAGCGGCGCACGCCGGCGCGCTGCGCGGCGTCGGCGAGCAGGCCGGCGGCGGCCCGGTCGACGGTGTCCTTGCGGGCGGCGCCGCTGCCCGGGCCGGCGCCGGCGGCGAAGACCACCGCGTCGGCGCCGGAGAGGTGCCCGGCGACCTCGGCGACGTCGGTGTGCTCCAGGTCGCAGACGACCGGTTCGGCGCCCGCCACGGTCAGCGCAGCGGCGTGTTCGGGGTTGCGGATCAGGCCGACGGCGGTGTCGCCGCGCCCGGCGAGTTGCCGCTCCAACAGTCGGGCGATCTTGCCGTGGCCTCCGGCGATGACGACGCGCATACCCGCCAACCTAGCCCGCCGGTGGGCGCGGGGGTGCGGGCTGAGGCAGCATGGACGCCGTGACGGAGACGATCGACGCGTTGGCCGAGCGGATGGCCGGCGGTGGTGTCGTGGTGCTGAGCGGGGCGGGGCTCTCCACCGAATCGGGCATCCCGGACTACCGGGGGCCGAGTGGCGTGGCCCGCCGGCACACCCCGATGACCTACCAGGTGTTCACCCGTGACCCCTTGGCGCGGCGCCGCTACTGGGCGCGCAGCCACCTGGGGTGGCGACTCATGGCCCGGGCGCTGCCCAACGACGGGCACCGGGCGGTGGCCCGGCTGCAGCAGCACGGCCTGGTCGACGCGGTGATCACCCAGAACGTCGACGGGCTGCACACCGCCGCGGGCAGCCCGGCCGTGGTGGAGCTGCACGGCCGCCTCGACGAGGTGATCTGTCTCGACTGCGGCAACCAGACCTCACGCGAGGAGTTGGACCGGCGGCTGCGGGAGGCGAACCCCGGGTTCGACGCGCGGGTCGCGGCCGTCAACCCGGACGGTGACGTGGACCTCGACGAGGCGGCGGAGGGCCGGTTCCACGTCGTCGACTGCACGTTCTGCGGCACCGGCACCCTCAAGCCGGACGTGGTGTTCTTCGGCGAGACGGTGCCCGCGCCGCGGGTGGCGCGCTGTTTCGAGCTGGTCGAGCGGGCCCGGCTGCTGCTGGTGCTGGGTTCGTCGTTGACGGTGATGTCGGGCCGCCGGTTCGTGCTGCGCGCGGCGAAGCTCGGCATCCCGGTGGTGATCGTCAACCAGGGGCCGACCCGCGGTGACGGGTACGCGGCGCTGACCGTCGACGCGCCGCTGGGCCGGCTGCTGACCGGGCTCGCCGAGCGCACCGCAGGCGCGGTGCGCCCCGGTGCGGTGCCCGCCGGGCTCGACGCCGCCGCGCCGGTGGCCGGCTGACCGCGCTCCAGCCGGGCCACGTCCGGCCGTCCGCAGGCCCCGATGATCACACTTGGGGGTACGACATCGGCCGGAAACATGTGCGCTGGTAGCGTTGGCAATGCCGGTAACACCCACGTGGGAGAGACCGCCCAACAGCACCCGGGGCGGCGCCGAAGGGGCAAATCCTCCCCGGAACCTCTCAGGCAAAAGGACCTCGTGGGTCAGGCACTGTGGAGCGCTGCGCGGCGCGACAGAGGGGGAGGCCGACCTGTCGACCTCGCCCTCGGGAGCGCCGCCCATGACCACAGAGCAGTTCGCCACCCGTCACATCGGCCCCGGCCCCGACGGTGAGCGCCGGATGCTGCAGGCCGTCGGCTACGACTCGATCGACGAGTTGATGGACGCGGCGATCCCCGAGGTGATCCGCTGGCACGGCACGCTGGACCTGCCGGAGCCGGCCAGCGAGGCCGAGGCGCTCGCCGAGCTGCGCGCGCTGGCCGCCCGTAACACGGTCGCCGTCTCCATGATCGGCCTGGGCTACCACGGCACGCACACCCCGGCGGTGATCCGCCGCAACGTGCTGGAGGATCCGGCCTGGTACACCGCCTACACCCCGTACCAGCCGGAGATCAGCCAGGGCCGCCTCGAGGCGCTGCTGAACTTCCAGACCATGGTCACCGACCTGACCGGGCTGGCCACCGCGAACGCCTCCATGCTCGACGAGGGCACCGCCGCGGCCGAGGCGATGACCCTCGCCCGCCGCGCGTCGAAGAGCAAGAGCCCGGTGTACGTGGTCGACGCCGACGCGCTGCCGCAGACCGTCGCGGTGATCGCCAGCCGGGCCGAGCCGCTCGGCATCGAGGTGCGGGTGCTCGACGTCGAGCGCGACGAGTTGCCGGCGGAGTTCTTCGGCCTGCACCTGCAGTACCCGGGGGCGTCCGGGGCGGTACGCGAGCACGCCGGGCTGGTCGAGGCGGCGCACGCCGTCGGTGCGCTGGTCACCGTCGCCGCGGACCTGCTCGCGCTGACCCTGCTGCGCGCGCCGGGGGAGATCGGCGCCGACATCGCCGCCGGCACGACCCAGCGCTTCGGCGTACCGATGGGCTTCGGTGGCCCGCACGCCGGCTACCTGGCGGTCCGCTCGGGGCTGGAGCGGATGCTGCCCGGGCGTCTGGTCGGGGTGTCGAAGGACGCCGACGGCAATCCCGCCTACCGGCTGGCGTTGCAGACCCGCGAGCAGCACATCCGTCGGGAGAAGGCGACCAGCAACATCTGCACCGCGCAGGTGCTGCTCGCGGTGATGGCCGGCATGTACGCCGTCTACCACGGCCCGGACGGGCTGCGCGCCATCGCCCGGCGTACCCACGAGATGGCGGCCCGGCTCGCGGCGGGCCTGCGCGCCGGCGGGGTGGACGTCGCGGACGTCGCGTTCTTCGACACCGTCACCGCGACGGTGCCCGGGCGCGCCGGCGAGGTCGTCGCGGCGGCCGCCGAGCGCGGCGTGAACCTGCGGCTGGTCGACGCCGACCGGGTCGGGGTCTCCTGCGACGAGACGACCACCGCCGCGCACCTGGCGGCGGTGTGGGCCGCGTTCGGCGTCGCCGGGGTCGACGGGGACGTCGACGCCCCGCTGCCTGCCGAGTTGCGCCGCTCGTCGGACTTCCTCACCCACCCGGTGTTCCGCAGCCACCACTCGGAGACGGCGATGCTGCGTTACCTGCGCCGGTTGTCGGACTTCGACTACGCCCTGGACCGGGGCATGATTCCGCTCGGCTCCTGCACGATGAAGCTCAACGCGACCACCGAGATGGAGCCGGTGAGCTGGGCCGAGTTCGCGCATGTGCACCCGTTCGCGCCGGCGGAGCAGACCGCCGGCTACCGGGAGATGATCGGCCAGTTGGAGGGGTGGCTGGCCGAGCTGACCGGCTACGACGCGGTCAGCGTGCAGCCCAACGCCGGCTCCCAGGGTGAGCTGGCCGGCCTGCTGGCGATCCGCGCCTACCACCGCGACCGCGGCGAGCAGCACCGCGACGTGTGCCTGATCCCGTCGTCGGCGCACGGCACCAACGCGGCCAGCGCGGTGATGGCCGGCATGCGGGTGGTCGTGGTGGCCTGCGACGACGAGGGCAACGTCGACCTGGTCGACCTCGACGCGAAGATCGACAAGCACCGGGACGCGCTCGCCGCGATCATGGTCACCTACCCGTCCACCCACGGGGTGTACGAGACGGGCATCGCGCAGTTGTGCGCGAAGGTGCACGACGCCGGCGGGCAGGTGTACGTCGACGGGGCGAACCTCAACGCGCTGGTCGGGTTCGCCAAGCCGGGCCAGTTCGGCGCGGACGTGTCGCACCTGAACCTGCACAAGACGTTCTGCATTCCGCACGGTGGCGGCGGGCCGGGCGTCGGCCCGGTGGCGGTGCGCGCGCACCTGGCGCCGTTCCTGCCCGGCGATCCGCTGGGCGGGCAGGTCGAGGGCCGGCCGGCGATCTCCGCGGCCCGGTACGGCTCGGCGGGGATCCTGCCGATCCCGTGGGCGTACCTGCGGATGATGGGCGCGGCGGGGCTGACGCGGGCGACCGGGGTCGCGGTGCTGGCGGCGAACTACGTGGCGGCGCGGCTGCGGGACCACTTCCCGGTGCTGTACGCCGGCAACAAGGGCCTGGTGGCGCACGAGTGCATCCTGGACCTGCGGCCGCTGACCAAGGCGACCGGGGTGAGCGTCGACGACGTGGCGAAGCGGCTGATCGACTACGGCTTCCACGCGCCGACGATGTCGTTCCCGGTGGCCGGGACGCTGATGGTGGAGCCGACCGAGAGCGAGGACCTGGCCGAGCTGGACCGGTTCTGCGACGCGATGATCGCGATCCGGGCGGAAATCGACAAGGTGGGCGCGGGCGACTGGCCGGCGGGGGACAATCCTCTCGCGAACGCGCCGCACACCGCGGCGATGGTCAGTGGCGACGAGTGGCCGCACGCGTACCCGCGGTCGGTGGGCGCGTACCCGGCCGGGGTGGACCGGGCAGGGAAGTACTGGCCGCCGGTGCGGCGGATCGACGGCGCGTACGGCGACCGGAACCTGGTCTGCTCGTGCCCGTCGCCGGAGGCGTTCGAGAGCTGACGGCGGCGCGCCGGGGCGGTCATCCGCCGCCCCGGCGGGGTCGACCTGGGCGTGGCTGTCCCGTACCGGGGAACTAGCCTGGTCGACGCTGGCAGGTGTTACGCAGCGTGTTCGTGTCAGGCCACGAGGGCGTGGCGGGCGGGGCCACGGTGCGGTGCGATGCAGCTGCCGTCGGGGAGCAGCTCGCCGGTGTCCTCGAAGACGATGACACCGTTGCAGAGCAGGCTCCAGCCCTGTTCACGGAAGCAGGCGATGACCCGGGCGGCTTCCCGGTCAGTCGCGTCGGCGGAGGGGCAGGTCGGTTGGTGCTGGCACATCGGGTTCTCCGGACTGTGGGGGCACTGTGTCATGGTTCACATGACCAGTGACGCACAGTACCAAGCGAAAGTGGCCAACATCGAGCAGGTGTACGCGTGGGTGGCGCGAATCCACTGAACGGACGAGGGAGAATGGGCCGGACGGCGTGGAAACCCTTCCAATTGCGGTGATCGATGTGCCGGGGGCGCCGGCGGGGTGCCGCCGCACCCTGGTCGAACGGGCCCGGTGGGAGTGGCGCCCGGCCGACGGCGGCGACCCCGCCGCCACCGCGCAGGAGTTCCTCGCCGCGTACGGGCTGCCCCTGCACGACCTGGGCCGACCGGCCCCCGAGCACGACCCGGCCGGGCCGTGCGGCGCCGCCCTCTACGTCTCCGCCGCCGCCGGCGCGCTGCTGGCCGGCGCGCCGCCCGGCGCGGCCAACCCGGCGCCCGCCCTGCCGGAGGTCGCCGTGGTCGTGTACGGCCACGCCGACCAGCCGACCCCGCCTGCCCGCCCGGCCGCCGGGCGCTGGTGGCTCGGCGACTGGGCGGAGAGCTGGCGCCCCGCCGAGCACGCCGCCGCGGTGCAGGCGGTACGCGACGCCATCGGCCGGGGCGACGTCTACCAGGTCAGCGTCGTCGGGCACGCCGCCGCCCGGTACGCCGGCGACCCGCTGCCGGCGCTGGCCCGCCTCGGCGCGCTGCCCGGCGCCCGCTACGGCGGCACCCTGACCGGCGCCGGGTGGGCCATCGGCTGCGCCTCACCGGAGACGCTGATCGAGCTGACCGACGGGCGGCTGGTCACCCGACCGATCAAGGGCACCCGGCCGGCCACCGCCACCGGCCGGCGGGAGCTGCTGGCCAGCGCGAAGGAACGCGCCGAGCACGTGATGATCGTCGACCTGGAGCGCAACGACCTGGCCCGGGTCGCCCGCACCGGTTCGGTCCGGGTCGACGAGCTCTTCGCGGTACGCCGCTGGTGCGACCTGTGGCAGGCCGAGTCGACCGTGTCGGCGCAGGTCGGCGACGGCTTGGGCCTGGCCGACCTGCTGCGCGCGGTCTGCCCCGGCGGGTCGGTGACCGGCGCGCCGAAGCGCGCCGCGCTGGAGCAGGTCGCCGCCTTGGAGCCGGTGGGCCGCGGGGCCAGCATGGGCGGGCTCGGCTGGGTGGCCCCCGGCCGGATCGACCTGGGCCTGACCATCCGCACCGCCGCCGCCGACGCCGAGCGGCTGCACGTCTGGGCCGGCGGCGGCATCACCTGGGGCAGCGAGCCGTGGGCGGAGGTGGCCGAGGCCGCGGCGAAGACCGTCCCGGTGCGCGCCGCCCTCGCCGGGCACTGACCCACCGGGGTCAGCGGCTCAGCTGCCGGTAGCGGCGCACCGACAGGGGCAGGAACACGGCGATGAGCAGCACCGGCCACGCCACCGCGAGGCCCAGCGCGTGCTGCGCGGCGAACGACTCCCCACTCCAGCCGGGGTTGCCGAACAGCTCCCGGCAGGCGGCCACGGTCGCCGACAGCGGGTTGAACTCGGCGATCGCGGCGAGCCAGCCCGGCATGGTCTGCGGGGCGACGAACGCGTTCGAGGTGAACCCGACCGGCCAGACGAGGATCTGCAGCACCATCACCGACTCCGGTCGGCGCAGCACCAGCGCCAGGTGGATGCCGACCCAGATCAGCGCGAACCGCAGCAGCAGGAGCAGCCCCACCGCCGTCAGGGCGGCGCCCAGCCCGTTGCGCCACTGCCAGCCGACCAGCCGGCCGCAGGCCAGCATGACGGCCAGGCCGGCGGCGGAGTGCAGCAGGTCCGCGGCCGCGCGGCCGGTGACCACCGCGCTGCGGGCCATCGGCAGGGACCGGAACCGGTCGGTGACGCCGCGGGCGGTGTCGGTGGCCACCGCGGTGTAGCTGGCCTCGAGGCCGAAGGCCATGGTCATGGCGAACATGCCGGGTAGCAGGAACTCCCGGTAGTCGCCGCCGCCGGGCACCGCGATCGCGCCGCCGAAGAGGTAGCCGAACATCAGCACCAGCAGCACCGGGAAGAGCAGCCCGATGATCAGCTCTGCGGGTTGCCGGGCCCAGTGCGTCATCGCCCGGCCGGTGAGCACCAGGGTGTCGGCCACGGCCCAGCGCAGCCGGCGCGGGGCGAGGGAGAGGCTGCTCATGCCGGCACCTGCTCGCGCTCGCCGGTGAGGCGCAGGAACACCTCGTCGAGGGTGGGACGGCGTACCGCCACGTCGGCGGCGCGCAGCCCCGCCTCGTCCAGCCCGCGCAGCACCGCGCTCAGGGCGGTGACCCGGTCGTCGACCGGCACGCTGACCCGCAGGGCGCCGGGGTCGACGTCGCAGGTCGCGGCGGTGCTCGCGGCGATCACCGCGGCGGCGCGCGGCAGGTCCTCGGCGCGCGGCAGCAGCACGTCGAGGCGGTCGCCGCCGAGCTCGTCCTTGAGTTGTTCGGGGGTGCCGGCGGCGACGACCCGGCCGGCGTCGACCACCGCGACGGTGTCGGCGAGCTGGTCGGCCTCCTCCAGGTACTGGGTGGTGAGCAGCACGGTGGTGCCGTCGGCGACCAGGGCGCGGATGGCGTCCCACATCTCGCCGCGCCCGCGCGGGTCGAGCCCGGTGGTGGGCTCGTCGAGGAAGAGCACCGGCGGGGCGAGGATCAGGCTGGCGGCCAGGTCGAGGCGACGGCGCATGCCACCGGAGTAGCCGGCGACCGGCCTGGCCCCGGCCTCGGTCAGGGCGAACCGGTCGAGCAGTTCGTCGGCGCGGGTCCGGGCGGCGCGCCGGGTCAGGTGGTGCAGCCGGCCGAAGAGCACCAGGTTCTGCCGGCCGGTGAGCACCTCGTCGACCGCGGCGTGCTGCCCGACGAGTCCGATCGCGGCGCGCACCCGGTCGGGGTGGCGCGCCACGTCGTGCCCGGCGACCCGGGCCCGGCCGCCGTCCGGGCGCAGCAGGGTGGTCAGGACCCGCACCGCGGTGGTCTTGCCGGCGCCGTTGGGGCCGAGCAGCCCGCACACGGTGCCGGCCGGCACCGTGAGGTCCAGCCCGGCCAGGGCGGTGGTGCCGCCGTAGCGCTTGCGCAGCCCCTCGGCCTCGATGGTTGGTGTTCCGCTTCGCATCCCGTGCTCCTCCCGACGTACACCGTACGACGTACCGTACATCGTACGGTGAGGGCGTCGGTAGAGTCCGGGGAGTGACCACGGAGTACAGCGGCACCGGCGACCCCGCGCGCAGCCTCGCCCTGCTCTGGCGCACCCGGGAACCGGCCAGCCGCCGAGGTCGCACCGACCTCACCGTCGACCGGATCGTGCGGGCCGCCATCGAACTCGCCGACTCCGAAGGGCTCGCCGCGCTCTCCATGCGCCGGGTCGCCGAGCGCCTCGGCGTCGGCACCATGTCGCTCTACACGCACGTGCCGGGCAAGGGCGAACTGCTCGACCTGATGCTCGACACCGTCTACGGCGAGACGGTCTCGCCCGACGCGCCATCCGCCGGCTGGCGGGCCCGACTGGAGGACGTCGCCCGGCAGAGCTGGGCGCTCTACCTGCGCCACCCGTGGCTGCTGCAGGTGGCCACCACCCGCCCCCCGCTGGGGCCCAACCTGATCGCCCGCTACGAACAGGAGCTACGCGCCGTCGACGGCATCGGCCTGACCGACCTGGAGATGGACGCCGTGGTAACCCTGGTCGGCGGGTTCGTGCACGGCACCGTACGCGGCGCGGTCGAGGCCGCGCAGGCCGCCGAACGCACCGGGATGACCGAGGAGCAGTGGTGGGGGGCGCACGCCCCCTACCTGGAGAAGGCGATGGACCCGCGCCGTTTCCCGCTCGCCGCCCGGGTCGGCGCCGCGGCCGGTGAGGAGTACCAGGCGGCCAGCGACCCGGCACGCGCGTTCGAGTTCGGCCTGGCCCGCATCCTCGACGGCATCGAGACGCTGGTCCGCGACCGCCCGGGCGCACCCGCCCCGTCCGCCGACGGTTAACCTTTCCGACATGACGATGCGCCCCATCCGGATCATTGGCGACCCGGTGCTGCGCACCTCGTGTGCGCCGGTGACCAGCTTCGACGCCGAGCTGCAGGCCCTGGTCAGCGACCTGATGGACACCCTGCTCGGCGCGCCCGGCCGGGCCGGCGTCGCCGCCCCGCAGATCGGGGTCGACGCCCAGGTTTTCGTCTACGACGCCGACGGGCACCGCGGTCACCTCATCAACCCGACCCTGGAGCTCTCCGACGAGCTGCAGGACGACGACGAGGGCTGCCTGTCCATCCCCGGGCTGTACTTCCCGACCCAGCGGGCCCTGCACGCCACCGCACGCGGCTTCGACCAGCACGGCGAGCCGTTGACCATCTCCGGCAGCGGCTTCCTGGCCCGCGCGTTGCAGCACGAGACCGACCACCTCGCCGGGCGGCTCTACGTGGACACCCTGCGCGGCGAGACCCGCCGGCGGGCGCTGCGGGAGATCCGCGCCGGACGATTCGACTCACCGAGCCGCCGCGGCTGACCCCGGCCCGCCCCGACACGGGCTGACGGACCGGTCGCGCCGCGCCCCGGCCGGCCGGCGCGATGGTGCGGGGGTGATCGACCGGCCACCCCCGCACCGCCGGCTCACTTCGGCGGAGGCGCCACCAGGCACACCGCCGCGGTGGAGACGTTGCCCGCGTCGTCCACCCCGGTGATCAACGCGTCACCGCGCAGCGTCACCTTGTAGTCGATGTCCCCGGTGCCGTCCTTCACCCTCGACTGCCCACCCGGCGCCTGCACCAGCTTGATCTTGGTGCCGGCGACGAACGGCCCGAACCGCACCGACGGGGCCGCCCCGTCGGCGATGTAGACCGCCACCGCGGTGTCCACGATGTCGGTCGCGGTCAGTTCGTAGAACCCGTCCGGGTTGTACGAACCGGGGGTGTTGCCGCCGCTGGGGTTGTTGGTCGGCACGCAACCGGTGCTCGGCGCCGTGGTGTCGACCACCCGCATCACCGCCGTGTCGTTGCCGGTGTTCCCGGCGGCGTCGGTGGCGGTGCAGGTGACCGTGGTGGCGCCGAGCGGGAACGTGGCGCCCGACGGCGGCGCGCAGGTCGGGGTCAACGGCCCGTCGACGTTGTCGGTGGCCGTCGCCGGGTAGTCGATCACCGCGCCGGCGGGGCCGGTCGCCTCCACCGTCCGGTCGTCGACCACCACGCCCGGCGGGGTGACGTCGTTGACCCGTACCCGGATCCGCTGCACGAACGCCGGACCGCCGGCGAGGCCGTTGAGCAGGAACTCCACCGTGCAGGTCAGCACCGCGCCCTGCGCGGCGTCGGCGGCCACCGTGATGGTCTCGGCGATCGGCACGTCCGTGCCGGACTGCTGGGTCCGCGACGCCGCGTCGAAGCTCACCGCCAGGCCCGCGTCGCACGAGGTCACCGTCGGGGTGACGGTGACGTCGAGGTCGCGCAGGCCGTCGAGGATCGCCGCGGTGACCGTGTCCGGGGAACTGCCGACCAGTTGCCCGCCGGTGGCCGCGACCACCGCGGCGGCCTGACCGGTGGCGTCCAGGCCGCCGGCCCCGCCGGAGACGTCCACCGCCAGCACCCGGGTGTCGTCGGCCTGCAACGCCGCCGTGGCCTGGCCGAGGGTGTGCCCGGCGCTCGGGTCGTGGCTGGGCGCGTCACCGACCAGCACCACGATCCGGCTGCTTCCGGCCCGGTAGGCGATCGCCCCGTCGGAGACCTGGAACAGCGCGTTCACCCATCCCTCCGGGGCGTCCCCGCCGCCGCCGGCGGCCAGGGCGTCGACGGCGTCCTGCAGGGCCGTCGCGTCGTCGGTGACGTTCTGCCGGACCCGGAACAGCTCCGCGCCGTCACCCTCGTCCCGGTACGAGGCCACCGCGAACTGTGCCCCGGGCTGCGCGGCCCGTACGTCGGTGATGACCTGCTGCAGGTTGGTCCGTACGTTGGCGATCGCCCCACCCATGCTGCCGGTCGTGTCGACCAGCAGGACCACGTCGGGCTTCGGGGGGATCGGCGGGGTGGAGACCACCTTGCTGACCGGGATCGTCGTACCCGGGTCGGTGTCCTGCTCGACCGTCGCCGGGGTGACCCCCGGCGCGGCCATGGCGGGCGTCGCCAACCCGGTCAGCAGGGCGGTGACGGCGGCGGCGATCACCGTCCGTTGTCGGTGTGTAGGTCGTGCGGATGGCGCCATGTGGTGCTCCTTCAGCTCCGCCGCGCGCGGTACGCGCGGCCTCTGCCCGCAGACGCTAGGCGCGCGAAGCCGACTCGCCACCGCGACATCAGACCAGCTCAGGGTCGGGTTGCTGACCCTGCGTGGCGGCTGGACAAGGTACCGGGGAGCTGCTGGCCGCCACCGCTGGGCCGGGCGTGCCAATCCGCGCGAACGAACGGCCGGCCGGCTCCACCGGACGGCCGGGGCTCAGCGCCGAGCGGTCAGCGAGTACTCACCGTAGTCGGCGACCGTGGTGAAACCGAGTCGCTCGTAGAGCCGCACGGCGGCGGTGTTGTCCGCCCGCACGTTCAGCGTGAGGTGATCGACGGTGCCGAGCAGCCGCCGGCACAGCGCGGCCACCACCGCGCCCGCCACACCCCGCCCCCGGGCCGCCGGGTGGGTGGTGACGTTGCCCAGCGCCGCGACCCGGTACGTCGGTGACCAGACGTGCACGCCCGCCACCGCGACCAGCGCGTCACCGTCGCGCACACCCAGGTACTGGCCGGTGTCCAGCATCCGCGCATCGAACCAGTTGCCCGGGTACGCCTCGGCGTAGAGCGTCCGCAGCCGCGGCAGGTCCGCCGCCCCCAGCGGCACCCCGGCCGGCGCGACGAGGGCCAGCCGCGCCGGGTCGGTCAGCGCCATCTTGCAGTGCGCGGCGCCGCCCCCGTCAAACCACGGGGACAGCGCCGCGTCCAGGCCGGGGGAGAGGTGCGCGTACAGCCGGGCGGGCAGCAGCGGGCCCAGTTCGCCGAGGAGCGCGGCCAACTCGGCGACGTCCGGGGGCGCGGCGAACGCCAGCAGCGTCGGCGGGTCCGCGCCGTGGTAGAGCAGCGCCACCTGATCACCGCGGCGGAACCACGAGGTGTACGGCCAGAAGAAGTCGTCCAGGTCGCCGAGCTGGTAGGCGTGCAGCACCGGATCCCGGCCCAGCAGCCCGGCCAGGACCTCCCGATCGTGTTCGGCCCGCACCGGCATGTCAGCCCGCCAGCCACTGGTCGTAGCCGAGCTTGCCGACCAGCGCCAGCACCACCACCAGCAGCACGATCCGTACGAACCCGGCGCCTCGCCGCAGCGCCATCCGCGCCCCGAGCACCGCCCCGGCGATGTTGCACACCGCCATCCCCGCGCCGAGCAGCCACCACACGTGCCCGGTCGCCGCGAACACCACCAGCGCGCCCAGGTTGGTGCCGGCGTTGACCACCTTCGCCATCGCCGAGCCGTGCACGAAATCCGCGCCGATCAGCGCGGTGAACGCCAACACCAGGAACGTGCCGGTGCCCGGACCGATCAGCCCGTCGTACAGGGCGATGCCGACGCCGGCGACCGCGATCGCGACGACCACCCGGGTCGGGGTGCGCCGCTGCGGCGCGGCCACCACCCCCAGCCGGGGACGCAGCAGCACGAACACCGCCACCGACAGCAGCACCACCAGCACCACCGGCCGGTACGCCGAGGCCGGCACCGAGCCGGCCAGCGCGGCGCCCAACCCGGCGCTGAGCACCGCGAGCCCGGCCGCCGGCCCGACCACCCTCCAGTCGACCTTGGTGCGTCGCGCGTACGTCGCCGCCGCCGTGGCGGTGCCGGCGATCGCGGCGAGCTTGTTCGTGCCCAGCGCGGTGGCCACCGGCAGACCCGGCGCACCCACCAGCAGCGCCGGCAGCAGCAGCAGACCCCCGCCGCCCACCACGGCGTCCACCCAGCCGGCCATCGCGGCCGCGGCGAGCAGGGTGGTCAGCGATACGGGGTCCACGGCCGGCAATTCTTCCCACCCGCCCACCACACACGCCGCCGCCTGTGTCCAGCCTCACCCGGCATGGGGACCGGCGACGGCGCGCAGCGCGCCCAGCAGGGTGTGCACGGCCGGGGTGGTGGGGGCGGACTCGCGCAGCGCCGCCCAGATCACCCGGACCGGCCGCGGATCGCGCACCGGCCGGACCCGCACCGCCGGGTGCACCCCACCCAGCCCGGTCTCCGGCAGCAGGCTGACACCCAGCCCGGCGGCCACGAACCCCTGCGCGGTCGGGTAGTCCTCGCTCTGCACCACCACCCGCGGGGCGAAGCCGGCCGCGGCGCAGGCGGCCAGCACCGCGTCGCGGCACGAGCCCGGCCCCTCGCTGCCCACCCACGGTTCGTCGGCCAGCTCGGCCAGCTTCAGCACCCGCCGATCGGCGAGCCGGTGCCCGGCCGGCACCACCGCCCGGTAGGCGTCGTCGCGCAGGTGCACGAAACGGATCCCGTCCACCGGCGGTGCGTCCGCAGCGCGTACCACCAGCGCCACGTCGGCGCGCCCGTCGCGCACCTGCGGCAACGCGTCCTGCGGGTCGGCCAGCCGCAACTCGACCCGGACGCCGGGCAGCTCGCGGCGCAGCGTCGCCACCGCCGGGGCGACCAGGCTCGCGCCGACGGTGGCGAAGTAGCGCAGCGCCACCCGACCGGCCCGACCCGCCCGCAGGTCGTCGAGCCCCGCCTGCGCCTCGGCCAGCTGCTCGCCGATCACCGCCGCGTACCCGGACAGCAGCCGCCCGGCCTCGGTCGGGCGTACCCCCCGCCCGGAGCGCTCCAGCAGCTGCGCCCCGGCCTCCCGCTCCAGCACGGCCAGCTGCTGGCTCACCGCCGACGGGGTGTAGCCCAGCTCCCGGGCGGCCGCGCTGACCGACCCGTTGACCACCACCGACCGCAGCACCTGCATCCGCCGCACATCCAGCATGCAGCGCAGCTTAACGACACCTGGAGAAGCTGTTGCTCGGCTAACGAGACGCGACGGGGGAGCGCGCCACGGACCGGCCGGGCTCACCCCGGAGGAGCTCCGGTCACCCGACGGAGCCCGGCGGCGCGCTCACCGGCCCCGGCGCCGCCGCAGCCACACGCCCACGGCCCCCACCATCACGAACACCAGCACGGAACAGAGCAGCACCTTGACCACCCGGCAAGAGTGCCACGGGGACGTAGGGTGCAGGAGTGCGCCTGGCCACCTTCAACCTGCTGCACGGTCGCTCGCTCACCGACGGGCTCGTCGACCCCGACCGGCTCACCGCGGCCGTCACCGCGCTCGACGCCGACGTGCTCGCCCTGCAGGAGGTCGACCGGGACCAGAGCCGCAGCGGCCACCTCGACCTCACCGCCATCGCCGCCCGCGCCCTCGACGCCCCGCACCACCGCTTCGCCGCCGCCGTCGTCGGCACCCCCGGCGAAGGGTTCCGCCCGCTCAACCACGACGACGACGGCCACGGCGAACCCTGCTACGGCATCGGGCTGATCAGCCGCTACCCCGTACGCACCTGGCAGGTCACCCGGCTCAAGCCCGCGCCGGTGCGCTCCCCGGTCTACGTCCCCGGCCCCGGCCGGGGGCTCGTCCTGCTCCACGACGAACCGCGGGTCGTGCTCGCCGCCGTCCTGGACACCCCCCACGGGCCGCTCACCGCTGCCGCCACCCACCTGTCCTTCGTGCCCGGGTGGAACCTGCGTCAACTGCGCCAGGTCGTCCGCGCGCTGCGGGCCCTGCCGGCGCCGCGCGTCCTGCTCGGCGACCTCAACCTGCCCGCCGGTGTGGTACGCGCGGTCTCCGGCTGGCGACTGCTGGGCCGTCGCCCCACCTACCCGTCCGGGGAGCCCCGGGTGCAGCTGGACCACATCCTCGCCGACCGGCACGCCCACCATCGGCTGCCTGCGGTCACCGCCGTCAGCACGCCGCTGTCCACCATCTCCGACCACCGGCCCCTGCTGGTCGACCTCGGCTGACACCGTCAGCGGCGGCGGGGGAGAGGACCCCTTACTGTTCCCAGCCGCAAGATTCCCTCAAGATCGTTGCGTCGCAGATCCATGCCGATCATGCTGGTGCCCACCGCGCCAAGGTCAACCAGTCCGCGCCATGGAGGCCAGATGAAACGCCAGCGGTCCCTGCTGATCGCACTGTCCACACTGCTCGCCGCAAGCCTCGCGACCGTCGCGACCCCGGCCAGCGCCCAACAGGCAGCCGAACCCAACCAGGTCAGCGCACTCACCGTGCGCCAGGCCGACGGCTACGCCACCCTCGCCTGGCAGCCCGTCGACGGCGCCACCGACTACCAGATCGAACGCACCGCCGTCGACGCCAACGGCACCGCCACCGGCACCCCCACCATCGTCGGCGTGTGGCGCCCCAACCGGCAGATCAACCAGCAGTCACCCACCTTCGCCGACGCCGGCTTCAACCCCGGCGACCGCTTCAGCTGGCGGGTACGCGCCCGCACCGGCACCACCGAACAGCCGTACTCCGAGCCCGTCGTCGGCACCACCACCGCCCCCTGGGGCAACCCCGCCACCCCCGGCGAGCAGCTGCGCACCCAGTGGGAGACCACCCACGCCGCGCAGTACACCAGCGACACCGACGAATACGCCTACACCGCCGCCATCGACCAGCTCAGCGACCGCGTCCGGGTCGTCGAGATCGGCCGCACCGTACTCAACCGGCCGATCAACATGTTCGTCATCGGCTACCCCACGCCGCCGGCCACCCCGGCCGCCGTCGCCGCCACCTCACCGCTCGCCGTCAACTGCAACGTGCACGGCAACGAGCCCGGCGACCGCGAAGCCTGCCTCATCATGGCGCGGCAACTCGCCTTCAGCACCGACCCCCGCACCATCGACCTGCTCAGCCACACCACCGTCCTGATCGTCCCCACCATCAACGGTGACGGCCGCGCCGCCAACACCCGGGGCAACTCCACCGGCCAGGACCTCAACCGCGACTACTCGCTCATCCGCCAGCCGGAGACCGCCTCGTACGTCAAGATGATCCGCGAATACCGGCCCATCGCCGGCTACGACGGTCACGAGTTCGGCAACTCCCGCGCCGGCGACCTGCCCATGCTGCCGCCCCGGCACCAGAACGTCGCCCAGGCCATCTTCGACGAGTCCCAGAACATGATCGAAGGCCACATGTACGCCAAGGGCGCCGAAGCCGGCTGGTGGCCCTGCCCCTACGGCTGCGAAGGCGGCGGCAACGTCGGCCTCAGCGAGGAAACCATCCTGCGCAACACCCTCGGCCTGAAGAACGTCGTCAACAGCCTGCTCGAACTGCGCAGCTCCGGCGGCCAGACCCGACCCGACGAGGGCAACAGCGCCAACAACCGCCGCCGCAAGACCTTCTCCGCCCTCTGGACCTTCCAGCAGTTCCTCGACTACCACCGCGCCAAGCTCGCCGACATCACCGGCGCGCGCGCCGAAGCCATCACCTTCCAGGCCGCCAACACCGGCCGGCTCGTCTTCCGCGGCTCCCGCCCCATCCCCGCCCACCCGGCGCCGCACCCCGGCGACAGCCCGCCGCCGATCGACGCGCCGCCGGCCGACCTCATCCTCGACAACGCGCCCTGCGCCTACAAGCTCACCGAGGAGCAGTACCGCGGTGCCCGCACCGACGGACCCGGCGGCGTCGGCACCACCGTCGCCGACCGCATCGCCGCGCACGGCTGGAAGGTCGTCAAGACCGCCGACGGCTACTACGTCCCCCTCAACCAGCCCGAACGCGGCCTCATCCCGCTGCTGCTCGACGGCCAGGGCGTGGAGAACCTCACCGACGGCGAACGCGTCTACCCGACCCTCACCGGCCGACGCAACGGACCACTGACCGTCACCGGGTTCACCTGCCTCGCCGACGCCACCGTCAACGGCCCGATCACCGTCCGGCCCGGCTCCGCACTCGTCGCCACCGGCAGCACCGTCAACGGCCCGATCGCCGCCACCGGCGCCGCCGGCGTCCTGCTCGCCGACAGCACCGTCAACGGCCCGCTGCGGGTCACC
This sequence comes from Micromonospora sp. NPDC048909, assembly GCF_040649635.1. Lineage (NCBI taxonomy): Bacteria > Bacillati > Actinomycetota > Actinomycetes > Micromonosporales > Micromonosporaceae > Micromonospora > Micromonospora sp. NPDC048909. Next base: position 208,140 of record NZ_JBEZFU010000010.1, on the reverse strand, counting down.
GGCACCACCGGCGCGGTCTCCGTCATCGACGTCACCGTCACCGGCCCGGTCGACCTCTCCGCCAACACCACCGGCACCGACACCCCGCTGATCGCCGGCAGCACCGTCCGCGGCCCGCTCAACTGCACCGCCAACACCCCCGCGCCGATCAACCTCGGCATCCGCAACACCGTCCAGGGCCCCCGCGCCAACCAGTGCGCCACCCTGTGACACCCACCCGGTGACAGGTGCCGGCAGGACGGGCCCCACGCCCGTCCTGCCGGCACCACACCCGAGCCAGTGGAGACCGCCGTGTCGTACCCCCGCACCAACACCCCGCGGCGCGCCGCCCGCCTCGCCGCGGCGGCCCTGCTGCTCGCCGCCACCGCCGCCTGCACCAGCGCCGACACCAACCCCGACCCCAGCCCGGCCGCCGCAGCGGCAGTGCAGGTCAGCGGGCCGCTCTGCGCCGCCCTGCCCACCGGCACCGAACCCGGAAACCCCACCTTCCTCGCCGGCCAGCCCGTCGACGACGCGCTGCGCTGGATCCCCACCATCACCACCTTCGAGGCGGCGATGCGCGCCAGCGGCCTGCTCACCGACCTCGACCGCGACGGCATCACCGTGCTCGCACCCACCGACGACGCCTTCGCCGCGAAGTTCAACGACGACACCTGGGACACCCTGATGACCCGGGACCACGAGAAGCTGCGCACCCTGCTCAAAGCGCACCTGATCACCGGCACCCACACCGTCGACGAACTCGTCGCCGCCGGCACCGCCACCACCGTCGACGGCACCAGCCTCACCGTCACCCGCACCGGTGCGAGCGCCCGCTTCGCCGACAAGGCCGACGCCGTCTGCGCCGACTACCAGGCCACCGGCGCCCGCATCCACCTCGTCAACGCCGTGCTCGGCCCGCTACCCACCACCGCCGACGGCACTGGACACCGCGCCCACTGACACGTCGCCGCCCGCCGCCGGGTCGACGCGCCCCCTGCGCACCAGGGGCAGCTGCTCCAGCCGGCCCTGGCGGCCGGAGCACCGCCGAGCGGCCAGGCCCGGACGGCAAGCCGGGCGAAGAAGCCCGCTCGGCGTGGCGAAGCACGAAGTTGACGTGATGGGGCGGATCCAACGGTCACGGGCGGTCATGACGCGGAGACCCACCGGACGACCCTCTTCGAGATCTTCTTCGACCTGGTGTTCGTCTTCGCCCTCATCCGGGTCACCCAGTTCATGACCGCGCGGCCCACCCCGGTGACCCTGATCCAGGGACTCGTCGTCCTGCTGCTGTTGTGGATCTCCTGGCTGGTCTACGCCTGGCTGAGAAACTACGCCCGAATCGACGCCGGGCTGCTCCGCGTCGGCACCACCCTCGCGACGGCCGCCGTCTTCCTCAGCGCCCTGGTCATCCCCGAGGTCTGGGAATCCGGTCCAGGAACGGCGGAACCCCGGCTGACCATGGTCCTGGCCTACATCGTGAGATGCTCGCCCCGCACCGGCCCCCGGCCCACCGTGACGACAGCTACCTCGCGGTTGCGGGGACGGCCAGCGCGCGGTTGGTCCGGTTCGACCGCACCGCCGCGCGCTGCTGACCCGCCGTCACCTCGATGTACGCCTGCGACGCCGCCAACGACGCGTGCCCCAGCAGGCGCATGATCTCCGCCGCGCTCGCCCCGTCCTCCGCCAGCCGCGTCGCGAACGTGTGCCGCAACGCGTGCAACCGCGCCCCGCGCGGCACCCGGTCGGTGATGCCCGCGCGCCGATAGCATGACTCCACCAGGTACTGGAGCCCACCCCGGCGCAGCGGCTCGCCCCGGCGGTCCACCATCAACGGCGAATCCGGCCGCACGCTGCGCGCCCCGAACCGACGCCGGCGGCTGTCCAGGTAGTCGGCCAACACCCGGTCCAGACCGTCCTCGATCGGCACCGAACGCGGCCGCCCACCCTTGCCGAGCACCTCGATGCGGCGTTCACCGGCGCGACCGGCCAGGGACGCCACCCGCAGCGCCAACAACTCGCTCAGCCGCAGCCCGGCGCAGAGCGCCACCGCCAGCACGGCGAGGTCGCGCTCCGGCCAGGGGTCGCGCTGCCGGCCGGCCTCGCGGACGACCGCGGCGAGCAACTCTTCCGGCGTGTCCTCACCTCGCAGTGGCTTGGGCTGGGGGAGCGGCGCGCGAGGGCGGCCCACCGCCGGCATCGGATTTCCCGCTACCACCCCCTCGGCGACGAGAAAGGTGAAAAAGGTGTTCCAGGTGGACCAGGCACGGTGGACGGACGCGGCGGCGCGGGGCGCGGCGAACCCGGCGAACGCGGCCCGCATGACGCGGGGGGAGAGGGCGCCGACCGGCAGCACGTCGAGGGGGAGGGGAGGGGTGAGCACGTCCCCGGCCAGCGCCGCGACGCTGCGCAGGTCTCGCCGGTACGCCTCCAGCGTGTGTGGGGAGGGCTTGCGGGTGGCCCGGGCGGTCAGGAACTCCTCGATCAGGTCGGCCACCGAGTTGTCCTGTTTGTCATGCATAAGGGATATTATGCATGATTTTCGCGTTTCCGGACAGGCGGGGGGAGTGCGGAGATGCGCCGATATGTGCTGACCGGCGCGCCGGGGGCGGGCAAGACCAGCATCGCCGAGGAGCTTCGGCGGCGGGGATATCCCGTCGTCGCCGAGGCGGCGACCGATGTGATCGCCGTGCAGCAGGGGCGGGGCAGCGACGAGCCGTGGAGCGAGCCCGGCTTCGTCGAGGCCGTCGTGCGCCTTCAGCGACACCGCCAGCAGGCGGCCGACGCGCGAAGCCACGTGCAGGTGTACGACCGCTCACCACTGTGCACCCTGGCGCTGGCGCGTTACCTGGGTCGGCCGGTGGGTCCCGAACTGGCCGCCGAGGTGAACCGGGTCATCCGGCAGGAGATTTACCAGCGCCAGGTTTTCCTGGTCGAGCCGTTGGGCTTCGTGACACCGACGGCGGCGCGCCGGATCAGCCTCGCCGAGTCACTGGAGTTCGCGCGGGTGCACGCCCACGTGTACGTCGAGCACGGCCACGAACTGGTCGCGATCCCACCCGGCTCCGTCATGCAGAGGGCGACCGCGGTGGCGACGTATCTCGGGCCACCAACCCCGATCGAGGAGACCCCCGATCCGGTCTACTTTACATAATGTACATTATCGAACTTGCGAGGTGCTGACCGACGCACCACGCCAACCCTCGTGAGACAGCTGTCCTTTCTCATTCGTCCCGAGCCACCTTCTCGACAACCTGAGCCTCTTGAGCCCTGCCCACTCGGCGCGAGGTCGAATTCCTCGCCGCCGAGCGGCGCTGGGTGCGGGAGGCGGTGTAGACGCCCGGAAGGCATCCAGCGCGGCCCTACCGGTCACCCGCTTGTGGTGGCCCTCGGCCGGAACGTGAAGGTCGAGGCGGCCATCGAGATGTGCTGCGCTCCCCCGTCGCGTCAAAGGCGAGGGCGGCGCGCCTTCGGGCATGCCCATCGTCCGAGCGTGGACCGGGCGGCCGGCGCCGCTCAGGCGGTGCCGACGAACTGGCTGACGTGGTAGGCCGTGCTCCGGCCGTCGGGCATCCTGGTCCACTTCGAGACCATCAGGTGCAGGTCGTTGGTCTGCCGGCTCGAACGCGGGTGGATGAAACCGCCGTAGAGCCCCGGCTCCTGCCAGGAGGTGACCTGCACCTTCTCCGGCGTCCAGACCTGGTCGGGCCCGCTCGCCGTGCGGGTGACGATGCAGCCGGTGGCGCAGTTGAGGTAGGACATCACCCAGGTGCCGTCGGCCAGCCGCCGGACCGACGGCTCGCCGAAGCGGCCGCTCAGGATCGGTGTGCAGGGCCGGCCCCACCCCCAGTTGCTGCCGTTCCAGCCCCAGCCCTCGTACGACTCGGGGTAGAACAGCCGGTCCCAGCGGACCCGGCGCAGCATCATCGGGCCGTCCTGGCGTCCCGAGCGCACCGAGAAGACGTACACCCAATCCCCGTCGCGTTGCATCGTCCACATCTGGAACGGGTCGGTGTTGGTCCCGTTGTTCCACCACTTCAGCGGCGTACGGATGAAGTCGTTGCCGTTGTCGCTATAGGCCAGGCCGGCGTAGCGCGACCGCCAGTGCGGCCCGGCGGGCCCGGCGGAGGCCCAGTTCTCGATGCTCATGTACGAGATGAGCTGACGGCCGGTCTCCGGGAAGCTGATGCCGTCGTTGGGGATGACGGTCACCTCCCACAGATCGTCGATGCCGATTCCGTTGTGGCCGTTGTGCATCAGCTCCGGCGCCCGCCCGTTGCCGGCGATCCGGGCCGCGCTGTCGAAGACGACGCCGCCGGCGGCGCCGGGGTGGATGTCGGAGCGCAGCATCACCGGCGAGCGCCAGTCGTTGGGCAGCGGCGGACCCTCCGGCCACGGAGTGTTGAAGGTGTCGCCGAAGAGGTAGCCGATGGAGCCGTTCTCCAGCACGTAGGGGATGCCGAGGTCGGTGCCGGCGACCCGCCACCGGTGGTTGGTGTCCAGATCCGCGCCGGTGAGGCGCTTCTTCCAGGACGCGGCCCGCGCGGCACCGGGGGTGAGCAGAGCACCGGTCGCCGTGGCAGCGCCGACCACGGCGACCCTGCCGAGCAGGGTGCGGCGATTGATGGTCATGACGGTAGTCAAGCGGTGCCGGGACGCCGGAGGATGTTTTCGGGCGGCCCTTCTCGCTCTGACGGAATTTTTCGCCATTCCATTGACATGTGTCGTGGTGTCTCTTGAGAAGGGACATCAGCCGTCGGGCCCCTGGTCAGGTTCGCGTCCGGAACGGCGCGAGGGTGGCACGGATCTGGTCGGCCGCGCCCCAGTCGTCGTCGAACTGGGCCAGCACGGCGAGGTGTTGCCGCAGCTGGACAATCGGCATGCGGGCCCGCCAGTCGTCATCGAGGGAGGTCAGCTCCGCATAGACGTCGAAGAACCGTTGCGCCTCGGGCGGAGGCGCGGTGGACCACACATGCGCGAGGTCGACCTCGGCCCACATGTAGGACACGGCCGGGTCGATCAGCGCGGGCTGCCCGTTCGGGGTGGCCAGGACGTTCTGTGCCCACAGGTCGCCGTGCGTCAGGCAGGCCGGCCGGTCCGGCAGCAGGTCGGGCAGCCGGTGACACAGCCGCTCCAGCGCCGCCCGGTCTCCGCGGTCGAGCGCCGCCTCGACGCGGGGCTCTCCGAGCCACCGAAGCAGCCGGTGCTGCGCGAAGAATGCGAACCCGTCGTCATCCCACGTGTTGATCTGCCGGCGCCGACCCAACCAGTTGTCGCGGCGCCATCCGAAGCGCGGATGAGTTGTGCTCAGGTGCAGGCGGGCGAGCGCGTGCGCGAACTGCTCCCAGAAGCTCTCGCTGCGCGGCCTCGGCCGCAGCACCGACAACACCAGCAGTTCCCGGTCCGCCACGATCACCTCCGGTGTCGCCACGCCTCCGAGCTCGTGCAAGGCGGCCAGGCCTTCGGCCTCCGCGACGAAGACGTCATCGGCCGGCGGGTCGGCGAAGGCTTTGACGAACACCGGTGGCGCCTCTCGACGGGTGACTATGCCCGCGAGCGCCGCGACCCCGCCCGTCGCCGGCTCCACTGTGACGACATCGCGCATCCCGGCGCGGAGCAGACACTCCCGCAAGAAGATCGTCGACCGCATGAGGAAATGATCGACTTCCGGCGGTCGAAACGCACACTCGCCGCTTGACTCCGCGGCGGGACAACCCCGGAGGTACGCGGCCCCGAGCGTTGACAACCCCGGTGGTACGCCCACCCGCAACTGCGGCATGACGACGGGTGACCACGCCGGTACATACGCTGCCGCCTGTACCCGTCATGCGAGCAAAGGGGATCCTCGATGTACGTCCGTCACCTGCTTGCCACCACCCCGACCGCCCTGCTCGGGGCCTTCGGGTTCGCCGCCCCGGCGGCCGCGCACTCCTCGCTCCAGCCGGCCGCCGCCGATGCCTTCACCATGAGCGCCGGGCGACTCGGGGCCTCCGTGGCCGCCGTGGTGGGCCTGATCGGCGTGGTCATCGGTGGGCTGGCGCTGGCCCGTCCGGCCACCCGGATCGGCACCGCCAATGGCCGAGGCGGCGCCGTCGTGGCCCTGGTGGCGGGGCTGATCGGCATCGTCCTCGGCGGGCTGGTGGTGGCCACCTCCGACGGTGGTATCGGCACCGGCAACGGCCGAGGCGGGGCCTTCGTGGCCCTGGTGGTGGGGGTGGTCGGCATCGTTCTGGGTGGGCTGGCGCTGGCCCGCGCCCGCCGCGCCGGCTGACCAACTTCCGGCTGGCGGCTCGGGCACCTTGCCGGTACCCGTCCGCCCGAGCAGGCGGGCGTCGGCACGCCTGCTCGGGCGGGCGATTGCCGAGGTGGTGTCTCCCCGCCGCGTCAGGGGCCGGCGAGCCAGCCGGGGACGGTCAGGCCCGACTCGTACGCGAGGATCACCAGCTGGGCCCGGTCCCTGACCTGGGCCTTGGTCATGATCCGGCTGACGTGCGTCTTCGCGGTGGCCGGGCTGAGCACCAGCCGCGCGGCGATCTCGTCGTTGGACAGGCCGGCGGCGACCAGCGCCATCACCTCACGTTCCCGCTCGGTGAGCGCGCTCAGCCGTGGCCTCGGGTCCGGATGTGTGGCCCGGGCGGCGAACTCGGAGATCAGCCGGCGGGTGATCGACGGCGCGATCAGCGCGTCGCCGCGCGCCACCACCCGCACCCCATGGATCAGCTCCGCCGGCTCGGTGTCCTTGACCAGGAAGCCGCTCGCGCCGGCGCGCAGCGCGCCGTAGACGTAGTCGTCCAGGTCGAAGGTGGTCAGGATGATCACGCGGACGTCGGAGTTCGCGGTGATCTCCCGGGTGGCCGCCAGGCCGTCCAACCGCGGCATCCGGATGTCGAGCAGGGCGACGTCCGGTCGCAGCTGCCGGGCGAGCCGGACCGCCTCGGCGCCGTCGACGCCCTCGCCGACCACCTCGATGCCGTCCTCGCCGTCCAGAATGGATCGGAAGCCGGCGCGTACCAGGGTCTGGTCGTCGGCGAGCAGCACCCGGATCACGCCGGCGCCCCTGCCGGCACCGGGCGCAGCGGGAGGCGGGCGTGCACCCGGAAGCCGCCGTCCGGCCCGGGGCCGGTGGTGAGCGAGCCGCCCAGGGCTCGGGCCCGCTCCCCCATGCCGAGGATGCCGTTGCCGGGCCGGCCCGGTGTGCCGGTGCCGTCGTCGTCGACCTCTACGAGCACGTCGTCGCGGTCGGGTCGGACCCGGATCACCGCGGTGGTCGCGCCGGCGTGCCGGGTCACGTTGGTCAGCGCCTCCTGGACGATCCGGTACGCCGCGAGGTCGAGCTCCGGCGGCAGCGGCCGGGTCTCGGTGAGTTCGGTGCGGATCGCCAGCCCGGATTGCCGGGCCGTGGTGACGAGTTCGTCGAGGCGGTTCAGGCCGGGTGTGGGCGTGTTCGGCGCCTCGCCCTCCTGTCGCAGGATGCCCAGCGTCGTGCGCAACTCGCGCAGCGTCTCCTTGCTGGTCTGTTTGATGGCGGTGAGTGCCTGCAGGGATCGGGTGGGGTCGGGGCGGTGCAGTGCGGCGCTGGCCTGCACGTTGATCAGTGAGAGGTGGTGGCCGAGGGCGTCGTGCAGCTCGCGGGCGATGCGCAGCCGCTCCTCGGTGGCCCGGCGCCGGGCCTCCTCCTCCCGGCCCTGCTCGGCGGCGAGGGCCCGGGCCTGCGACTCGGCGAGGTAGGCCCGGCGGTTGCGGGTCACGCCGACGATGACCGCGACGAGCCAGCCGGCGTGCAGCAGCGTGGCCCCGTTCGCGGTGTTGGCCGTGGGGTCGTAGTTGTCCGCGAGGGCGAAGGCGGCCACGGAGGCGAGACCGAGCCCGATGGCGACCGCGAGGTGGCCCTCGTCGACGACGGTGTAGAGCGCGACGACGAAGACCAGCATGATGGGGCCGGGGCGGTGCAGCAGCGCCCCGTACGCGCCGACGGCGGCCAGCGCCACCACGCCCACCGCCACCGGGTGACGGCGGCGCAGGTGCAGCGCGCCGGTGGCGGCCAGCACGGCCAGCAGCGCTGCCCAGTCGGCGGTGGTGTCGATGCCGCGTGACTGCGCCAGCAGGCCGACGAGGGCGACCAGGCCGACTCCGAGTATCAGGGCCGTGTTCGCCGCCCGGCCGTGCCATCGCCAGCTGGACATGCGTCGAAGCCTAACCTCCGGTGAGGGGTGGAAGAAGGCCCGGCCGGGCGGGGCGGCGCTGCGGCCTCCCCGCCTCGGGCTGCGGATGAAGGTCAGCGGCCGACGTAGTCCGCGAGGTGTTCCCCGGTGAGGGTGGAGCGGGCCGCGACGAGGTCGGCGGGGGTGCCTTCGAAGACGATCCGGCCGCCGTCGTGGCCGGCGCCCGGGCCGAGGTCGATGATCCAGTCGGCGTGGGCCATGACCGCCTGGTGGTGTTCGATGACGATGACCGACTTGCCGGAGTCGACGAGCCGGTCGAGCAGGCCGAGCAGTTGCGCGACGTCGGCGAGGTGCAGGCCGGTGGTCGGTTCGTCGAGGACGTAGACGTCGCCCTTGTCGGCCATCTGGGTGGCCAGCTTGAGCCGCTGGCGTTCGCCGCCGGAGAGGGTGGTGAGCGGCTGGCCGAGGGTGAGGTAGCCGAGTCCGACGTCGGCGAGCCGCTCGAGGATCTTGTGGGCGGCAGGGGTGCGGGCGTCGCCGTCGGCGAAGAACTCCTCGGCCTCGGTCACCGACATCGCGAGCACCTCGGCGATGTTGCGGCCGCCGAGCGTGTATTCCAGCACCGATGCCTGGAAGCGCTTGCCGTCGCACTCCTCGCAGAGGGATTCGACGGTGGCCATGATGCCCAGGTCGGTGTAGATGACGCCGGCGCCGTTGCAGGTGGGGCAGGCGCCTTCGGAGTTGGCGCTGAACAGGGCCGGTTTCACGCCGTTGGTCTTCGCGAACGCCTTGCGGATCGGCTCGAGCAGGCCGGTGTAGGTGGCGGGGTTGCTGCGTCGCGAACCGCGGATGGCGCCCTGGTCGATGACCACCACGCCGTCGCGGCCGGCGACGGAGCCGTGGATCAGCGAGCTCTTGCCGGAGCCGGCGACGCCGGTGACCACGCAGAGCACCCCGAGCGGGATGTCGACGTCGACGTCTCGCAGGTTGTGGGTCGAGGCGCCGCGCACGGTGAGCGCGCCCGAGGAGGACCGTACGGTCTTCTTGAGGGTCGCCCGGTCGTCGAGGTGGCGGCCGGTGGTGGTGTCGCTGCGCCGCAGTTCCTCGACGGTGCCCTCGAAGCAGACGGTGCCGCCCTGCGCGCCGGCGCCGGGGCCGAGGTCGACGACGTGGTCGGCGATGGCGATCGTCTCGGGCTTGTGCTCGACGACGAGCACGGTGTTGCCCTTGTTGCGCAGTCGCAGCAGCAGGTCGTTCATGCGTTCGATGTCGTGGGGGTGCAGGCCGATGGTCGGTTCGTCGAAGACGTAGGTGACGTCGGTCAGCGACGAGCCGAGGTGCCGGATCATCTTGGTGCGCTGGGCCTCTCCCCCGGAGAGGGTGCCCGCCGGGCGGTCGAGTGAGAGGTATCCCAGGCCGATCTTCGCGAAGGAGTCGAGGAGGTGTTGCAGGCCGGTGAGCAGCGGGGCGACGGACGGTTCGTCGAGGTCCCGGACCCAGTCGGCCAGGTCGCTGATCTGCATCGCGCAGACGTCGGCGATGCTCTTCCCGTTGATCTTCGAGGACCGGGCTTCCGTGCTGAGCCGGGTGCCGTCGCATTCGGGGCAGGTCGTGAAGGTCACCGCGCGTTCGACGAAGGCGCGGATGTGCGGTTGCAGCGCGTCGACGTCCTTGGACAGGAACGACTTCTGGATCTGCGGGATGAGGCCCGCGTACGTCAGGTTGATCCCGTCGACCTTGATTTTGGTCGGTTCCCGGTGGAGCAGGTCGTGCAGTTCCTTCTTGGTGTATTTGCGGATCGGCTTGTCGGGGTCGAAGTAGCCGCAGCCGCGGAAGATGCGGCCGTACCAGCCCTCCATGCTGTAGCCGGGGATGGTGATGGCGCCTTCGTTGAGCGACTTGCTGTCGTCGTAGAGCTGGGTCAGGTCGATGTCGTTGACCGAGCCCATTCCCTCGCAGCGCGGGCACATGCCGCCCAGCCGGTGGAAGGTCGCCTTCTCGGTCTTCGTCTTGCCGGCGCCGCGTTCGACGGTGATCGCACCGCTGGCCTTCACCGAGGGGACGTTGAAGGAGTAGGCGTTGGGCGAGCCGATGTGCGGCTGCCCGAGCCGGCTGAACAGGATGCGCAGCATCGCGTTGGCGTCGGTGGCGGTGCCGACGGTGGAGCGGGGGTTGGCGCCCATCCGTTCCTGGTCGACGATGATCGCCGTGGTCAGGCCCTCCAGCACGTCGACCTCGGGGCGGGACAGCGTCGGCATGAAGCCCTGCAGGAAGGCGCTGTAGGTCTCGTTGATCATCCGCTGTGACTCCGCGGCGATGGTGCCGAACACCAGCGAGCTCTTGCCCGAGCCGGAGACGCCGGTGAACACGGTCAGCCGGCGCTTCGGGATCTCGACGCTGACGTCCTTGAGGTTGTTCTCGCGCGCGCCCTGCACGCGGATCAGCTCGTGGCTGTCGGCGTCGTGCAGCCCGGGCGACCGGGTGGCCATGCTCATCGTGTCTCCATCTGTGCAGGTGGTGCGGACCAGGGTGGTGAGCGCGGGGCGGCTCAGCGCAGCTCGTTGATGCGGATGAGGTTGCCGGTGGGATCGCGGAAGGCGCAGTCGCGAACACCGTACGGCTGCTCGGTGGGCTCCTGGACGACCTCGGCGTCGCTGGCCTGCAGTCGCTCGAAGACGCCGTCGAGGTCGTCGGTGGCCAGGGTGATGGCTCCGTAGCTGCCCTTGGCGATCAGTTCGAGGATGGTGCGGCGCTCGTCGTCGGTGATGCCGGGATCGGCGGCCGGCGGGTGCAGGACGATGGAGGTGCCCGGCTGATCGGCGGGGCCGACCGTGAGCCAGCGCATCCCGGAGTAGCCGACGTCGTTGCGAACCTCGAAGCCGAGGGTGTCGCGGTAGAAGGCCAGGGCGGCCTCCGGGTCGGTCTGCGGGAGGAAGGCGTAGTGAATGGTGATGTTCATGGCCGTCACGCTAGTTGCGGCTGGCTGGCCCGCGCTTCTCGATTCCTGATCGGTCTGGTGACCTGTTTGGCCAGGCACGGGGGGATCTCCGCGGTGGCGGGGGCGGTCTGGGCCCGGTAGGTGCTCGGCGGCACGCCGACCAGCTCGGTGAAGCGGGTGCTGAAGGTGCCCAGCGACGAGCAGCCGACGGCGAAACAGACCTCGGTGACGGTGAGGTCGCCGCGGCGCAGCAGCGCCATCGCCCGTTCGATGCGGCGGGTCATGAGGTAGGAGTAGGGCGATTCGCCGTAGGCCTGGCGGAACTGGCGGCTGAGGTGCCCAGCGGACATGTTGGCCCCGCGGGCGAGCGCCTCGACGTCGAGGGGTTTGGCGTATTCCCTGTCGATGCGGTCGCGGACGCGGCGCAGCCGGGCGAGGTCGCGCAGGTGCTGCTCCTCGGCGGGTCTGCTGGTCACGTGCTGGATGGTGCCACACCGGGCCGACAGTTGCCCACGCCCCGCGCCGGGTGGGCGTGGTACGCCGGTGGTGCGGAGCTCGCCGGTCAGGTGGTGGCTTCGGCGCCGGCCCGCATCCCGGTCAGCAGCGCGGTGAGGATGCGGGTGAGCTGGGGGCCGAGGTCGACCGCGGCGTGGGCGAGCTCGGGGTGGGTCTCGTAGAGGGTGCGCAGCTGGGTGCCGGGGGCGGCCATCTGCCAGAGGGCGCCGGCCATGCTCGTGGCGGTGGCGACGACGTCGACCGCTTGGCGCTCGGTGACGTCGAGGTGCCGGCGTAGCTCCTCGACGATCGCGGCGACCTGGCTCAGGGCGATCGTCTTGAACCGGTGGGCGGCGTCGAGTGACACGTTGCGTTCGAGGTTCAGCGGGGCCTGGGAGAGCAGGTCGCAGAAGAAGGGGCGAGCGGTCAGCGTGTCGGCGAGGGCGGCCCCGATGGTCTCGGGGGTGGCCGGGTCGAGGGTGTCGAGGGCCGCGCGGACGGCGGCGGACCACTCGCGCCACCCCTCGGCGGTGAGGGTCAGGAAGATCTGCTCGCGGGTCTCGAAGTAGCGCAGCATGGCGGACTTGTGCATGCCGACGGCTGCCGCGATGTCGGTGAGGGTCACCTCGCGGACGGTGTGCTGGGCGCCGAGGGTGCGCGCCGCGTCGAGGATGGCGCGTTCGCGAAGCTGCTTGGCCTCGCCGCTGCGGGCACGTTTCGGAGGGGTCGTGAACATCACATCCAGCTTAACACAACCCGGTTGCACTAATAACGAAACCGTGTTTCGCTAGATGCATGGCAAGGACATGGTTCATCACCGGCTCGACCCGCGGCTTCGGGCGGGCCCTCACCAGCGCCGCCCTCGATGCCGGCGATCAGGTCGTCGCCACCGCGCGGACGCCTGAGCAACTCTCCGACCTGGTCGAGCAGTACGGCGACCGCATCCTGCCGGTGGCCCTCGACGTGAGTGACCAGGCTGCGGCCGTGGCCGCCATCCAGACCGCGGTCGACCGCTTCGACCGCATCGACGTCATCGTCAACAACGCCGGATACGCGAACCTCGCACCGATCGAAACCGGCGCCGACGAGGACTTCCGACGCCAGTTCGACACGAACTTCTGGGGCGTCTACCACGTGTCGAAGGCGGCGCTGCCGGTGCTGCGGGCGCAGCGCGGCGGCACGATCATCCAGTTCTCGTCGATCGGCGGGCGGGTCGGCGGCAGCCCCGGCCTGGGCTCCTACCAGGCGGCGAAGTTCGCCGTCGACGGCTTCACCCGGGTCCTCGCCGCCGAGACGGCCCCGTTCGGCATCCGCACCCTCGTCGTCGAGCCCAGCGGCTTCGCCACCGACTGGGCGGGCTCGTCGATGACGGTGCACGACGTCCCGCCGGAGTACGCGGACACGGTGGGCCTGCGTCGGCAGAACAACCCGCTGCTGACCGCCGGCGACCCCAAGCGCGCCGCCGAGATCCTGGTGCGCATGGTGCACCGCGGCGACCTGCCGTCACACCTGCCGATCGGCGCCCTCGCGGCGACGATGGCACTGGACTACTCGCGGCAGCAGATCGCCGAGGCCAGCGCGTGGGAGCAGGTCAGCCGGTCGGCCGACTTCGACCAGCCGTACCCGGTCGACCTGCCGCCGCAGCCCGCGGCGAACGGCTGAGCCGGCCGCACCGCCGCGTCGCCGCGGGTCCGGGTGACCCGCGGCGACGCGAATGCGATCAGGACCGCCTCGAGGGAGGTCAGCGGCGGCGCGGCCGGGTGCGGAGCGACGGGGCGCCGATCGGCCCGCGCCCGCCCACCCGGCCGCGCCACGTGGGAGGGCTACTCGCTGCGTGCGGTCTCCGGTCCGGTGACGCGCTCCAGCAGCGGCATCGTGGCGGCGATGACGCCGAGGCAGGTGGCCAACCCGACGACGATGATCAGGTAGAAGCGCGGTTCCGGAGCGACGAGCGTGTAGTCCATCTGCGCCCGGAGGAACAGGTGGGCGGCGAGCAGGCCCATCCCGACGGCGACGGCGGCGACGGCGAGCATCGGTACGGCGCTCTCCAGCGCGACGACCCTGCGCAGGACCCGCACCGGTGCGCCGCTGAGGCGCAGCAGGCTGAACGGTCGTCGGCGCTCGGTGAGGCCGCCGATCACGCTGACCGCGAGGCTGCACCCGCCGAGCGCGAGGCTCGCGATGATGATGACGTTGGCCAGCTGTTCCCAGCCGCGCAGCGTGTCGGCGAAGTCCGACTCGAAGTCGCCGGGCACGTTCGGCCCCACCCAGAAGGTCGGGTACGCGATCTCGAGCACGGTGCGCGTGCGTTCGATGGCGGTGGCGGAACCGTCCGTACCGACGACGATCGACATGACCGGCAGCCGCTGAAGCTCGTCGAGCGTGAGCGACGCGGCGTGCCAGACCTTCGTGGACGACGCCGATTCCCCCCAGAGGCTGAGGCCCAACGGCACCTCGGCGACGGTGGCGCCCTCGGCGCACCGGCCGTACGCGCTCGGAAGGTCGGTGCACGCGATCACCCCGACCTCGCTGGAGGTGGTCAACTCCGGGTTCTCACGGATGGCGGTCGCGGACCGCACGCCGGTGATCGCGTGCAGGTCGGCGATCAGAGTGTCGGGCACCGACGGTGCCTTCTCGTCGAAGACGGTTGTCACCGTGCCCGCGTCGGTCGAGCCGACCGGGGCCGGGCCGCGGTTCGCGACGATCGTGGTGATCACGCCGACGGCCACGCTCGTGACGAAGAGCGCGAGCATGATCCCGCTGATCGCGCGGAAGCCGGCCTTCGGGTTGTCGGCGAGACGTCGCGCGGCGATGAGCGTGGCCGGGCGACTGGCGTAGCGGGCCATGACGCGGGCGCCGACCATCGTCAACCACGGGCCGGCGAAGACCAGGCCGGCCATGATGAGCAGCAGGCCGGGCAGGAACACCGCCGTCTGACCGTCGGACGTCTCGGGCCGCAAGCCGATGGCGAAGAACAGCACCGCGACACCGAGCAGGGCCGGGATCAGCCGGTACGGGCGCGGGGCGCGGGGGGTGACCCGGCGGGTGACGCCCAGCGGCGAGATCCGTACGCGGCGCAGCGATACCTGGGCCGCCACCGCCGCGCCGGCGGGTACGCCGAGGGCGACGAGCAGGACGTCCAGCACGCCCAGCGACATGTCGCTGGGGTAGAACGGCATGCCGGTGAACGGGATGCCCGCGAGCGGGCCGCGGAAGGCGTAGAACAGCAGGAAGCCGACGGCGGTGCCGGCGACTGCCGCGGCGGTCGCCTCCACCGCGGCGACCACCGAGATCTGCTTCGGTGTGGCGCCGACCAGGCGCATGGCGGCGAAGCGCTGCTCCCGGCGGGCCGCGCTGAGCCGGGTGGCGGTGCCGATGAAGATCAGCACCGGGAAGAGCAGCCCGCCGGCGATGACGCCGAGGATGAGGTTCACCGTGGTCTCGGGAAGCGCGGGGGTGTCGCCGACGCTGGTGAGCTGCCTCGCGTTGGGCAGTTCGGCGACCTGGTCGGGGGTGCCGCCCACGATGGCGAGCAGGGTGTCCGGTGAGGCGAGCCCGGTCGGGCCGACGGTGCCGAGGTCACGCCCGGGGTAGCGGTCGCCCAACTGGTCGGCCGGGTGGGCGGCCAGCAGCCGCTGCAACGAGGGCGAGGCGTAGTACTCACCGGGGCCGGGAGTGCTCGGGATGCCGACCGGGGTGGGCGCGCTCGCCCCGGTGGCGGCGACGTCGATCCGGATGATCTGTTTGCCGTGGAAGTAGTCGTCCCGGGTCGACCACCACAGCGGGTCGGCGTCGCCGCCCGCCGAGGCGCTGGGATAGATCGACGCGTACCGAGTGAGCTGCGCGTTGACGGCATTGACCCCGGCGAGGGTGGTCAGCAGCAGCCCCGCGCCCACCGCGACGGCGGCGGCGATGACGGTGAGGCGGGTGAGCGCCTCCCGGCCGCCGGCCACGGCGAGGCGTAGCCCGAAGCGGATCACGACGCGATCCTGTCCGGCGCGTTGACGCGCCCGTCGCGGACGATGACCTCGCGGTCGGCGTACGCGGCGACCCGTGGCTCGTGGGTGACCAGGATGACCGTGGTGCCCTGCTCGCGGGCCGCGGCGACCAGCAGGTCCATGACCTGCTCGCCGGTGAGCGAGTCGAGCGCGCCGGTCGGCTCGTCGGCGAAGAGGACCTCCGGACCGGCGACCAGGCCACGGGCGAGCGCGACGCGCTGCGCCTGCCCGCCGGACAGCTCGCCCGATCGGCGGTGTTCCAGACCGTCCAGGCCGAGGCGCTCGAACCAGGCGTACGCCTTGTCGAGCGCCTGCTTGCGGCGGACGCCGCTGAGCAGCAGCGGCAGGGCGACGTTCTCCACCGAGGTGAGCTCGGGGACGAGCTGGCCGAACTGGAACACGAACCCGAAGCGGTCCCGCCGCAGGCTGCTGCGGGAGGTCTCGGGCATGGCGTCGATGCGGGCGCCGCCGAACAGGACCTCGCCGGAGTCGGGCACGAGGATGCCGGCCAGGCAGTGCAGCAGGGTCGACTTGCCCGAGCCGCTGGGGCCCATGATGGCGAGGATCTCGCCCTGGTCGACGGCGATGCTCGCGCCGCGCAGCGCCGGGGTCTCGCCGAACGAGAAACTCACGTTCTTCGCTTCGATGATGGTCATGGCCGCACGGTCCGCTTCAGGGCGTCCAGCCGGGCGCCGGTCATCTCGATCCATCGCAGATCGGCCTCCAGGTGGTAGAGGCCGTGGTCGGCGAGGAGCGCGTCGACGAGGCTGCCGCTGCGTTTGATCTCGGTGAGCTCGCGCATCCGCTGCAGGTGTGCGGCGCGCTGGGTGTCGAGGTACTCGCCGGCGGGGCGGTCCAGCATCAGCGCGAGCACGACCTTGGCGAAGAGCGTGCTCTGCAGGTGCGGCTCCGGCTCGACCGGCTGGGTCAGCCACTGCTCGACCTCGGTCGCGCCCAGGTCGGTGATGATGTAGCGCTTGCGGTCGGGCCCGGCGCCCGGGCCGACCTCACTGATCATCACCTTGCCGTCGCGGGTCAGGCGGCTGAGGGTCGAGTAGACCTGGCCGAACGGCAGCGGCTTGCCGCGCCCGAAGTAGGTGTCGTAGTCGCGCTTGAGGTCGTAGCCGTGGCTGGGCTCGCGTTCGAGCAGGCCGAGGAGGGTCAGTGGAACGCTCATGCCAGCAGACTACACCGAGGGTATACCTCGCGTATATACACTCGGGTAGAGGTGCCGCCGGGTGGTGGCACAGGAGAACGGACCGCGCGGGTGGGGGCCCGGTGCGGACCCCCACCTCAACTGCTCAGACCCACGGCACCTGCGGCGACGGGTAGAAGTCGACCTGCTGCAGGCGCCAGCGCGGCGCCTGCTCCCCCAGCCGCGTCCGGAACGACTCCCAGTCGTGGCTGGCCGCCGTCGACCAGCCGAGTTCGGCGATCGCGGGCAGCCGCGGGAAGGCCATGTACTCGATGTCGTCGAGGCTGCGCAGCGTCTCCGACCACAGTGGCGCCTCGACGCCCAGGACGGCGCTCTCGCCCACGCCGGCGACCCGCTGCGCCGGATCCCAGTCGTAGGCGTCGCGAACCTCGATGTAGGCCGCCCACGACAGGCCGAGACGGGTGTTGCGGTCGTACTTCATGTCGAGGTACGCCTTGTTCGCCGGTGACATGACCACCTTGTTGCCCCGGGCGGCGGCCTCGGCCAGGTCGGCGTTGGTCGTGCCGGTGCCCCAGAACTGGGCCACCACGTCGGTCGGCGGGTCGACCTGCATGACCTCGTTCCAACCCGAGGCGCGCTTGCCGTACTTGGCGACCAGCGGCAGCACCCGCTGCATGAACGTGCGGTACTCCTCGTCGGTGGTGGCGTGCGCCTCGTCGCCGCCGATGTGCAGGAACGGCCCGGGCGTGATCGCGGCGAGCTCGCGGATGACGTCCTCGACGAACCGGTAGGTCACCTCGTCGTCGATGCAGAGCGAGCTGTAGCCGACCGCGATGTCGGTACGCGGCGCCGGGGCGACCCCGTCGCAGTTGAGCTCGGCGTAGGTGGACTGGGCGGCGTTGGTGTGCCCCGGCATGTCGATCTCGGGGACGATGGTGATGTGCCGGGCGGCGGCGTAGGCGACCACGGCCTTGTAGTCGGCCTTGGTGAGGTAGCCCGGCCCGACGCCGTCGACGCCGGTGCCCGGGCCCCCGCCGACCGTGGTGAGCCTCGGCCAGGAGTCGATCTGGATGCGCCAGCCCTGGTCGTCGGTGAGGTGCAGGTGCAGATAGTTGATCTTGTATTGGCTGAGCAGGTCCACGTAGGCGGTGATCTCGTCGACGGTGTGGAAGTGCCGGGCCAGGTCGAGCATCGCGCCCCGGTAGGCGAAGCGCGGGTAGTCCACGATCCGGCCGCCGGGAACGCTCCAGGTGACCCGCTGCCGCTGCGACGCCTCGATCTTGGCCGGCAGGAGCTGGCGCAGCGTCTGGGTGCCGGCGAAGAGCCCGGCGGCGGTGTTCGCCCGGATCGTCACGCCGCGGCGGGTGACGTCGAGCTGGTAGCCCTCCTGGCCGACGCGTGCGTCCGCGCCGCCCAGCAGCAGGGCGATCTCGGGCAGCGGGGTGGCGCGCACCGGCAGGACGGGCAGCGGATAGCCGGTCGCGGGGCGCAGTGTCTCGGCGAGCTGTCGGCCCACCCGCCAGGCGGCGCCCGAGCCGGGCGAGGTGCGGATGACGGTGTGCCGGCCGAGCGTGAAGGTGCCCCGGGCGTCGGGGCGGGTCTCGACCGGCGCGGGGATCACCTCGCCCAGTTGTCGGGCCGGAGTGGCGGGCGTGGCGACTGCCGGAGCGCCCGGGAGGACGAACGGCAGTCCGAGTGCGGCTATGGCCAGCAGCCGCGTCATGGTGGTGGGTCGGCGACGCACGGATACCTCCAGGCCTCGTCTGATCGGCGGTGATCGATCTGACCCGCACGCTACCCGCGCCGCCTTCGGACTGTAAACCTTCCTTATGGAAGCCGGCCCGGTCAGGGCACCTGCCCCGACCGGTCGACGATCGCCATCCGGACGACGGCGACGTCGCCGTTGCACCCCTTCATTGGTCCGGCGGCGCCGCCGCGTTACACCGCGAACCCACCGTCGTGCCAGCCAGCTCCGCCAAGGCGCGGGCGCCGCTGCCCGGCGAATCTTCAGCCACGGCTCCCGCGCGCGGGGCGGCCCGTCTTTCAGGCCGGGTCGGTGGCGAGGCGGGCGTGCACGTGCATGTCGTGCCAGCCGTCGGCATGCAGCGCCGCACCGCGCATGGTGCCCTCGGCGAGGAAGCCGGCGCGCTGGGCGACCCGGCACGATGCCGGGTTCGCGGTCGAGTGCGACAGCTCCACCCGGTGCAGCCCCAGGGTGGTGAAGCACCAGCCGGCCAGCGCCGACAGGGCGCGGGGTGCGCTGCGCCGGCCCCGGGCGGCGGGCAGCACCCAGTAGGAGACCTCCGCCAGGCCGTCGGCGAGGTCGAGTCGACGAAGACTGATCTGGCCGAGCACCTCGCAGCCGTCGACCATGGCCCAGCCGGCGCCGGTCTCCCGCCGCCACCGCTCGGGCCAGGCGGCGATCCAACCGCGGGCCTCGTCGTCGTCCATGGTGCGGCAGTGCCAGCGTTGGATGGCCGGGTCGGCGTAGCCGGCGAGCACCGTCGGCCGGTCGCCCGGCTGCCACGGCCTCAGCCGTAGGCCGTCCGCGGCGATCTCGGGTTGGGGCAGGCGGGCCATCAGGCCCGGGGCGAGGGCGGGTGCGACGGTCAGCGGCATGGGGGTGATTCTCACCGGTGCCCGCCGCACCCAGGGGCGCGAGATCAGCAGGGCATCGAGCGGGCGTGCTCGGCCACGAGCGCGCGCAGCCGGCCCGGCTCGGCCTGCCGGCCGAAGCCGTCGGGGCCGACGGAGACGTCACGCGGATGCGGCGCGGCCGCGCCGTCCAGGTCCGGCACGGCGCGCCCGGCTCGGCCCAGCATGACGATGGCGGTCACGAGATGCCCCTCGATCAGCGAGCGCAGGATCAGGTGGGTGCTCGAGCGGTACCGGTCGGCCAGCGCGCTCACGAAGGCGCCGAAGGCGTCGAGGTCGATCTCGTAGTCGTCGTTGACGTTCGGGCCGACGCCGGTGGGCAGGCCGACCAGCGGGCTGAGGGCGTCGCCGGTGCGGACGAAGAGTTCGGCGACGTTGTTGGACGGGTTCCACAGCACCTGCGGGCCGACCTGGAAGTACTGGCTCATACCACCATGATCACGCAGCGGAAGTGTGGCTGTCGACGACGCGGCGGCGGGCCAGGACCAGGGTGGTGCGCACATCGAGCACGACGGTGCCGCCGAAGCCGTCCACCAGGGCGCCGACGGCGTCGAGTCCCCGGGTCTGCTGTTCGGCGGTGCGGGTGCGAAACGGGCCGAAGGTGCCGATCAGGCGCAGGTAGCGTTCGGTGCTCATCGGCAGGTGCCGGCTGGTCACCTCGGCGCGGACGTCGGCGAACAGCCCACTGCCGCTGATGTCGTCGTGCAGCCAGGCCGCCGGTCGACTCCGGACGGTGGGGTCGACCGCGCGCAGCGCGGCGTCGATGGCGCGCGCCTGCCCGGGATCGGCGTAGCCGTAGGCGTGGCCGAAGGCGGCGAGGGTGCCGCCGGGGGCGAGCGCGGCGTACGCGCGTTGGTTGCGGGTCGCGGGGTCGAGCCAGTGCCAGGCCAGCGCGGCGGCGATCACCGGTACGCCGCCGGCCGGTGGCTGCCACTGCTCGAAGGTCTCGATGCGGATGGTGACCTGCGGGAACTTCGCGGTCAGCCGGGCGGCCATCCGTGCATCGGGTTCCAGGCAGGTCACCGGCGCGCCGAGTCGCAACAGCACCTCGGTGCCCTTGCCGGTGCCGGCGCCGATCTCGAGCACCCCGGCCGGGACGCCGCCGTGGTGCTCGGCGATCGCGCGGGCGATTCCGGTGCGATAGCCGGGACGGACGTCGTCGTAGACGTCGGCGACCTCGCCGAAGACCAGGCTCACGCGCACCATCCTGGCACGGTGCGAGCCGGCGGTGAGTGGGGCGCGAGGTGACCGTTCGGCTCACCGGGTCAACCGTCCGGCGACGGGCCACCCCCGGGCGGGTTTGCCGCGAGCCTTGATCAGGGGCATGAATTCCGGGAAGGTTTCTCGCCATCACCGGAGAGGAAGCAGCGCATGCTTTCCGCACTCGATCGTGGGCACACCGTCGCGCCGCCGGGCTACAGCCGTTGGCTGATTCCGCCCGCGGCGTTGGCGATCCATCTCTGCATCGGCCAGGTCTACGCGACGAGCGTCTACAAGAACTCGTTGATCGCGCACTTCGACGCGAGTCAGACCGCGATCGGGGTCATCTTCAGCATCGCGATCGTGATGCTCGGTCTGTCGGCCGCGGTGGCGGGCACCTGGGTGGAGTCGAACGGGCCGCGTAAGGCGATGTTCGTCTCGGCGTGTTTCTGGGCGGCGGGCTTCGGAGTCGGCGCGCTGGGTATCGCGACGGAGCAGCTGTGGCTGCTGTACCTGGGGTACGGCGTGCTGGGCGGCATCGGCCTGGGAATCGGCTACATCTCCCCCGTCTCCACGTTGATCAAGTGGTTCCCGGACCGGCCCGGCCTGGCGACCGGGCTGGCGATCATGGGCTTCGGTGGTGGCGCGATGGTGGCCTCCCCGCTGTCGCGGCAGCTGCTGTCGTTCTACGACCCCGGGTACGACCCGGCGAACGCGGGCTCGACGGCCTCCGGCAGCGCGCTGGTGTGGCTCTTCGTGACGTTGGGCGTCGGCTACTTCCTGATCATGATGTTCGGCGTGTTCAACGTCCGGGTGCCGGGGCCGGACTGGCGCCCGGCGGGCTTCGACCCGGCGCAGGTCGCGGCGAAGCCGCTGGTCACCGCGGCGAACGTGTCGGCCGCCAACGCGGTGAAGACCCGCTCGTTCTGGCTGCTCTGGGTGGTGCTGTTCTGCAACGTGACCGCGGGTATCGGCATCCTGGAGCAGGCCAGCCCGATGATCCAGGACTTCTTCCGGGACGACGGGACCTCGGCGGTGTCGGTGGCCGCGGCGGGCGGCTTCGTCGGGTTGCTGTCGCTGTTCAACATGGCCGGCCGGTTCGTGTGGTCGTCGACGTCGGACGTGATCGGCCGCAAACCGATCTACCTGGTCTACCTGGGCGTCGGCATGGTGCTGTACGCGCTGCTGGCGCTGGTCGGGCACGCAGCGACGGCGCTGTTCGTGCTGTTGGCGTGCGTGATCCTCTCCTTCTACGGCGGCGGGTTCGCGACGGTGCCGGCGTATCTGCGGGACCTGTTCGGCACGTTCCAGGTGGGCGCGATCCACGGTCGGCTGTTGACGGCGTGGTCGGCGGCGGGGATCGCGGGGCCGCTGATCGTCAACGGGTTCCTCGACGCGCAGGGTGAGCCGGGGACGTTGACGGCGGCGGCGTACCGGCCGGCGCTGTTCACGATGGTCGGGGTGCTGGCGGTGGGATTCATCGCGAACGTGTTGATCCGCCCGGTGCCGGAGCGGTTCCACGAACCCGCGGCCCGGGACGTGGCGGGCGATGTCGAGACGGAGACGGCGCAGAGGAGCGGTACGCGATGAACGAGGTGGACCCGCGCGGGCAGCAGGCCCGGTTGTGGATTTCCTGGCTGGTGGTGTCGGTGCTGCTGGGCTACGGGGTGGTCCAGACGGTGATCACGGCGGCGAAGTTGTTCACGAGTTGACCGCGACGGCCCGGGGCGCACGCCCCGGGCCGTCGTTCGTCGCCGTGCTGTTCGCCTGCGCTCACAGACCGCCGGCGACGCGCAGCACGGCGCCGGTGGTGTACGAGGCGTCGGGACCCAGCAGCCAGGCGATGGCCCCGGCGACCTCGTCGGCTTCCCCGGCGCGGCCGAGCGGGACGCGTCCGGCGGCGGAGTCCGCGCGGTCGGGTACGCCGGAGACGGCGTGGATGTCGGTGCGGATGATGCCCGGGGCGACCGCGTTGACCCGGATACCGCGTGGGGCGAGTTCCTTGGCCAGACCGATGGTGAGGGTGTCGGTGGCGGCCTTCACGGCGGCGTAGTGCACGTACTCGCCCGGGCTGCCCAGGGTGGCGGCGGCGGAGGAGACGTTGACGATGGCGGCGCCGGTCTGCATCCGGCGGGCGGCGTGCTGGGCGCAGCGTACGTAGCCGATGAGGTTCACGTCGACCACGCGGCGCAGGTCGTCGGGGTCGAGGTCGACGAACGGGCCGATCGGGCTGGTGATGCCGGCGTTGTTCACCAGGCCGGTGAGCTGGCCGAGGTCGGCGGCCGCGTCGAAGAGCGCGGCCACCTGGTCGGGGTCGGTGGTGTCGGCGGGCAGCGCGAGGCCACGGCGGCCGGCGGCGCGGACGTCGGCGAGCACCGCTGCGGCGGCGTCGTGGTCGCGCCGGTAGCCGAAGGCGATGTCATGCCCGGCGCGCGCGAGACGCCGGGCGGTGGCGGCGCCGATGCCACGGCTGCCGCCGGTGATGACGGTGACGGAACCCATCGAGCCTCTCCCCTGCCGTTGCCGGTGCGCCGACGCTACCGTGACCGGCACGTGGCGACGGGGAGGCGATGATCACATGACGCGGGCGTTGGTGCTGGGCGGTGGCGGGGTCACCGGAGTGGCGTGGGAGTGGGGGGTGCTGGCCGGGCTGGCCGAGCGGGGGGTGCAGCTGGCCGACGCCGATCTGGTGGTGGGCACCTCGGCCGGCTCGGTGGTCGGCGCCCAGCTGTGCTCGGGCCGGCCGGTGCAGGAGTCGTACGCGGCGCAGTTGGCGCCGCCACAGGGCGAGGTGGCGGCGCGCTTCGGGTTCGCGGCGGTGGCGCGCCTGGTGTGGGCGGGTGGCCGTACCCGGGACGCGGCCCGGTCGCGGGCCCGGATCGGGGCGATGGCGCTGGCCGCGCGTACCCCGTCGGAGGCGTCGCGGCGGGCGGTGATCGAGTCGCGGTTGCCGGCGCGGGAGTGGCCGGCGCGGCGGCTGCTGGTCACGGCGGTGGACGCGTCCTCCGGTGAGTTCGTGGTCTTCGAAGCCGGCTCCGGGGTGTCGCTGGTGGACGCGGTGGGGGCCAGCTGCGCGGTGCCCGGAGTGTGGCCGCCGGTCAGCATCGGTGAGCGGCGGTACGTGGACGGGGGGATGCGCTCGCCGGTGAACGCGGATCTGGCGGCCGGGGCGCAGCGGGTCGTGGTGCTGGCGCCGACGGCGGCCGCGTTCGGGCCGATGCCCCGGCTGTCGGCGCAGGTGGCGACGCTGCGGGCGGCTGGGGCTCAGGTGGCGGTGGTGGCACCGGACGGCGCGGCGCGCTCGGCGATCGGGCGCAACATGCTGGATCCGGCGCGCCGGGCGGCCGCGGCGCGATCGGGGCGGGCGCAGGCGGCCTCGGTGCTGGACGAGGTGTCAGCGGTGTGGGGCTGATCCCTTAGGCTCGCCGCGCGTCGGTGTCGAGGTGGAGGTGCGCGGTGGTGAGTGTCGGGGACGTGGTGGAGGATTTCGCGCTGCCGGACCAGACCGGGGCGGTGCGGCGGTTGTCGGAGTTGCTCGCCCCGGGACCGGTGGTGCTCTTCTTCTATCCGGCGGCGATGACCCGGGGGTGCACGGCGGAGAGCTGCCACTTCCGGGACCTGGCCGCGGAGTTCGCGGCGCTGGGCGCGCAGCGGGTGGGAATCAGCCGCGACCCGGTGGCGAAGCAGGCGGAGTTCGCCCAGTTGCACGGCTTCGACTATCCGTTGCTGTCCGACCCGGACGGTGCGGTGGCCGACCAGTTCGGGGTACGGCGGCGGCTGCCGTTGGGGCCGTTGAGCACCAAGCGGATGACCTTCGTGATCGGCCAGGACCGGCGGGTGATCGAGGTGGTCCACAGTGAGCTCAGCATGACCGGGCACGCGGACCGTGCGTTGCGGGCGCTGGGCGGCTGAACCCCCCGCTCGGGTGGTGTCGCAGCCGGCTGGTATCAAGGCAGGAATCAAACAGGTGTACGGAAGAGGTAGCAGATGAGTGCCGCGGGCCAGGGGTTGTCCGAAGACGACGTGCGCAACTTCCGGGAGGCGTTGGCGGCCGGGCGTAAGCCGAAGGTGGTGTTCACCGCCGCGGCCGGGCAGATCGCCGGGCAGGTCGGTCAGGTGGTGGAGCTGACCGATCCGGCGGCGTCGGACGAGTTCGTTGTGGTCCGGTTCGGTCGTGACGAGTTGCCGTTCTCTCCCGCCGACGTGGCGGTGGCACCGCGGGGCGCGGGGCGTAAGCCGGTC
This sequence comes from Micromonospora sp. NPDC048909, assembly GCF_040649635.1. NCBI lineage: Bacteria > Bacillati > Actinomycetota > Actinomycetes > Micromonosporales > Micromonosporaceae > Micromonospora > Micromonospora sp. NPDC048909. The sequence goes on along the minus strand of NZ_JBEZFU010000010.1, from coordinate 183,315 downwards.
GAGGCGCCGGCGGAGCCGCCGGCCGAGGAGGCGCCGGCGGTCGCGGAGCCGGAGTTCGTCCTGGACCGGGTGCCGGCGCAGCGCTCGGAGCGGCGAGAGGAGCCGAAGGTGGAGACGGTGGAGGCGGCGAAGCCGGCGCGCCGGCCGGTGAAGGCGGCGAAGCCGAAGGGACCGGCCGGGTTGACGGTGACCCTGGCCTACGCCGACGGCGAGTGGACGGTGGCGGCGCAGCAGGGCAGCAAGGCCCTCGCCAAGCCGTACGTGGTGAAGCCGGCGGAGGCGTTGCGCATGGTGGCGCTGGTCGACGTGCCCGGGGTACACGAGGCGGTGGAGCAGATCCTGGCCGCCGAGCGGGCCGAGGCGGAGCAGCAGGCCGAGAAGCTGCGCGCCGAGCTGGCCGAGATCGAGGCCCGGCTGGCGGAGCTGCGCGAGGCCGGCTGAGGGCCGCCGACGGCGGGGCGGCGGCGCCGTACGCCCCGCCGTCGTCGTTTGCCGGTCAGTGCCGCTGCCTGTGGTGCGCGAGGAGTTTGCCGAGCAGGCGGGTGAGCTGGTCGCGCTCGGTGGGCGTGAGCGGGGCGAGCAGCGTGTCCTGGGCCCCGGCGAGGGTCTTCTCCATCCGCCGCAGCTCGCGGTGCCCGGCGGGCGTGAGGGTGATGACGTTTCGCCGTCGGTCCGCGGGGTCGGGCGCGCGCACGACGAGGTTCTTCGCGGCGAGTTCGTTGAGGGTGGCCACCACGTCGCTGCGGTCGATGCCGCCCCGTCGGCCGAGGTCGGCCTGGCTGGCGGGGCCGAGTTCCTCGATAGCGGCGAGGATCCGGTAGTGATAGCCGCGGGCGCCGATGGCGGCGAAACCGTCGCTGATCAGCCGGCCGGCGTGGGCTGCGGTCTGGCTGAGCAGCCAGCTCGGGGTGGTCAGCAGCCGGGTGAGGGTCTCCTGCTCGCCGGTGTGGTCCATGCCGCAAGCCTAACCTAATCGTTGGTCCGACCCACGAACCCTGCTATGTTGGCGGAACCAACGTTGGCCCTTCCAACGACTGCGGCGAGGAGTGTCATGACCACCTTGAACGGCCAGATCATCGGCCTGGCCCACTACGCCACCCGGACCCTGCTGGAGCGGGAGCTGACCGGGCTCGGCCTCACGTTCCCACAGTCGCTCGCGCTGAGCGCGGTCGCCGCGCAGGACGGGGCCGTCGAACCGGCGCACCTCGTCCAGCGGATGACCGGCGCTTTGAAGATCGACGCGTCGGTGGTGCTGGCGGTGGTCGGTGACCTGACCGACGCCGGTCTGCTGGGCAGAGCGCCCGCCGGCGGCGCCGGCCTGGTGCTCACCGACGCCGGGCGGGCGGTGCAGCGCCGCGTCGCCGAGGCGGTCACCGCCATCACCGCCCGGCTGTACGGCGACATCCCCGCCGACGACCTGGCCGTGGCCGGACGCGTCCTCACCCTGGTGCGGCAGCGGGCCGACGCCGAACTCGCCCGGGCCGCCGGCGGAGCACCGCCCACGGCGGTGTGAGGCGCGGGTGGCCGCGTCCTCGGTCCGAGCCCCGGTCGACGGCGCGCCCACCGGCGCTCGTCGCGATCGCGGCGGCCGCGTCAGAGCGTCGCGGTGAGCCGCTCGACCACCGCGGCGGCCGGTCCGGTTCCGGCGTGGCGGTAGCCCGTGCCGGCCCACAGATGCAGCCGGTCCGGGTGCCCGGCCGCGGCGGCAGCCGCACGCAGCGGCCGGGTCAGGTGGTGCAGCTCCGGGTAGCCGAGCGGCGCGATCGGCTCGTAGCGGTCGATGAAGGCGTTGCGCAGCCCGCGCGCGGGCCGGCCGGTGAAGGCCCGGGTCAACACCGTGCCGGTCCGCGCCGGGTCCGCCAGCGCGGCGCGGTGGGTGTCGCTGGCCCCGCTCTCGTCGGTGCGCAGAAGCAGGGTGCCCACCGCCACCGCGCTCGCGCCGGCGGCGAGCAGGTCGCGTACGTCGGCGGGGCCGGCGACGCCGCCGGTCGCCAGCACGGGTAGCCCGGTGGCTCCGGCGACGTCACGCACCAGCGTCCGGGTCGTCACCGGCGGGGCGGGCCGGCCCGGGGTGTGCGTGCCGCTGTGGCCGCCGGCCTCGGTGCCCTGGGCGATCAACCCGTCGACGCCGAAGTCCCGGGCGGCGAGGGCCTCGGCCACCGAGGTCACCGTGACCAGCACCCGGGAGCCGGCCCGGCGCAGCGCGGCGAGCACCACCGGGTCGGGCAGCCCGAAGGTGAAGCTGACCACCGGCACGGGCTGGCGCACCAGCAGGTCGATCTTCTCGAGCCAGTGGTCGTCGTCGTGCAGCAGCGGCGCGTCGGTCAGGTCCAGGCCGTAGGGCTCGCCCTCGACGGCGAGCTGGCGGGCGTAGCGGCGGAAGCTGGCCTCGTCGATCTCACGCGGGCCGGGTACGAAGAGATTCACCCCGCACTCGGTGCCGGTGGCTGCCAGCGCGGTCAGGTCGGCGGCGACCGACTCGGGGGTTCGGTAGCCGGCGGGGAGGAAGCCGAAACCGCCCGCCGCGGTGACGGCCCGCACCAGGGCGGGGGTGGTGGCGCCGCCGGCCATCGGCGCGGCGACGAACGGTGTCGCGGCGCCGAGCAGCGGGGTCCACGGCGCACCGGTCACGCCTCACCTTAGCCGCGACGCACCGGGGCCCACCGCGCGGACGCGGCGGGCCCGGCCCGGTCAGTGCCGGGGAATGTGCACCACCCCGATGCGCTTGCGGAACACCCAGTACGTCCAGCCCTGGTAGGCCAGCACGATCGGGGTGAACACCACGGCCACCCAGGTCATGATCTTCAGGGTGTAAGGGGTGGAGGCGGCGTTGGTGGCGGTCAGCGTGCCGGCCGCGTCCAGGGTGGAGGGCAGCACGTTCGGAAAGAGCGCGGCGAACAGAGTCGCCACGGCCAGGCCGATCGCCACGGCGGTGCCGGTGAACGCCCACCCCTCCCGGCGTACCCGGGCGGCGGCGAGACCACCGAGCAGCGCGAGCGCCGCGCCGACGGCCAGCACGACGGCGGCGGTGCTGGAGCGGATGTCCAGCGTCCAGGTCAGGAACGCCACGGCGAGGACCGCGGCGACCACGCCGACGCGCACCGCGAGCGCGCTGGCGCGCTCGCGGATCTCACCGACGGTCTTCAGCGCGACGAACACCGCGCCGTGGGTGAGGAAGAGCGCCGCGGTGGTCGCGCCGCCGAGCAGGGCGTACGGGTTGAGCAGGTCGAACAGCCCGCCGACGTACTCGTGCTCGGCGTTGAGCGGCACGCCGCGCAGGATGTTGGCGAACGCCACCCCCCACAGCACCGCCGGCACCAGCGAGCCGAAGAAGATCGCCGCGTCCCAGCGCCGCTTCCAGGACGGCTCGGGGCGCTTGTGCCGGTACTCGAAGGCCACGCCACGGGCGATCAGGGCCAGCAGGATCAGCAACAGCGGCAGGTAGAAGCCGGAGAAGAGGGTGGCGTACCACTCGGGGAACGCGGCGAACATGGCGCCGCCGGCGGTGATCAGCCAGACCTCGTTGCCGTCCCAGACCGGGCCGATGGTGTTGATCAGGACGCGGCGTTCCCGGTCGTCGCGGCCGAGCACGGGCAGCAGCATGCCGACGCCGAAGTCGAAGCCCTCCAGGATGAAGTAGCCGGTGAACAGCACGGCGATGAGCAGGAACCAGATGGTGGTGAGGTCCACGGTGCGCTCCCCGGGGTCAGTAGGCGAAGGCGAGCGGGCGCTCGGCGTCGTCGTGGCTGTCGTCGATCTCGGGTTCCGGGGTCAGGTCGGGTACGCCGGCCTTGGCGTAGCGGACCAGCAGCTTGAACTCGATCACGGCGAGGGTGGCGTAGATCAGGGTGAACGCGGTGAACGAGGTGAGCACCTCGGCCAGCGACACGCTGCGGGAGACGCCGTTGCGGGTGAGCATCTCGCCGAAGACGATCCACGGCTGGCGGCCCATCTCGGTGAAGATCCAGCCGAAGGAGTTGGCCAGCAGCGGGAGCACGGGCATGGCCAGGCCGGCGCGCAGCAGCCAGCGGCTGGTCGGGGTGCGGCCCTTGCGGTGGGTCCAGAGCACCAGCAGGGCGATCGCGGCGGCGGCCATCCCGAAGGCGATCATGAAGCGGAAGCTCCAGTAGGTGACCGGGATGATCGGGGCGTAGTTGCCGGGGCCGTACTGGCTGGCGTACTGGGCCTGCAGGTCGTTGATGCCGTGCACGGTGCCGTTGACGTCGCCGGTGCCGAGGTAGGACAGCAGGTACGGAATCTTGATGGAGAAGATCTCGCGGGAGCCGTCGAGGCTGCCGACGGTGAGCACCGAGAACGAGGCGGGGCTCTCGGTGCCGTAGAGGCCCTCGGCGGCGGCCATCTTCATCGGCTGCACCTGGGTCATGATCTTGCCCTGGATGTCACCGGTGATCAGCACACCGGCGGCGGCGACCAGGGTGACCCAGGAGCCGAACTTCGCGGCGAAGCGGTAGGTCGGGGCCTCGGCCGAGTCGCGGTGGCGGATCAGGTGCCACAGGGCGACCGAGACGAGCAGCGAGCCGGCCACCAGGAAAGCCCCGGCGATGGTGTGCGGGAAGGTGATCAGGGCGACCTTGTTGGTGAGCACCGCGACGAAGTCGGTCAGCTCGGCGCGGCCGGTGTCCGGGTTGATCCGGTAGCCCACCGGGTTCTGCATGAAGGAGTTCGCGGCGAGGATGAAGTACGCGCTGAGGTTGGTGCCGATCGCCGCGGCCCAGATGCTGGCCAGGTGCGCCCGCTTGGGCAGCCGGTCCCAGCCGAAGATCCACAGTCCGATGAAGGTGGACTCGAGGAAGAAGGCGACCAGCGCCTCGATGGCCAGGGGCGCGCCGAAGATGTCGCCGACGAAGCGGGAGTAGTCGCTCCAGTTCATCCCGAACTGGAACTCCTGCACGATGCCGGTGACCACACCCATCGCGAAGTTGATCAGGAAGAGCTTGCCGTAGAACTTGGTGAGCTTGAGGTAACGCTCGTTGCCGGTGCGGTGCCACATCGTCTGGAGGATGGCGACCAGCACGGAGAGGCCGATGGTCAACGGCACGAAGAGGAAGTGGTAGACGGTGGTGACACCGAACTGCCAGCGGGCGACGTCCAACGCGTCCACCTGGAACCCCCAGCTATTCATACTACGAGACGTAGTAAATACTACTGCTCGTCGTAGAAGAATAGGCAGGGGCGGGGGTCCCGAACCGGCCCGGGACCAATGACCCTGATCACCCCGGGTCGCCCGACCCGGCCGGCGGGCACCGCCCGCCCCGCTGCGGGGCTGTCGAGAGGGAAAGAATCGCCCTCACCGCCGCGAGGCCGGCAGCGCGTGCGACCATTCAGCGCTGATGGACACCGCCCACGCCACCTGGCAGCCGCCCGCGATCTGGCGCGCCGCCCAACTGCTCGCCCGCGGCGTCGTCGCCGCCGTGGCCCGACTCGAGGTCAGCGGCGAGGTGCCCGAGGCGCTGCGCCGGGGGCCGCTGATCCTCGCCGCCAACCACATCAGCCCGTTCGACCCGGTGGTGCTCACCGCGGCCTGCCGGAGTCGGGGCGTCGCTCCCCGGATCATGGCCACCGCCGGGCTGTTCCGCGCCCCGGTGATCGGAGCCGCGATGCGCCACGCCGGGCACATTCGCGTCGACCGGGGCACCGCCGCCGTCGGCAAGGCCCTCGACGACGCCGCGTCGGCCGTCGCCGCCGGCTCGGTGATCCTCGTCTACCCGGAGGGCCGCATCGGCCTGGACCCCGGGATGTGGCCCGAGCGGGGCAAGACCGGCGCGGCCCGGCTCGCCTTCTCCTGCGGCGCCCCGGTGATCCCGGTGGCCCAGTGGGGCTCGCACGAGGTGCTGCCGTACCGGGCGCCGAAGGGGCTGCTGCGCGGGCTCGCGCGCGCGGTGGTGCGCCGCCCGGTGATCCGGGTGCACTTCGGCGACCCGATCGACCTCAGCAGCCTGGCCCCCGGCACGCCCGGCGCGGCCCGCCGCGCCACCGACCGGATCATCGACCGGATCACCGACGCGCTGGCCCCGCTGCGTCCCGACGAACCCGAGCGCCCCCGGCACGTCGACCCCGGCCGCCCGGCCGACACCAGCCGAAGGCACCGCCGCCGCCCGCCGGGCTGACCTGGAAGTCGACCGGCGGCGCGTCCGGCATCGGCCTGGAGACCGCCCGCGCGCTGGCCGACGCCGGCGCCGAGGTGACGCTGGCCGTACGCGACACCGCCGCCGGCGAGCGCGCCGCGGCCGACATCAGCGCGGGCTCGAGCCGCGGCACGGTCCTCCACGTCGCCCGCCTCGACCTGGCCGACCGCGCCAGCATCGACGCCTTCGTCGCCGGCTGGACCGGTCCGCTGCACATCCTCGTCAACAACGCCGCAGTCATGGCCCTGCCGGAGGTGAGCAGGACCGTCGAGGGCTGGGAGCGGCAGTTCGCCATCGACCACCTCGGTCACGCCGCGCTGACCCTGGGTCTGCACGACGCGCTCGCCGCCGCACGGGGCGCCCGGATCGTCGTCGTCAGCTCCTCGGCCCACCAGCAGTCCCCGGTCGTCTTCGACGACATCCACTTCACCTCCCGGCCCTACGAGGCCTGGTCGGCCTACGGGCGGTCGAAGACCGCGAGCATCCTGTTCACCGTCGCCCTGGCCAGCAGGTGGGCCGCCGACGGTATCACCGTCAACGCCCTGCACCCCGGCGGCATCATGACCAACCTGCAGCGGCACCTCGACGACGCGCAGCTGCGGTACGTGGGCGCGGTGGACGAGCAGGGCAACCGCCTGGAGGTGCCGCCGGGCTGGAAGACGCCGCAGCAGGGCGCCGCCACCTCGGTCCTGCTCGCCGCCTCCCCGCAGGTCGACGGCGTGACCGGCCGCTACTTCGAGGACGGCAACGAGGCCGTGCCGCTCGCCGAGCGGGCCGACGGGATGAGCGGCGTGCTGCCGTACGCCCTGGACGAGAAGGACGCCGAGCGCCTCTGGGAGGAGACCCTCCGGCTCCTGGGGCGCTGACCCCGGTGGGTCCCCCTGCGGCACAGCGTGCGGGGACCCACCACCGGCTCTGAACAGTCGTCGGCCGGCCACCCGACGGCCACCGGCACCGGGCATACTGCGCTGCGTGCTGACCGGTCATCCCTACCTGGACGCGCCCGCGCCGCTCGCCTTCGCCCACCGCGGTGGCGCCGCCGACGGCGACGAGAACACCGCCGAGGCGTTCGCCCGCGCGGTCGCGCTCGGCTACCGGTACGTGGAGACCGACGTACACGCCACCGCCGACGGGGTGAGCGTCGTATTCCACGACCCCACCCTGCGCCGGGTCACCGGCGAGCCCGGCCGCATCGCCGACCTGCGCTGGGCCGACCTCGCCGCGGTACGCGTCGGCGGCGCCGCCGTGGTGCCCCGCCTCGACGAGGTCCTGGGCGCGTGGCCCGAGGTGCGGTTCAACATCGACGTGAAGTCCGACCCCGGCGTCGAGCCGACCGTGGCCACCGTGGCCCGCGTCGGCGCGGGCGACCGGGTGCTGCTCGCCTCGTTCAGCGACGCCCGGCTGGCCCGGCTGCGGGCGCTCACCGAGGGGCGGGTCGCCACCTCGCTGGGCATGCGCGGGGTGGCCCGGCTGCGGATGGCCTCGCTGACCGGGAGCAGGCTGCGGCTGCCGCCGTCCGTGGTGGCCGCGCAGGTCCCGGTCCGCTACGGCCGGGTGCCGGTCGTCGACAGCCGGTTCCTGCGCTACGCCCACTCACTCGGCCTACAGGTGCACGTCTGGACGATCGACGAACCCGCCGAAATGCACGACTTACTTGATCGTGGTGTGGATGGCATCATGACCGATCACGTCGGCGTGCTGCGCGACGTCTACCGCAGCCGCGGCCACTGGGCCGCCTGACCCGGCGAGGAACCGATGGCCGAGACCGTGACCTCCACGGCGAGCACCCCACCCCCGGCGAGCACCCGCCGCGAACGCACCGGCTGGTACATCTACGACTGGGCGAACTCGGCCTTCCAGACCACGGTCATCACCGTCTTCCTCGGACCGTTCCTCACCACCGTCGCCGAACTCGCGGCCGGCTGCGAACTCGGCGCGGACAGCTGCGACGGCTACGTGCACCCGCTCGGCATCCGGGTCGCCGCCGGCTCGTACTACCCGTACCTGATCTCCCTGTCGGTGTTCCTCACCGTCTTCGTGCTGCCGGTGATCGGCGCCATCGCCGACCGGTCGGCGCACAAGAAGCGGCTGCTGGCCGGCGCGGCGTTCACCGGCAGCGGAGCCACCATCGCGATGGCCTTCGTCACCGGCGACCGCTACCTGCTCGGCGGGGTGCTCTTCCTGATCGCCAACATCAGCTTCGGCGCGGCGATCGTGGTCTACAACTCGTTCCTGCCGCAACTCGGCGGCCCGGACGAACGCGACGGCATCTCCAGCCGCGGCTGGGCGCTGGGCTACCTCGGCGGCGGCCTGCTGCTCGCGCTCAACCTGGTCGCGGTCACCCTGTTCAGCGAGGAGGGCAACCCGCAGCGCACCCTGGACCTGGCCCGCTGGTCGATCGTCTCCGCGGGCGTGTGGTGGGCGCTGTTCACCCTGGTGCCACTGCGCTGGCTGCGCGAGCGTCCCAGCGAGGCGGCGCTGACCGCCGGCGGCAACGTGCTCACCGACGGCTTCCGGCAGCTCGGCCGCACCCTGCGCCAGATCAAGGCGTACCCGCTGACGCTCTTCTTCCTGCTCGCCTTCCTGGTCTACAACGACGGCATCCAGACCGTCATCACCCTGGCCAGCCAGTACGGCACCGAGGAGCTGAAGCTGGAGCAGAGCACCCTGATCGTCACCATCCTGCTGGTGCAGTTCCTCGCCTTCGGCGGCGCGCTGTCGCTCGGCGCGCTCGCCAAGCGCATCGGAGCCTGGAAGACGGTGCTGCTCAGCCTGGTGCTCTGGACCGGTGTGATCATCGCCGCGTTCCGGCTGCCCGCCGAGGCGCCGCTGCCGTTCATGATCCTCGGTGCCGCCATCGGCCTGGTCCTCGGCGGCAGCCAGGCGCTGAGCCGGTCACTGTTCAGCCAGCTCATCCCCACCGGCAAGGAAGGCGAGTACTACGGCTTCTACGAGATCAGCGACAAGGGCACCAGTTGGCTCGGGCCGCTGGCGTTCGGCCTGGTCTTCCAGCTCACCGCGTCCTACCGGGTGGGCCTGGTCTCGCTGCTGATCTTCTTCGTGGTCGGCTTCCTGCTGCTGCTGGCGGTGCCGATGCGCCGGGCCATCGTCGCGGCCGGCAACACCCCGCCCCGGGTGCTCTGACCCCGGTCGGTGCGGCGGCGGACCGGGCCGGGCCACCGCCGCACCGACCGGATCCGGGGCTGTCGATGGGCTAGGCTGCCCGACCGTGACCGACGACGCCGCTGCCGCACCGACCTGCCTGGCCCGCCCCCTCGCCGGACCGGACGACTCCCCCACCGGGTGCGCCGCGTCGCGCGGGCTGGACGGCCGGCCGCTGCACGCCGCCGCGCTGAAGTTCTTCTGGGGGCCGATGGACTGCGGGAAGTCCACGATGGCGTTGCAGATGAACTACAACCACGCCCGGCAGGGACGCCGGGGTCTGGTCACCACCCGCATCGACCGGTCGCTGGGTCCGCAGGTCACCACCCGCATCGGCCTGGCGCACACCGCCATCGAGGTCACCGACGACCTCGACCTGCGGGCGCTGGTGCGCGGCCGGTGGGCCGAGGGGGTACGCGTCGACTACCTGATCTGCGACGAGGCCAGCTTCTACACCGTCGAGCACGTCGAGCAGATGGCCGAGCTGGTGGACAGCTACGACGTCGACGTCTACGCCTTCGGGCTGGCCACCGACTTCCGTTCCTGCCTCTTCCCTGCCGTGCAGCGGCTGTTCGAACTGGCCGACGAGGTGGCCCGCATCCAGGTCGAGGTGCTCTGCTGGTGCGGCCGGGAAGGGCTGCTCAACGCCCGGGTGGTCGAGGGGCGGGTGGCCCGCGAGGGCGAACAGGTGGTGATCGGCGACACCGTGGACAGCGCCGACGTGCGCTACCAGGTGCTGTGCCGGCGGCACTACCGCAGCGGCGACCTCGGCCCGCGCCGCTGAGGCGACCACCGCCCCGGTAGCCGGTCAGCCACGATCACGCCGACCGTCACCAGCAGCGCCAGCCCCGCGGCCGCCGCGAGCGGCACCCGCATCGCCGCCGCCACCGGCGACAACGCCAGCAGCAGCAGCGCCCCCGCACCCCGGCTAGCCCACCCGGGCTGCCCGAGCACCGCCTGGTAGGCGGCGTGCCCGGCGAGGAAGAGCGCCGGGCCGCCCAGCACCACCAGCGCGCTCGCCACATCGGTGCGCTCGCCCGGGCCGCTGAGCAGCCGCTCGTCGCCGACCGCGGTGACGACGATCCCGGCGACCAGCAGCGGGTGCAGGTAGTTGAAGGCCAGCCGGCCCAACCGCCCGGTCCGCTCGCCCGCGCCGGCCAGCACCGCCACCCCGGCCGGCGCCGACCGGTCGAAGTACACCCACCACAGGGCCACCGAGCCGGCGAAGGCGAGCAGGAACGCCGCGATCGTCACCCGGTCCAGCCGCTGCGTCAGGGTGCCGCCGGTGACCAGGATCGACTCGCCCAGCGCGATGAGGATGAACGCCTGGCAGCGTTCGGCCAGGTGCCCGCCCTCCACCTCCCAGTGCTCCGGTCGGGCGCGGCCCAGACCCGGCACCGGGAACCCGGTCGCCAGCCCGAGCACGTCGATGACGATCACCGCGGTCCAGATCAGCTCCCGTGCCGGCACGTCCACCAACCCGCCGGTGACCGCCAGCGCGCCGGTGCCGGTCATCCAGACGGCGGACTTGCGGAAGCCGTCACTGAGCCGGGCCTGACCGCGTACCGCCCACAGGGCGAACACCGTCCGCCCCACCTGCACGACGGCGTAGGTCGCGGCGAAGAGCAGGCCGCTGCCGGTGAACGCGGCCGGCAGCGCCGCAGAGAGCAACAGGCTGCCCAGCGCCACCCCCAGCAGCATGGCCCGTACCGGCGTGCGGTCCGGCTGCAGCCAGTTGCCCACCCAGACGGTGTAGATCCAGACCAGCCAGACCAGACCCAGCAGCACCCCGGCCCGGGCGACGCCCCGCCAGTCCAGGTGGTCGGTCAGGTAGTGCGCCAGCTGGGTGATCGTGAAGATGTAGACCAGGTCGAAGAAGAGCTCGATTGAGGTCGTCCGCTCCACCCCGTGGCGCTGGCGCAGCAGCTCCGGGTGGACCGGCCCGCCGCCCGGCTCATCGCTCGCCGCGCCGCTCAGAGCGGGTCACCGCAGACCCGCCACTGGCCGTCCTCGCGCACCACCGGCAGCTTGCGCTCCTCGGTCGCGCCGCTGTCGCGGGTCAGCTCGACGGTCACCGTGCCCCGGGGACGCCCGCCGCGGGTCGTCACCGACACGTCGGTGATCTCGTAGTCGCGGACCATCGGCGGCGTCCGCATCCAACTGGTGAACCCGATCTCGCTCCACCGACCGCGGGCGTCCGCGCAGAGCCGCTCGTAGGCCCCGTCGGTGTCGCCGACGGTCACCGAGCGCATGAACTCGTCGGTGGTCTCCCGCACCGGCCCGGCGGCCTGGGTGACCAACTGCAGGTTCCACACGCCCAGGCCGGACACACCGACGCAGCACAACGCCACACCGATCCCGGTGAACGCCAGCCCGGTGCGCATCGGGCGGTGCCGCCGGGCCGGCCGGCTCCACGACTGCCCAGCCCCCACGATTCGACGGTAGAGAAACCCGCCCCTCCGCGGGCGGCAAACCGGCTCTGTCGCCGGTACGACCGGATCGTCTACCGTCGGGCGCACCACCCCCCGAGCACCGCCAGGAGCGAGACCATGACCCGCTACGTGCAGCCGGTACCCGCCCCCGCCGACCCGTACGCCGGTGACCCGCTGCTGCGCTCCTGGCTGGAGCGGCAGCTCGGCGCCGCCGGGCACGCCGCCGCCAAGGGGCGACTGGCCGATCTGGCCGCCGACGTGGTGGGGCCGCTGCGCGCGGCGCACGCCGACGCCGAGGCGCACCCGCCCACGCTGGTCCGCTACGACCCGTGGGGGGCCCGGGTCGACCGGATCGACACCTCCGCCGGCTGGCAGGCGCAGCGCGCCGCCGCCGCCCGGCACGCCGTGGTCGCCCTGCCCTACCTGGAGTCGGCGCGCGGCACCTGGGGCGCCGCCGCCCGGGTCGTGCAGCACGCCCTGCTGCACCTGTACGGCCCGGAGTCGGCCACCTTCTCCTGCCCGGTGGCGATGGCCGACGGGGCGGCGGCGCTGCTCAGCCTCCCCGAGGTCGACCCGGGCGTGCGCGACGCCTGGCTGCCCCGACTGATCTCCACCGATCCCGCCACGGCGATCACCAGCGGACAGTGGATGACCGAGTCGACGGGCGGCTCCGACCTGGCCCGCTCCACCACCATCGGCCGCCCCGCCGCCGACCGCTCGTGGCGGCTGACCGGCGAGAAGTGGTTCTGCTCGGCCGCCGACGCGGCGATGGCGGTCGCGCTGGCCCGGCCGGAGGGCGCCGGGCGGGGCAGCCGGGTGCTCGCCCCGTTCCTGGTGCCCCGCTACGCCGCCGACTCGCCTCTCGCGGGCGGCGCCGCCCCGGACGCGCCCGCGCCCGCGCCCGGCGTCACCGTGCACCGGCTCAAGGAGAAGCTCGGCACCCGGGCGCTGCCCACCGCCGAGATCGGGCTGCGCGACGCGTACGCGCTGCCGCTGGGTGACCCGGCGCGGCCCGGCCTGGTCCGGGCGATGACCCTGGTGGTGGTGACCCGGGTGCACAACGCCGCCGCGGCCGCCGGCGGGATGCGCCGCGGCCTGGCCTACGCCCGCGCCTACGCCTCGGCGCGGCACGTCGCCGGCGGAGCGCTCGCCACCTCGCCGCTGCACCGGGCCACCCTCGGCACGCTCGCCGTCGACGCCGCCGGCGCGTTCGTGCTGGCCGGGCACGCCTTCGCGCTGCTCGGCCGGGTCGAGGTGGGCGCCGACCCGGATGCCGCCGCCGAGCTGCGCATCGTGGCGCCGCTGGCCAAGCTGGCCACCGGCCGGCTCGCGGTCAGCTCCGCCAGCGAGTACGTGGAGAGCTTCGGCGGCGCGGGCTACGTGGAGGACACCGGCGTTCCCCGGCTGCTGCGCGACGCCCAGGTGCTGCCGATCTGGGAGGGCACCACCAACGTGCTCGCCTTGGACGTGCTGCGCGCGGTGAGCCGCGAGGATGCCGGTGAGCCGTTGCTGCGCCGGCTGGCCGCCGCGGCCGAACTGGCCCGCCCGCTCTCCCCCGCGCTGGCCGACACGCTGGCCGCCGTCACCGCCGAACTGCGCGACACCCTCGCCGGAATCACCGCCGACCCGCAGTCCGTCGCGGTGCTCGCCGGCGCGCGCGGGCTGGCCCTGCGCCTGGCGCACGCGCTGACCGCCGCGCTGCTGGTCGAGCACGCCGCGTGGGGCGACGAGCAGGCCGAGCTGGCCGCCCGGCTGTGGACCCGGCGCTGGCTGCGGCACGAGGACATCGCCGAGGACGCCCACCACCACCTGGACCTGCTCGGCTGAGCAACCGGCGCGCGACGAGCCGAGGCGGGCGGGGCCGGTGCAGACGTTGATCGAGTTGGGGGCCGACCGGGGCGCCCCGGAGCTGGACCGGCTCAGGCCGCCGACGCCCCGCTGGGGGCGGGCGGTGGCGCTGCTGCTGATGTGCGCGCTGCTGGCCGCGGCCGCCCCGCCGGCCCGGTTGCCGGCGCTGACCGGGCCGGTGCTGCCGGAGCGGGCCGTGCTGTTCGGGGCGGGTCCGCTGCTGCTGGTCGCCGATCCCGGCGTCGACCCGCCGACGCTGGCCGCGTACGACCCGGTGGCGCCGTTGCGCACGGCGCGCTGGCGGGTGGACGTTCCGCCGGCTGCCGGCTGGTCCGCCGAGGCCAGCGGCGACCTGGTGCTGGTCACCGAACGGGATCCGGTGCGGCAGGTGGTGGCCACCACCGCCCGCTCCGCGCGCACCGGCGAGCCGCGCTGGCGCCGCCCCGACCGGGTCTACGCCGCCGGCGACGGCGCCGTCGCGGTGACCGAGGTGCGCAGCGTCGCCGACCCAGGGCGCCGGATCGAGGGCGTCGTGCACGGTGTCGACCTGGCCACCGGGGCGACCCGCTGGTCGGTGCCGGTGCCGTCCACCGCTGTGCTGATCGCGTTGCCCGGCCCGCCCGGGCGGGTGCTGGTGCTGCGCGACGACGGCCTGGCCCGGTTGTACGACGTCCGGAACGGCGCGGTGCGCGGCGTGGGACGACTACCTCCGGCCGACTACGCGCCGGACAACCCGCAGGTGATCGGGGAGCACCTGGTGCTGCGCCACCCGGTCCCGGGCGGCGACGAACTGCTCGGCTACGACCTGCCCACGCTGTCGGTGCGCTGGCGGGCGCCGGCCCCCGGCGGCGAGGTGACGATCCGGGGCTGCCAGGGTCTGCTCTGCGGCGCCGACCGGCGGGACCGGTGGGCGCTCGACCCGGTGACCGGGGAACGGGTGTGGACGTGGCCGGGCGGGGCGGCCTGGCGCGCCGTCCCGGGCGCACGCGGCGGTGGGCCGCAGTTGCTGCTGCGCGGGGAGCGGGACGGCCGGCGCGACCTGGTCGCCGTCGCGGGCCGGGTCGCACCTCGGGTGGTCGGGGTGCTGCCGGGCGGCACCCGGGACTGTCGCGCCGTCGCCGCCGTGCTGGCCTGCCGCGACAGCGCCGGACGGCTCACCGTGTGGCCGACGCCGGCCGCGGAACGTACCTGACAGTGGGTGGCAGGTACCGGGGCCAGACTGCCGGCATGACAGTCAACGCCGACCTCGCCATGGTCAACCTGGACAGCTCCGACCCGGCCGCGCACGCCGCCTTCTACCAGCGGGTGCTCGGCTGGGAGGTCACCCACAGCCAGCCCGAGTACGCGATGCTCACCGGCGGTGGGGTGTCGATCGGCTTCGGCCTGGTCGACGGTTGGCAGCCACCGTCCTGGCCGGACCCGGCCGGCGGGAAGCGCTACCACCTCGACCTCTACGTCGACGACCTCGCCCAGGCCGAGAAGGAGTTCGTCGCCGCGGGCGCGGCGAAGCCGGAGTTCCAGCCGGGCGGCGAGCGGTGGGTGGTGCTCACCGACCCGCTCGGTCAGCCGTTCTGCATCTGCCCCCGACCGCAGGGCTGAGCGCGGTCCGGGCCGGCGTCGGGCCAGCTTCACCGGACGGCGCCGCGGCAGCGGCGTGACGGTGGTGCCGAGCCGGATCCGGTTGGTGCGTCCGGCGATCGCCGCGAGCACCAGCCACGGGTCGTAGGTGGGTGGGTCGTCCGGCGTAATGGACGAGGTAGTCCTCCAGGAACACCCCGTCCCACCCGGCGCGCTCGGCCAGTTCGCCCAGCTCGACCAGGGTGGACACGGTGACGGACGCGCCACCGCAGCAGATCTCCAGTCCGTGTCGCAAGAGCGGACCGTACGGCCGCGGTGTGACGATGCTCAGCCGCGCCGGCGGGAGCGGGCCGCCCAGATGACGTACGCCGGGTCCCGGTCGAGGTTGTGCCGGTCCCGGTCGTAGCGGCGGGTGGTGCGCGGGTCGGCGTGCCCCATCGCGTCCTGCACGTCCTCCAGCGGCACTCCTTCGGCGCGGGCCGTGGTGGCGAACGCGTGCCGCAGCGAGTGTGGGGAGAGCTTCTCCCAGGCCGGGATGCCGGCCGCCCGGGCCAGCCGGCGCACCAGACGGAACACCGAGTGCCGGTCCAGTCGGGCGCCGGTCGTGGTGACCAGCAGCGCGCCGGTCAGGTCGGGCACCGGCACGCCCTGGGCGGCGGCGCGCTGCGTCAGGTAGGCGTCCACCGCGTAGGCGGTTCCCGGGGTGAGCGCCCGCCGGCGCGGCTTGCCGCCCTTGCCGACGAAGCGCACGCTGCGGTGCCCCCGCTCGGCGCCGAGGTCGCTCACGTCGAGGGACACCAGCTCCCCGACCCGCAGGCCGAGGTCGGCCAGGAGCGCGATGGCGGCTCGGTTGCGGGTCGCGGTCGGCCCGTTCTCGGCCTCCGCGGCGGCCAGCAGCGCGTCGACCTGCTCAGGGGTGAGCCCGACCGTGGCCGAGTGGTCCCGGTCGACGCGGGGGCGGTCCGCGCCGGCGACCGGGTTGGCGTCGACCGCCCGCAGCTTGACCAGGAAGTCGTACCAGCTGGACAGCGCGGAGAGCTTGCGGGCCACGGTGGCCGGGGTGAGCGGCCGTCCGGTGCGCGCGCCGACGGTGGACTCCAGGGCGCGGGCGTACTCGTTGACGTGCAGGAAGCTGACCCGCAGCGGGTCCAGCTCCTGGCCGGCGCACCAGGCGAGCCAGCCGGCGATGTCCCGCCGGTACGCGTCGCGGGTGTGCGCCGACAGCCGCCGGTTGCGCAGCCACGCCTCGGTGAAGTCCACCGGGGCGTCGGGCAGCGCGGGACCGGTCGACGGGCGCGCCAGCACCGGGGCGTCGGGGAAGACCATGTGAAAAAGGTTCTCAGCTCCGGGTGCGGAACGGGGTGAGGCGCGCCCGACGGCGATCAGGTCGGACCGCCCGGTTACCGTCGGGCGGTGCGCGCCAGTCGACTGGTTTCCCTACTGCTGCTCCTGCAGAACCGCGGCCGGATGACCGCCCAGGAGCTCGCGGCGCAGCTGGAGGTGTCGGTCCGGACGGTCTACCGCGACGTCGAGGCGCTCGGCGAGGCCGGTGTGCCGGTCTACGCCGAGCGCGGCCCGGCCGGCGGCTACCGGCTCGTCGACGGCTACCGCACCCGGCTGACCGGGTTGACCGCCGGGGAGGCCGAGGCGATCTTCCTGGCCGGCGTCCCGGGCCCCGCCGGTGAGCTGGGGCTCGGGTCGATGCTGAGCACCGCCGAGCTGAAGCTGCGGGCCGCGCTGCCGGCCGAGCTGGCCGACCGGGGCGGGCGGATCCGGCAGCGCTTCCACCTGGACGCGCCGACCTGGTTCCGGGAGCCGGAGCCCACCCCGCACCTGGCCGCGCTCGCCGAGGCGGTCTGGGCGGACCGGCAGGTGCGGGTGCGTTACCGCCGGTCGCGGGGGCCCCGCGAGGTGACCCGCACCCTCTCGCCGCTGGGTCTGGTGCTCAAGGCCGGCCGCTGGTACCTGGTGGCCGCGGTCGATGAGCAGGTGCGCACCTACCGGGTCGGAGCGGTTCTCGAGCTGAGCGTGCTGGACGAGTTGGTCGACCGGCCGGACGGGTTCGACCTGGTCAGCTGCTGGCAGGAGCACGCCGACGGCTACGAGCGCAGCGTCTACCGAGCCGAGGCCCGGGTGCGGATGAGCGTGGCGGCGCTGGAGCTGATGGCGTACGTCTTTCCGCCGGCGATGAGCCGGGCGGCCCGGGCGGCGGCCGGTGAGCCGGACGCCGACGGCTGGCTGCTCACCACCGTGCCGATCGAGTCGGTCAAGCACGGTCACATCGAGTTGCTCAAGCTCGGCGCCGAGGTGCAGGTGCTCGCCCCCGCCGAGCTGTGTGAGCGGTTCACCGCCACCGCGCACCGGCTCGCCGCGCTCTATCCGGCCCCCGTCGCGGTCGAGCCGGTGGCGGACGAGGGGCCTGGCTGACCCCGGTCAGGTCCGCGCGCCGACCGGGGTGTCGACGCCGGCGAGGCGGGCCAGCGCCGCCGCGACCGTCGCGTCGTCGGGCGGCAGCAGCGGCAGCCGTACCGTGGCGGTCGGGATCCGGCCCTCGGCGTGCAGGACGGCCTTGACCACGGTCGGGTTGGGTGCGGCGAAGAGCGCGGCCGACAGCGTGCAGAGCCGGTGGCCGAGCGCCCGGGCCCGCCCAGCGTCGCCGGCCTGCCAGGCGTCGACCAGCTCCACGAAACCGGCGGTGGCGAGGTGCGCGGAGGCGAGGATGCCGCCGTGCGCGCCGAGCGCCAGCAGCGGGGAGATGACCACGTCGTCGCCGCCGAGCACCGCGAAGCCGGCCGGCGGGTCGGCCAGCAGGTCGACGGCATCGGTGTCGAGCGCCCCGACGGCGAGCTTGACGCCGATCACGCCGGGCAGTTCGGCGAGGCGTCGCAGGGTGTCGGCGCGGAGCTGCTGGCCGGTGCGGTACGGCACGTGGTAGACGACCAGCGGGACCGGGCTGGCCGCGGCGAGCGCCGCGAAGTGCGCCACCACCCCGGCTTCGCCGGGACGGACGAAGGGCGGCACCAGGCTGAGCGCGGCGGTCACCTCGGGACGCTCGCCCAGAGCCGTCACCGCCGCCGGGGTGTTCGCGCCGACCAGCAGGGGTGCCTGGCGCTCCCGGCAGACCCGGGTGAGCGTGTCGAGCACGGCCCGCTGTTCCGCCGGGCCTAGCGAGGCCGGCTCGGCGGTGGTGCCGAGCGCGACCAGGCCCGCCGCGCCGGCGTCCAGCACCTGGTGTGCGAGAGCTTCCAGCGCGGCGTGGGCGACCGCGCCGGCGGCGTCGAACGGGGTGATCAGCGGTACGTACACACCGGAGAGCGTCATGACCCCAGCGTCCGACATCCGGACCGGTAAGGTCCAGTTCACATTCCTTGGCAGATGCGTAAGCTGAACTGATGCTCGACGTGCGCCGGCTACGCCTGCTCTGCGACCTGTCCCGCCTCGGCACCATCGCCGCCGTCGCGCAGGCGCACACCTACACCCCGTCGGCGGTCTCCCAGCAGCTCGCGGCGTTGGAGCGGGAGGCCGGGGTGCCGCTGCTGGAACGCACCGGCCGCCGGGTCACCTTCACCGCGGCGGGTCGGGTGCTCGTCACGCACGCCGAGGCGGTCCTCGCCGCGCTGGAGCAGACCACCGCCGCCCTCGCCGCCGTCGCCACCGGGCTGACCGGTCCGCTGCGCATCGGCGCCTTCCCGACCGCAGTCCGTACGCTGCTGCCGGCGACCCTGGTCGCGCTGGGTCGCCAGCACCCGGGCCTGGAGCTGACCGTGACCGAACTGGACCCGGTCGCCGTCCCCGCGGCGTTGCGCGAGAGGCGGCTCGACGTGGGGCTGCTGCAGGACTACGACGTGGCGCCGGCCGAGGCGGACCCGACGCTGGACGCGGTGCCGCTGCTCGACGAGACGGTCTTCCTCGCCATGCCCGCCGCCGCACCGGCCGGCGACGACGCCGACCCGCTACCGGCGACGCGGGACGCGGGCTGGGTCATGGCCAGCCCGGGGACTCTCTGCCACACCGTCACGCTGCACGTCTGCCGCAGCGCCGGCTTCGCGCCCCGGGTGCGGCACCAGGCCGACGACTTCGCCACCGTGCTCGCGCTGGTCGCGGCCGGGCAGGGCGTGTCGCTGGTGCCGCAGCTCGCCGCCGCGGACCCACCCGGTGGGGTCCGGCTGCTGCCGCTGCCGACCCGGCGGCGCACCCGGGTCGCCTACCGCAGGGGCGCCGCCGCCCACCCGGCCGTGGCCGCCTTCGTGACCGCGATCCGGGCGGCGACCGACGAGTTCCTGGCCCGCTGACCGGGACAGTTCTGACCCGCTGACCGGCAGGAAGCGCGGTCGGGACGACCCGGTCCGGCCGCCCCGACCGCGCGTGCTGGTCAGGCGTTGATCTGCTTGCGGCCGTTGCCGTTGCGGGTGATGGGCACCCGCCTCGGCTTCGCCCGCTCCGCCACCGGAATCCGCAGTGTCAGCACCCCGTTCTCGTAGCCGGCCTCGAGGTTGTCGGCGTCCAGGGTGTCGCCGAGGAAGACCTGTCGGGTGAAGGTCCCCATCGGACGCTCGGCGGCGACGAGCTCGACATCGTCGCCGGTGGGCCGGCGCCGCTCTGCCCGGACGGTCAGCACGTTGCGCTCGACGGTGCAGTCGATGCTCTCCGGGTCGACGCCCGGCAGGTCGAACGCCGCGTAGAAGTGGTCGCCGTCGCGGTAGGCGTCCAGGTGCATGACCGCCGGACGGGTGGTGGTGCCGAAGAACTGCTCGGCGAGGCGGTCGATCTCACGGAACGGGTCGGTACGCATCAGCATTGTTCTGCCTCCTCGGTTCTCCTGGCCGAAGGTGTCGGGTTGAGTCTGGGGGACTCAAGTTCCATCTCTTTATTTAGCGCGACCGGCCGTCGTCGTCAACCGCTCAGAGCAACTTCTCGAACCAGTGCTCGGCGTACTCGTCCCGGGAGTACGCCGGGATCTCCACATAGCCGTGCCGGGCGTAGAGAGCCCGGGCCTCGACCAGGTCACTGCGGGTGTCCAGCCGGATCCGGTCGGCGCCGGCGGAACGGGCCCGCGCCTCGGCCGCGGCGAGCAGGGCCGCGCCGCCGCCGCGTCCGCGCCGCTGCGGGCGGACGTAGACCCGGGTCAGCTCGGCCCAGCCGGGCCGGAACCGCAGCCCGGCGCAGCCGGCCAGGCCGCCCTCGTGCCGGGCCACCAGGAAGATCCCGGTCGGGGCGACCAGATCGTCGCTGGGAAACTCGGCCATCGCGGCCTCGACCTCACCCGCTCGCAGCGGGCGGCGGTGGTAGCGCGCCACGATCTCCTCGTAGTACTCCCACAGCATGGTCGCGGCGTCGGGTTGGTCGGGCCGAGCCGGGTCCACCACCCAGGCCGCCTGGAAACCTGTCGTCGTCACCCGCCGATCGTCACCCGCCGGTCAACGGAGTTTCGGCACCGACCGGTATGGGCGGTCGGCTCCGGCTCGGCCATGGTCGGTTGGTTGCCGGTGGCGGGGTCGAGCCGGCGCGTCGCCGGCCCACCGTGGGTGGGCCGGCGGTCGCGCGGCAGTAGGTCGAAAGTGCACCTGGGATCGGTGACGTCAGCGGCGGCGGGTTGGCAGAAGGGAGATCAGCGCGGCGGCCACCGCGAGGTGCATCGCACCGAGCGTGAGCTTCGCGCCGCCGGTGGCCTCGGTGCCGAAGACCGGACCCAGCGAGATCAGCGCCACCACGACAGCCAGCACGGTCCAGACGACGCCTGCCCGCCGGGTGAGGCGCTCCAGGGCGGCGAGCGCCGCCCAACCGAGCAGGGCCGCGCCGAGGGAGGCGGTGACGACCGCGCCGGGCCCGATCACCCGGGCGGGCTGCTCCGGGTACTCGATGGTGAAGTCGACCCCGGCCAACTCTCCGACGGCCCAGATCAGGACGCAGGCCAGCACGGCGGTGGCCACGCCGGCGGCGCGCCGCCGCAGCGACGAGGTGGTGGTGGGGGTGGACGTGCTCGCGGGCGGTGCGGTCGCGCTCATGGCGCCTCCTCGGTCGGCAGCAACGAACAACTGCGACCGTAGCAGATAGTCTTGCGCGGGACTATCTTTCCCGGAACTATTGGACGGGGTTCGCCGGCCCGCACCCCGGAGCGCCGGCGAAGCGGCCCGTCACCAGGGTGCCGAGGGCGCGCAGCAGGGCTTCCCGGTCGCCGTCGGGCAGGGCGGCGAGCACGTCGTCCTGGATGCGTCGGGCGATCTCCCTGGCCTGCTCCAGGACCCGCTCCCCCTCCGGGGTGACGGCCACCAGGCGGGCCCGCCGGTCGGTCGGCGAAAGCCGGCGCTGCGCGAGGCCCGCGGCCTCCAACTGGTCCAGGGTCACCACCATGGTGGTCTTGTCCACTCCGCACAGATCGCCGATCTGCCGCTGGGTGAGCTCGCCGCCCTGCGCCTGCCGCAGCACGCAGTGCGCCCGGGGGGAGATGTTCAGCTCGGCCAGGGCCGTGGCCTGCTCGACCATCAGCGCATGGCTCGCCCAGGAGAGCAGGAGCAGCAGGTCCGGCGTCTTGTCGCCGGCCGAACGGGAGGTCATGCCAGGGAGGCTAACAAGATGGTCCTGGTCGGGATCGTCTCCTCCCGGACCGGCGGCTCACGGTCGCCGGTAGACACCCCGCTCCCGGGTCAGCAGCTGCTCGTCCACCAGGTACCGGCGCAGCGTGACGTGGTCGGACCCGCCGGCCACGCACCAGGGGCGCAACGCCTCGTCCACGGCCCGTTCGGGGTACGACGTGTCCGGCTCGAACGACCGAACCGCGATGTGCTCCAGCAGGATCCGCCGCCGCCCCCGTTGCGCCGGCAGGCCGACCAGCACCCCGTCGCGCAGGAACGTGCGCAGCACCGCGTCCCCCGGCTGCTCCACCGGCCGCTCCGGCCGCGGGGTGCGGGCCAGCTCGCGAAGTCGCCCGGCGTCCACCGCCAGCGTGCCGTCGGCGTCGGTGACCAGGCCGACGTCGGTGAGTCTGCGGACGGCGGTCACCACCTCCCGGGCGGGCAACTCGGCTCGGGTCGCGACCTGTGCCACGTCCGTCGCGCCGAGCACGATCGCGGCGAAGACCCGCCGCCGTCCGTCCTCGGCGAGCGAACCAGCCAGCGCTTGTGTGCTCATGGCGTCACCCTGCCAGCGTCGCCGCGCGCGGCGCCAGGCGATTTCACCGTCGCCCGCGCACGGAACGCGGGGCGCTCGCCGGTCAGTCGTGCGGCTGCTCGGCGACGAGCAGCACGCGGCGCAGCAGGTCGGACAGGAGCTGTCGCTCGTCCGGGTCGAGCGCGCCGAGCAGCCGGTGCTCCTCGGTTCCCCGGGCATCCATCGCCGCGCGCCAGGCCGCGCGACCGGCCTCGGTGAGCGCCACGTCGACCCGTCGCCGGTCCGTCGTGGACGGGATCCGCTCGACGAATCCCCGCCGGAGCAACGTGTCGACCCGGGCGGTGACCGAGGCCGGCGCCATGCCGAGGTCGGCGGCGATGTCGCTGGGGGCGGCGCGGCCTCCTCGGCCGGCAAGCGCGTGCAGGGTGTCGTACTCGTGCGCCGCCAGGTCAACGTCGGCCAGCGCCCGTTCCTTGACGGTGCGCAGGTGGCGGGTCAGGCGGGCCATCCGGGTCACCGCGCCCTCCACGTCCGGGTCGAGGTCGGGCAGCACCGGCAGCCAACGCTGCACGTGCCGATCGGTGTAGTCCTCGCTGGTCACCGGCCCATGGTACTACGATGCCGAATTATTCGTTGCCGAAACGTTCGATGTCGAAGTATCTTCTCTCCATGAGCCATCCCCTGCGCCTGCGCACCTTCCGGCTGCTCTTCCTCGGTCGTACCGTCTCCGCCGTAGGCGACGCGGTGGTCCCCGCCGCCCTGGTCCTCGCCGTGCTGCGCGCCACCGGCTCGACCGCCGCCATCGCCCTCGTCCTCGGGGCGGCGATGGTCCCCCGGCTGCTGCTGCTCCCACTCGGCGGCGTGCTCGCCGACCGGTTCGACGCCCGCCGGGTCGCGATCCTGGCCGACCTGACCCGCTGCGCCACCCAACTCGTGGTCGGCATCGAACTGCTCGGCGGTGACCCGTCGCTGACGTCGATCACGGTGGCCGCGGCGCTCGGCGGCGCGGCTGCCGCGTTCGCCCTGCCCACCGCGTCCCCGCTGGTCGCCGGCACCGTCGACCCGGCCCAGCGGCAGCACGCCAACGCGCTGCTCGGGACCACCGCCAACGCCAGCCGCCTCGCCGGCCCGGCCCTGGCCGGCGCGCTCATCTGGGCCGCCGGGCCCGGCTGGGCCTTCGTCCTCGACGCCGGCTCCTTCGCGCTCAGCGCCGCCCTGCTCGCGGTCATCCGGGTACGGCACGTGCCGCAGCCCGCGCGCCGGTCGCTCACCGCCGACCTCGTGCACGGCTGGCACGAGGTACGCGCCCGGAGCTGGTTCTGGAGCAGCCTGCTCGCGCACGGCGTGTGGAACGGCGCCGCGGCGGTGCTGATCACTCTCGGCCCGGCCGTCGCCGTGGACCGGCTCGGCGGCGAAGGCGTCTGGCTGCTGATGCTGCAGGCCGGGGCGGTCGGCATGCTCGCCGGTTCGGTGCTCGCCGGTCGGCTCCGGCCCCGCCGGCCGGTGCTGCTGGCCAACCTCGGGTTGGCCGGCTACGCCGCACCGCTGGTCCTGCTCGCCGTCGCCGCGCCCGCCCCGGCCGTCGTCGTCGCGTACGGGATCGCGCTGGCCGCCCTGGGTTACCTCAACCCGGTCTGGGAGACCGTGGTGCAGAGCCAGTTCCCGCCCCAGGTGCTGGCCCGGGTCACCTCGTACGATTGGCTGGTGTCGCTGGGGGCGACGCCGGTCGGCTATGCCCTCGCGCCGCTCGCCGCGCGGGCCTGGGGCGAGCCGGCGCCCCTGGCCGCCGCCGGCGTGCTGGTCCTGGTGGCCTGCGCCGGCACCGCGCTGGTGCCCGGTGTACGCCGGCTGGCCTGGCCGGCGCCGGCCACGCCGGAACCGGCCGGGGCGACCGTCGCCGCGCGGTGACGCGGTCCCCCACAGCCCGTGGCCGATCCGTGACCCTCGACGGGGCCGACGGGGCGCCGCGGACCGGCGGGTGCGGGCCATGATATGGACGTGGCCGAATCCGTAGCCGACCTGGACCACCCGCGTCAGCCGGAGCCGGCACCCGGCGGCGCGCCGTCCGAGCAGGGCCCGCGCGCCCGCGGTCCCTGGCTGGTCGCCGGCGTGGTGAGCGCCGTGCTGCTGCTGCTCGCCAACCGCTACGGCTACCACCGCGACGAGCTGTATTTCCTGCTCGCCGGCCGGCACCTCGACTGGGGCTACGTCGACCAGGGTCCGCTGGTCCCCGCGCTGGCCCGGCTCGTCGACACCGTCGCGCCGGGCAGCCTGCTGGCGCTGCGCACCCCGTCGGCGCTGATCGCCGGTGGGTGCGTCCTGCTCGTCGCGGCGATCGCCCGGGAGTTCGGCGCCGGCCGGGGCGCGCAGAGCTTCGCGGCGTTCCTCGCCGGCTCCTCCGGCCTGGTGCTGGCCAGCGGCCACCTGCTCAGCACCACCACCGTCGACATGCTGGTCTGGCTGGGCGCGGCGTTGTGCGCGGTGCGGCTGCTGCGCACCGGCGACACCCGGTGGGCAATCGGCATCGGGCTGGTGCTCGGCCTCGGCATGCTCAACAAACTGCTGCCCGCGCTGCTCGCCGTCGGCCTGCTCGCCGGGGTGGCGATCGCCGGGCCGCGCCCGCTGCTGCGCGACCGGTGGGTGCTCGCGGCCGCCGGCCTGTTCCTGCTGCTCGCCGCCCCGAACCTGATCTGGCAGGCCGCGCACGGGTTCCCGCAGCTCTCCGTGGCCGCCTCGATCTCCGACGGCGACAGCTCCTACAGCGGCCGGCTCGACGCGCTCACCCTGCAGTTCGTCATCATCAGCCCGTACGCCGTGCCGATCTGGGTCGCCGGGCTGGTGGCGCTGCTGCGCCGGCCGGCCTGGCGGGCGTACCGGGCGATGGCCTGGGCCTGTCTCGTGGTGATCGGCGTCGTGCTGGTCGCCGGTGGCAAGGGCTACTACGACGCGCCGTTGCTGCTGGTGCTCACCGCCGCCGGCGCCGTGGTCACCGCCGCCTGGGCCGCTCGTGGTGCGAACGGCCTGCGCCGCGGGCTGCTGGTGCTCGGCGTGCTGCCGCTGGTCGCCCCGAACGCGGTGCTGCTGCTGCCCACCCTGCCCGCCGACCAGCTGCCGGCCTTCGTCGTCGAGGTCAACTACGACGCCGGCGAGACCATCGGCTGGCCGGCGTTCGCCGACTCCGTCGCCGCCGTGCACCGGGCGCTCCCCGCCGAGCAGCGGTCACGGGCGGTCATCCTCACCGGCAACTACGGCGAGGCCGGCGCCCTCGCCCGCTACGGCCCGGCCCGCGGCCTGCCACCCGCCTACTCCGGGCACAACAGCATGGCCGACTTCGGCCGTCCACCCGCCGACGCGGACGTGGTGATCGCCGTCGGCTGGGACCGCCCCGAGCGGCTGCGCGACTGGTTCACCGAGGTCGACCTCGCCGGCCGGGTCGACCAGCGGGTCGACGTGGAGAACGAGGAGAACGGTGGCCCGATCTGGGTCTGCACCGGGCTGCGCCGACCGTGGGCGCAGATCTGGGAGACCGAGGTTCGGCACGCCGGCTAGCCGCGGAGCTGCGCTGGCGTCGACACGGTCGGCCGCCGGCGGCTGCGGGATCGGCCTACTGGGGAGGGCGCGAGCAAGGGCGGGCGGGAATAGCCGATCCCGGGACGAGCCGCGCGCCACCCGCCGATAATCCTCGGAGACGCGGCGCCGCGGCTGAGGGTGACCGGGCGCGCCACGGCCGCGCCGGCGACCGATGCGGTACGCGGTGCCGGCGTCGCCCCGCGAGGCGGAAGCGACGGGGCGATGCCGGATGCGGCAGGAGGCCGGGCATGACGACCGGAGGCAGCACCGAGCTGGTGCGCCGACCGGACGGGTCGGCCCGCGCCACGTTGCTGGAGCTGCTCTTCGACGTGGTTTTCGTGGCCGCCCTGGCGCTGGTCTCGATGCTGGTCGCCGAGCGGGGGTCATGGACCGGCGGCGGGCAGATCCTGCTGACACTGATGGCGATCTGGTGGACCTGGTCGATCACCGCGACCACCACCGACTTCTACGACCCCGACCAGCGTCCGCTCCAGGCCATCCTGATGGTGACCATGCTGGGTTCCGTGGCGACGGCCGCGGCGCTGCCGCTGGCGTCCGACGGACACGCGCTGATCTTCGCCGTCGCGTACGTGATCCCGCACCTGGTGCGGGGGGTGATCCTGGTCAGCGTCCTGCGCCAGCACCGGCACCGGCTGGCCGAGCAGCGCGCGGCGCGGTTCCTCTTCTGGTTCCTGGTCTCCGGGGGCTTCTGGATCGCCGGGGCGCTGCTGCCCGACCGACTGCAATGGCCGCTCTGGATCACCGCGGTGGTCATCGACTACCTCTCGGCCGCGGCGCGGTATCCGACCCCCGGGCTCGGTCGGGTACCCGCCGGGCAGTACTCGCAGACGAGCGATCACCTGGGCGAGCGGTACCAGCAGTTCATGATCCTGGCGCTCGGCGACATCATCCTGGTGCCCACCCTGGAGATCAGCAGTTCGGGCTTCGCCGCCGCCCGGCTGGCGGCCTTCCTGATCGCCTTCATCACCATGCTGCTGCTCTGGCAGATCTACGTCTTCGGGGCCAACGCCTTCCTGCACACGTCGTCCGCTCGGCTCCTCGGCCGGGCGACCCGGCTCGGGCCGTACACCCACCTGGTGATGGTGGTCGGCATCGTGTGCACGGCCGCCGGGTTCGACCTGGTCATCATCCGGCCGACCGGGGACACACCGGTGCGCTGGCTCGCGCTGCTCTTCGGGGGACCTGCCGTGTTCCTGATCGGACGCACCCTGTTCACGTACTTCATCACCGGCGTGCTGGCCTGGCACCGGACCGCCTGGCTGCTGCTGGGGGCGCTGATGCCCTGGGCGGGCGGCTGGCCGCCGGTGCTGGTCGCCGTCGCGGCCGTGCTGGTGCTGGCCGGAATCGCGGTCGGTGACGTGGTGATGAGCCGCTCGATGCCGCCCGTCCTGCGTGGCCGACCGGGCTGACCGGGTCACCGACCCGCCGGATCACTCTCCGGTAGCGCCGCCGGCCAGCTCCGTCACGATGTCGAGGTGACCGAGGTGGCGCGCGTACTCCTGGAGCAGGTGGAACAGCACCCGCTCCAGCGTCGCGGGCTCCGCGCCGTCCCACCGCGGGCCCGGCGCGCCGACCTGCGCCAGATCGTGCGCCGCCACCACCGCGCTGGTGTGCGCGCCCTGCGCACGCAGCGCCGCCACCAGCTCCGCCGTCGTCTCCTCGGCCGTGACGTGCCAGCGGTCCCCGCGGCGGTCGCCCCACGGCTCGGCGACCGCCGCGCCCTGGAAGCCCCACTCGATCCAGCGCAGCTCGACGTAGCGCAGGTGCTTCACCAGCTCCAACGGGGTCCACCCCGACGGCAGGCTGCTGCGACGCAGCTCCGACTCGGGCAGCGCCGACACCTTGGCCAGCACCGACTCCCGGAAGAAGTCCAGGTAGCGCAGGAAGACCTCGGTGCGGTTGTCGGCGGGAACGGTGGGCGAGGGGAAGGGCGTCGTCATCGCGTCTCCAGGGTGGTTCAGCCGGTCGGCAGGTCGCGGGCCCGCTGCTGCACGCCCGCCCGGCCGTACGGGTAGTCGCCCACCACGGGAGTGCTCGCCTCGTCGAGCAGCCGGGTCTGCTCCGCGTCGAGGAGCAGGTCGGCGGAGGTCAGGTTGTCGTCGAGCTGCGTGGTGGTCCGCGCCCCGAGGATCACCGAGGTGACCGCAGGCCGGGCCGCCAGCCAGGCCAGCGCCACCGCCGACATGGACGTGCCGCGATCCTCGGCGACCTGGCGTACCGCGTCGATGATCCGCCAGGTGCGCTCCTGCGCGTTGCGCGGCGCGTACGCCTCGACACCGCGCTTCGGGTTCTCGCCGAGCCGCGTCGCCCCGACGGGTGCGGTGTCGCGCCGGTACTTGCCGGTCAGCCAGCCGCCACCCAGCGGTGACCAGGGCAGGATGCCGATGCCCTCGTTCTCGCAGACCGGCACCAGTTCGAACTCGACCTCCCGGGCCAGCAGGTTGTACTGCGGCTGCAGGGTGACGATCGGGGTGAGGTTGAGGTGCTGGGTGAGCAGGGCGGCCTTCTGCAACTGCCAGCCGGTGAAGTTGCTGACCCCCGCGTAGCGGATCTTGCCCGCGCTCACCGCGTCGTCGAAGAACCGCAGCGTCTCCGGCAGCGGGGTCAGCGGATCCCAGGCGTGCGCCTGGTAGAGGTCGACGGCCTCGACCCCGAGCCGCCGGAGGCTGGCGTCCAGCGCGCGGGTCAGGTGCACCCGGGACAGACCGGCGTCGTTCGCGCCCTGGCCCATCGGGAACCGCCCCTTGGTGGCGATCACCACCCGGTCCCGCAGACCGGGTCGGGCGCGCAACCAGCGCCCCACGATCTCCTCGGAGACCCCCGCGGAGTAGACGTCGGCGGTGTCGACGAAGGTGCCGCCCGCCTCGACGAACCGGTCCAGCTGAGCGAAGCTGCCCGCCTCGTCGGTCTCCGCGCCGAAGGTCATCGTGCCCAGACAGAGGGTCGACACCACCGTGCCGGTGGCGCCCAGGGTGCGGTAGCGCATGTCTTCCTTCCGGTCGAGGGACGGCGCTGATCTTCGCACCCGGCCGTGGCACCCGCCGGGGCACCCCGGCGGTGCCGCCTCCCCTGCCCGGGTCGCCGTGGTCAGTCCACCGGCCCACCGGCCAGGTAGCTGACCTGGCCGGAGACGGCCCCCGCCGCACGGCTCACGAGGTACGACGGCGCGACCGCAGGATCGAGCCGCCGATTGTGAGCCCGGTGTGAGCGAGCCGTGAGCGAACAGTGAGCAGGCAACGTCAATCTTTGGCCCTGGTCGGCAAGCATCGAGTCTCCGGCAGGGAGGTCCAGGGCGATGATGCTGTGGATCGCTGGGGCGAGCGTGAGGTATCAACGGCTGGTACTCGCCGTCGCGGTCGCCCTGATGGCCGTCGGCTTCTACGAGATCCGCAGCACATCGGTCGAGGCGCTGCCGGAGTTCGGGCCGGTGCGGGTGGACGTGCAGGTCGAGGCACTCGGGTTGTCGGCCGAGGAGGTCGAGAATCTGATCACCAACCCGATGGAGAACGAGTTCTTCAACGGCATCCCGTGGCTGGCCAAGCTCGAGTCCCGCACGATCCCCGGTCTGTCGTCGATGGAGATGACGTTCGAGCCGGGCACCGACCCGATCCGGGCGAGGCAGGTCGTGCAGGAGCGCCTCACCATGGTCGCGATGCTGCCCGCGGCCTCGTCGAGGCCACCGCTGGTGGTGCAGCCTCTTTCGTCGACCGGTCGGCTCATGATGATCGGCCTCTCGTCGCAGGACCGCTCACTGATCGACATGTCGCTGCTGTCCCGCTGGACGATCGTGCCGCGGCTGCTGAGCGTCCCCGGCGTGGCGAACGTGGCCATCTGGGGGTTCCGCGACCGGCAGCTTCAGGTACAGGTCGATCCCGCGAAGCTGATGCAGAACGGCGTGACGCTGGACCAGGTTCTGCGCACGTCCGCGAACGCCCTGTGGGTCTCGCCGCTGACCTTCGTGGAGGCGTCGACGCCCGGCATGGGCGGCTTCATCGACACCGCCAACCAGCGGATCGAGATCCAGCACAACCAGCCGATCAAGACCGCGCAGGATCTTGGCAAGGTCACCATCCAGGGCGCCGAGGACCGGGCGCTGCTGCTGGGCGATGTCACCCAGATCGTCGAGGACCACCAGCTCCTCATCGGCGACGCCGTCGTCAACGACGCCCCGAGCCTCATGCTCGTGGTGGAGAGGTTCCCGGGGGCCAAGGTCGCGGACGTGACCCGGGAGGTGGAGGCCGCGCTCGATGAGCTGAGCCCCGCCATGCCCGGCGTCAAGATCGACACGACGGTCTACCGGCCGGCCACCTTCATCGAGAAGACGGTCGACAATCTGACCACGACGCTGATTCTCGGCGCCATCCTCCTACTGCTGGCGCTCGGCGCGTTCCTGTTCGACTGGCGCGCCGCGCTGGTCAGCCTCGTGAGCATCGCGGCTTCCGTGGCGGCGACGGCGCTGGTGCTGTCCTGGTTCGGCGTGGCGCTCAACCTGATGTCCCTGGCGGGTCTGGTGATGGCCCTCGCCATCGTCGTGGACGACGCGGTGGTCGGCGTGGACAACGTGCGGCGACGGCTGCGGCGGCACCGCGAGAAGGCGTCCGACGAGCCGGTCTCCGACATCATCCGGGAAGCCATCCTCGAGGTACGCGGCCCGCTCGTCGTCGCTGCGGTGATCGCCGCCGTGTCGGTGATGCCCCTCTTCGTCCTCGACGGGGTGCGTGGCGCGTTCCTCACACCGGTCGCCCAGGGCTTCCTGGCCGCCACGGTGGTCTCGCTGGTGGTCGCGCTGACCATCGCCCCCGTGCTGGCGACGGTTCTGCTCTCCCGGTCGTCGCTGCCGCAGCGCGGGTCTCCGCTCGCACAAGCGTTGCAATGGGCGTACGCCGCGCTGCTGTCTCGGCTTCTGCGCCGGCCCGTGTGGTCCTACGCGCTGGTCGGCCTCCTCGTGGTGACCAGCCTGGCCGCACTGCCGTTCCTCGGTGCGCGACCGCTGTCCCCGACGCTTCAGGATCGGGACCTACTGATCAGCTGGGAGGCGCCGCCCGGCACGTCCCGGCCGGAGATGAACCGGATCACGAGCGCGCTCAGCGCCGAGCTGCGTGCCGTCCCCGGTGTGCGCAACGTAGGCGCACACACCGGTCGGGCCCTGGCGTCGGACCAGGTCGTCAACATGGACTCGGGCGAGGTGTGGCTCAGCGTCGACTCCGGTGCCGACTACGCCGGCACCCTCGCCGCAGTGCAGCAGGTGGTGGATGGCTACCCCGGCGTGCAGAGCGATGTGTTCACCTACACGGACAAGCGGATCCGGGAGGTGGTGACCCGCGGTGCGGCGGAGGACCTCATCGTGCGCATCTACGGCAACGACTACGAGGTTCTCAACGAGAAGGCAGATGAGGTGCTCGGCATCATCGCCGGCATCGACGGCGTCGCCGAGCCACGGGTACGCACCGCGCAGGTCTCGCCCGCGGTCCAGATCGAGGTCTCCGTCGCCGAGGCCGCGAAGTACGGCCTGAAGCCGGGCGACGTGCGCCGGGCGGCCGCCACCCTCATCTCGTCCACCGTCGCGGGCAACCTCTTCGACGACCAGAAGGTGTTCGAGGTCGTGGTGTGGGGCGTGCCCGAGGTGCGCCAGAACCTGTCCACCGTCCAGAACCTTCTGATCGATGCGCCGGTCGGCGGACCGGGCGGCGGCCCGACCCAGGTGCGCCTGGACGATGTCGCCGACGTCCGGGTCGTGGCGAAGCCGGAGGTCATCACCCACGACCAGGTCTCCCGCAGCATGGACGTCGTCGCGAACGTGCGAGGGCGTGGTCTGGGCGCCGTCACCAGCGACGTCAAGGATCGCCTCCAGCAGGTGACGTTCCCCCGCGAGCACCACCTCGAGGTGCTCGGAGAGGCGCAGGCGCAGGCCCGTTCCGATCTCCGAGTGTGGACCTACGTGATCGGCGCCTTGATTCTGATCTTCTTCTTGCTGCAGGCCGGCCTCGGTAGCTGGCGGCTGGCGGCGCTGTATGCGCTGCTCCTGCCGACGGCACTGGCGGGCGGGCTGCTACTGGCGGCTCTCGACCGGGCCGACGTCTCGGTGGTTGCGCTCCTCGGGCTGCTCACCGTGCTGGCCATGACCGTTCGGGGCGGCCTGCTGCAGATCAAGCGGTACCAGCGATTGGAAGAGGAAGGCGTCACGTCCGGTGCCGAGCTGGTCGAACTCGGGTCGCGGCAGCACTTCACCGCGGCGGTGACGGGCATCCTGGCGGCGGGGCTGGCTCTGCTCCCCATGGTGATCTACGGCAGCGTCTCGGGCCTCGAGATCGTGAGCCCGCTCGCCCTGATCATCCTCGGTGGCCTGGTCACGATGGCGCTGCTGAACCTGATCGTCCTTCCCGTCCTGTACCTGCATTTCGCCGTCCGGCCCAGCCCTGCGGCCCGGGCTGAAGCTCCGGGCGGTTCACCACCCCCGCCCACGCCACGAGCCGGTACGGCGGGCACGGAAACACCCTCGAACCCGGCTCCGGCGTGACCGGGGACCAGGTGAGTGCCATGCGCGGACAAGGAGGCGGCCACATGCGACGCAGTGGTCGATGGACAGCAGCGATGCTGATCACGTTGGGTGGCCTGGCTTCGACGGCCTGTACGGCGCCTGACTCGGCCGCCGGGGGCGGACACTCGGAGAGCCCCGTGACCGTGTCGGCGATCCCCGGCAGGGACGTCAAGAAGGTGGTTCTGAGCTCGCGGGCGGCGCAGCGATTGGACATCCGGACCCTCACCATCGGCGCGGCGCCGGCGGGAGCGCCGAGCCCATCGGCCGGTACGCCGGCGAGCGTCGTGCCCTATGCCGCGGTGCTGTACGACCCGGCGGGCGTTACCTGGGTCTACACCGTTCCCCAGCCGTTGGCGTACGTCCGCGAGAAGGTCGTGGTCACGACCGTTGGCGGGGCCACCGGGACCGACGCGTACCTCTCCGAGGCGCCGCCGGCGGGGACGACCATCGTGACGACGGGCGTGATGGAGCTCTACGGGGCCGAGCTCGGGGTCGGCAAGTAGCCCCGTCCCACTGAGTAGCGAGGGTAGGGAACCCCAACCATGATGCGCTGGATCATTGGAACGAGTTTGAAGCTCCGGTTCCTCGTGGTTGTCGGGGCCTCGATGTTGATGTTCTTCGGCGTCCTGCAGATCCGGGACATGCCGGTCGACGCCTTCCCCGAGTTCGCGCCGCCCCGGGTGGAGATCCAGACGATCTGCATCGGGCTGTCCGCGCAGGATGTCGAGGAACTTGTCTCCGTCCCCTTGGAGCAGGGACTCACCGGGATCGAGGGCCTGGACGTGATGCGCTCCAAGTCGGTCTCCCAGCTCTCCTCGATTCTCCTGATCTTCAAGCCCGGGACGGATCTCATGGCGGCCCGCCTGCTGATCCAGGAGCGTGTCACCGCCATCACCCCGAGACTGCCCCGCTGGGCCAACGCGCCCTTCATGATCCAGCCACTGTCGTCGACCAGCCGGGTCATGAAGATCGGAATATCGCAGGCGGACAAGTCCGACGCCGCTCACATCGACATGGCGCTGCAGGCCTACTGGACGCTGCGGCCCCGGCTGATGCGGGTCCCCGGGGTGGCGAACGTGGCCATCTGGGGTGACCGCTGGTCCACCAAGCAGATCCAGGTCGATCCCGAGCTGATGAGGCAGCACAACGTCACACTGGCACAGGTCATGGAGGCCGCCGGAGACGCGGTGGACGTGGGTCAGCTGAAGTTCAGCGGCGGGTTCGAGATCGGTACCGGCGGGTGGATCGACACACCCAACCACCGGTTCCAGGTGGAGCACCAACTGCCCGCTCTCACCGGGCAGCAACTGGCCGAGATTCCGATCGAGGTGCCGAAGGGCGCCAAGCCGGTATACCTCAAAGACGTCGCTCACATTACGGATGACGTCATGCCGCCGTCCCTGCTCACCGGGGACGCGGTCATCAACGACGGGCCCGGCCTCATGCTCATCGTCGAGAAGCTGCCATGGGGCAACACCCTTGAGGTGACCCGCGGAGTCGAAGCGGCGCTGAAGGACTTCGCTCCCGGCATGCAGGGCCTGAACGTCGATACCGAGATCTTCCGGCCGGCGACCTTCATCGAGACCTCGGTCGAGAACCTCGGTCGGGCGATGGTCATCGGCTTCATCCTCGTGGTCCTGATCCTGGTCTTCTTCCTCTTCGAGTGGCGGGTGGCTCTGATCAGCACCATTTCGATCCCGCTCTCCCTCGTCGCGGCGGGACTCGTGCTCGACTGGACCGGAGCCACGATAAACACGATGATCCTGGCGGGGCTCGTGATAGCCCTCGGCGTGCTCGTCGACGACGCCATCATCGACGTCGAGAACATCGTGCGTCGCATCCGCGAGCATCGGCGAGCGGGCAGCACGAAGTCGACCGCCACCATCATTCTCGACGCGTCGGTGGAGGTGCGAGGCCCGATCGTTCAGGCAACGATGATCATCCTGGTCGCCACGGTCCCGATCTTCCTGCTCACCGGGCTCACCGGCTCGTTCTTCCGACCCCTGGCGTTCGCCTACGGGCTGGCGATCCTGGCCTCCCTGCTGGTGGCTCTGACGGTCATCCCGGCGCTCGCCCTGATGCTGCTGGCCAGGGCGGCGATCGAGCGGCGGGAGTCACCTCTGGTGCGCTGGCTCCAGCGGGGCTATACGGCGCTGCTCGCACGCATCATCCCCCGTCCCGCCGTCGCCTACGCGACCGTCGCGCTCGTCATGGCGGGCGGCGTCGCGGTGGTACCGCTGCTGGGGCAGAACCTGTTCCCAGCGTTCAAGGAGCGGGACTTCCTGATGCACTGGGTGACCCAGCCCGGCACCTCGCGAGAGGAGAGTGTCCGCATCACTGAACAGGTGAGCGGGGAGTTGCGAGCGATCCCCGGAGTCCGCAACTTCGGCGCCCACATCGGGCAGGGCACGTTGGCCGACGAGGTCGTCGGTATGAACTTCACCGAGAACTGGATCAGCATCGACCCGAACGTCGACTACGACAAGACGCTTGCCGCCGTGCAGCAGGTGGTCGAGGGGTACCCCGGGCTGCAGCGCGATGTGCAGACCTACCTCAAGGAGCGCACGAAGGAGGTGCTCACCGGCTCCAGCGAGGCCATCAGCATCCGGATCCTGGGGGACGACCTCGACGTGCTGCGCCAGAAGGCCAACGAGGTCAAGGAGCTCATCGCCGGGGTCGACGGCATCATCGACGAACACGTGACGTTGCAGACCGCCGTTCCGCAGGTGGATGTCCAGGTTGACCTGGCCAAGGCGGCACGGTACGGGATCAAGCCCGGCGACGTACGCCGGACGGCGGCCACCTTCATCGCCAGCGAGGAGGCGGGCGACATCTGGCGGAACGGCAAGAACACCGAGGTGCACGTCTGGAGCGTGCCGAGGGCGCGGTACAGCATCGAGAGCGTCCGTAACCTGCTGATGGATGCGGCGGACGGCAGCAAGGTCGCGGTGGGTGAGCTGGCAGAGGTGAAGATGATCCCGACGCCCAACCAGATCCTGCGGGAGAACGGTTCGCGGTACATCAACGTGGGCGCCAACGTGGCCGCGGGCAAGGCGCTGGGAGACGTCGCCGCCGAGGTCCAGCGTCGCCTGGCGACGGTGGACTTCGCGCCCGGCTACCACCCCCAACTGCTCGGCGAGTACAAGGAGGCGACGAGCGCCCAGGACCGGCTGCTGCTCTTCGCCGGCGTCGCGGTGATCGGGATCCTCTTCCTGCTGACGACCGCCTTCAACAGCTGGCGACTGGCGGTTCTCGTACTCCTCACGCTGCCGATGGCTCTGGTGGGCGGGGTCCTCGCGGCATACCTCGGTGGCGGCATCCTCTCGCTCGGCTCGCTGGTGGGATTCTTCACCGTGCTGGGCATCGCCGCCCGCAACGGCATCCTGATGATCAACCACTTCCAGCATCTGGAGAGGGAGGAATCTGAACAGTTCGGCCGTGGTCTCGTCCTCCGGGGCGCGAAGGAGCGGCTTTCGCCGATCCTCATGACCTCCTTGGCCACCGGGCTTGCCCTCGTTCCCTTGGTCATCGCCGGCAGCCTTCCCGGTCACGAGATAGAACACCCGATGGCGGTCGTGATCCTGGGCGGCCTGGCCACCTCGACGCTGCTGAACCTGTTCGTTCTGCCGTCGCTCTACCTACGCTTCGACCGGGACAGGGATCGGGCCACTCGCGGGCGGCGTCCGCTCGCCCCACGCGGATGGTCCGCGGCCCTGCGGCCCAGGAGGTCCGACGGCTGATCGGCGGAATCGCTGCCTCACGCCGGTGGATGGTCGTCGTCGCCGACGGGGCCGACGGGCGGCTCGGGAAGGTCAAGCGCAGGATCGCCGCGCAGGATCGCTCTCTCCAGCTTCTGCAACTGTGCGCTCGGGTCGAGACCGAGTTCATCGACGAGGCGGCGGCGGGTAAGCCGGTAGGCCACCAGCGCGTCGGGGGCACGGCCGGCGCGATACAGGGCGAGCATGAGCTGCGCGAGCAGTCGTTGACGGTACGGGTGCTGGATGACGAACTCGGCGAGTTCGTCGATGACAGCCTCGTGCCGACCGAGTCGCAACTGCGCACCGAACCACTCCTCCAGGGCTGTCAGCCGCGCTTCCTCCAGCCCTTGGCACAGCGCTTCGATCGGTGGCGTCACCACGTCGGCGAGTGGCGGCCCGTGCCACATGTCGAGCGCACGCCGCAACAACGACGCTTTCGCCACGTCGTCCGTCGCGTTACGCGCATCGCTGAGCAGGGCGCGAAAGCGGTGCGCGTCCACGCACATCGGGTCCGCCCGCAGCACATACAGCGGGCCACGGGTGTGGATCTCCACGCCGTCACGGCCCGCCCCGGCCAGGGTCAGGACGGTGCGCAACAGCGACACGCGCACGTGGATCGCGTGACGAGCGCTGTGTGGTGGCGACTCAGGCCAGGTCAGGTCCACCAGGCGCTCGACCGGAACGAATTGATTCACCTTCAACGCGAGGACCGCCAGCACAAGCCGCTGTTGGCGCGGCCCGAGGTCGAGTCGCCGGCCCTCCACCCACGCCTCCACCGCCCCCAACAGTTGCAATTCCACAGCTTCCCCCTCGCCGTGAAGTGTCTGCACCTCCTCCGCCTCGTTGCGCAGGGCCTCAGATCACGCCGCTGATGTCCGAAGACAGTCACGTTGATCGGCGTCGGCGCCTTCTCCAATTCCGTTGGCTGGGCGAAGATCTGGGCCCGGACCACTGCGCCTGAACGATCCTTAAATCACGCTTTAACAGAATCGACGGAGGGCGGTCAAGCCTTGGACCGGTTTGTGAAACTAAGCGGTGGATCAGCCGTCGTTGTCCGGTTCATCGAGTGTCGTCGCGCTGAGGCCCGCGCATCATTCGTCGCATATTTCCAGCATCTTCCTAAAGAGACCTCGGCGCGCAGCCGCTCCGAGGCGGCGGACCCCTCGAAGGGCCGATGGATGATCAGCGAGCGGGTAGGCGGACGACGAACCGCGCACCGCCCGACGATTCATCGGCGATCATCGACCCCCCGTGCGCCTCGACGATCTCTGTCGCGATGGCCAGACCCAGACCGGTGCCGCCGGTTCGATGGCTCCGGTCGTCATCGAGTCGCGCGAATCGCTCAAAGACTCGCTGACGGTCCGCCGGTGGTATCCCCGGCCCATCGTCCTGGACGACCAACGTGACGCGGTGGTCGTCGCTGGAGAGCTCGACGCTGATCAGGGAGGAGGCGTAACGCTCGGCATTGTCGAACAGGTTGCGCACCGCCCGCGTCAGGTCATCGCGGCGGCCGTCCACCGCCGCCGCCGACACTGCGCCGGTGTCGACCCGCAGGCGACCGCCACCACGGATCCTGCCCGCTTCGGCCAGGACGATGTCGTCAAGGTCGACGGGGCGGGCCGCGGGGCGGGGGGCGCCGGCGTCCGCCCTGGCGAGAAAGAGCAGGTCCCGAACCAACCGCTCCATGCGACCGTTCGCCGCGAGCAGGTCGGCCGCGGTGTCGTTCCAATCGGTGCGGTCGGGGTGAGCGAGGGCAACCTCAAGATCGGTACGCGCTGCGGCGAGCGGGGTCTGCAACTCGTGCGAGGCGTCGGCCACGAAGCGGCGCTGACGCTCAGCGGCGGCATCCAACCGGTCAAGCATCATGTTCATGGTGCCCGCGAGCCGACTGATCTCGTCGTCGGTGGCTGGCACGGAAACACGCCGGTCGAGGGACCGTTCAGAGATGTCGGCGACCTCGGCCCGGATGGCGTCCACCGGCCGAAGGGTGCGGCCGGTCACGGTCCAGGTGGTGAACGCGACGATCGCCAGCAGCAGTGGCGCGCCGGTGGCCAACGCACCCTGGAGAACGTCGACGGCGTCATCGACCGGGGAGAGGCTCGCCGCCACGTAGACGGTCACCGGCCCGGCCGGCGT
Source organism: Micromonospora sp. NPDC048909 (assembly GCF_040649635.1). Taxonomy (NCBI): domain Bacteria; kingdom Bacillati; phylum Actinomycetota; class Actinomycetes; order Micromonosporales; family Micromonosporaceae; genus Micromonospora; species Micromonospora sp. NPDC048909. Next base: position 145,019 of record NZ_JBEZFU010000010.1, on the reverse strand, counting down.
GCTGGTCGGCAGCGCGATGATCCGGTAGCTGCCTCCCTCGCCGAAGGGAAGATCGTCGACCGTACGGATCTCAGACACCGGACCGGGGGGACGCAACCGTCCAAGCGACTGGTCGCGCCGCAGCCCGGCGGTGGCGGCCACGACCCGGCCGGTGTCGTCCACGACCTGGGTGATGCTGCCGTCGTCGCCCTCGACGGCCAGGTCCACGGGGAGCGTGCCCTGCCGGGCCAACGCCGCGATGTCGTGCGCACGGACCTTCGCGATGTCGTCGACGCGTTCGACGAGCGAACGGCGAAGGAACACGACCAGGCTGACGGCGGTGACCAGGAGAGCGACACCCACGATGACGGTGGCGGCCATGGTGGTGCGGGCCCGCACCGTGGTGAGGCGTGCCCGTGATCGGTTGCGTTCAGCCGCCATCGGGGTCCAGTCGGTAGCCGACGAGGCGTACGGTCTGGATCGCGGACCGGTCGAAGGGCTCGTCGATCTTCCTGCGTAGGTGCCGAATGTAGACCTCGACGATGTTGGGGTCACCATCGAATGCGAAGTCCCACACGTGGTTGAGAATGGTGCCCTTGGAGAGGACTTCGCCTGGGCGTCGCATGAGGAACTCCAGGAGGGCGAACTGGCGGGGAGTGAGTGACACCTCCGTTTCCTGCCGCCAGACACGGTGAGCGGCCGGGTCCAGCCGCAGGTCGCCGACGTGCAGCGTGGCCGGGCGCTCCCGCGAGCCCCGGCGCAGCAGCGCCCGGATTCTCGCGACCAGGACGAGGTAGGAGAAAGGCTTGGACAAGTAGTCGTCGGCGCCCGTGTCGAGCGCCTCCGCCTCGTCGAGTTCACCGTCCTTGGCGGTGAGCATGAGAATCGGCGTCCAGTTACCGGCCGCGCGCAACTCGGCGCACACCCGGTAGCCGTTCATGCCGGGAAGCATGATGTCGAGGAGGATGACGTCGTAATCGCCCTCCTTGGCCCGCCAAAGACCGTCGATGCCGTCGAGCGCGACGTCAGCCGCGAACCCCTCGGCCTCCAGCCCCCTCTTGATTGACCGGGCGAGGTGCTTGTCGTCCTCTATCAGGAGGATGCGCACTCCCCGAGTGTGCCACCTGCCGGCTTACCGCCCGCTGAAGCTGACCAGCGGTTTCGTCCGTTCAGCCAGTGTTCAGCCGGTCGGCCGTACGCTCGCGGCGACGTCCTGGTCGGACGGATCGCGGGTGGCCTCTTGTCACCTTCGCGCCAGGCGAGAAAGGGGGACGCCGATGGTCCCCGCGCAGCTCGAGGCCGTGGGACTCACCAAGCGGTACGGGAATCGCACCGCCGTCGACGGGTTGAGCTTCACGGCACGACAGGGTGAGGTCGTGGGACTGCTCGGCCCGAACGGGTCGGGCAAGACGACGACGATCCGGCTGATCAGCACGATGCTCGCAGCGACGAGCGGAACGTTCTCGGTGGCTGGTGTTCCATCCACTCAGCCGACGGAGATCCGACGGCGGATCGGCGTGCTGCCCGAGAGCACCGGCTATCCCGGACACCAGACCGGGACGGAGTATCTGCGCTATCACGCCAGACTGTTCGGCCTGGCCCCCGCGGACGCCACAGGGGTCGTCCGGCGGCTCCTGACGGACGTGGACCTGGCCCAGCGTGCCTCGTCGCGGATCTCGACATACAGCCGGGGCATGCGGCAGCGCCTGGGTATCGCCCGGGCGCTGGTCAACGATCCCGCCGTCGTGCTCCTCGACGAACCGACGCTCGGCCTCGACTTGGCAGGGCAGCGTCAGGTCCTGACGATCATTCGCGAGATTGCGGCTCGCCGAGGAACCACTGTCATCCTCAGCACCCACACCCTCCCTGAGGTGGAGGAGATCTGCACGAGGGTGCTGATCCTGCACAACGGTAAGACTCTCGCTTCCGGGACCTTCGCCGAAGTCACCGGCACCGTCGCCATCCAGCGGTGCGCTCAGATGCGGGTGCCGGTCGAGCTGGTTGGCCGGGCCAGGGACGCTCTCGCCGGCGTCGCCGGCCTGACGGTGGAGCCGGTCGGCGAACGTCCCGACATCCTCCGGCTCACCCGGCACGACGGGCGGGTCGCTCGACAGGACGGCCCGGATGTGGGCATGAACGAACCGCTGCGGGTGGTGCTGGGCGCCGCGGTGCCCGTCCTGTCCTTCGAGGTCGAAGGCGCACGGTTCAGCGACGCCTTCCTTTCGCTGACTGGGGAGGGTGTCCGATGACCGCGGGGGTGACGGGGCGCGTCCGGGACGCCGTGGCCAGCGCGGGTGCGGATCGCGACCATGGCCGGGGTTGGTGGGTCGTCACGGGTCAGGAGTGCCGCGATCTGTGGGTGAGCGGACGCGGTCCCGGGTTGGTCTTCGCGTTCAGCCTCGTCCTGAGCGTCATGACCTACCTCGCCGGCACCAGCCAGGTGCTCAACTTCCTCGAGCAGCGCGAGGCGGTGAACCTCACCCTGCAGGTCGCGGTGGCTGTCGGCGTCCTCGTCACGCTCGTCGTCAGCGCCGACGCGATCAGCGGCGAGCGGGAGCGGGGCACGCTGGAGAGCCTGCTGCTCGCGCCCATCTCCCGTCGGGCCATCATCGTCGGGAAGATGGCGGCCGCGTTGTCGCTCTGGCTCGCGGCCTTCGTGGTGAGCGTGCCGTATCTGTGGGTGCTCGCACGTGGCGTGTCCATCGTGGGGCGGGCGCTGCTGCTGGGCTTGCTCGTCGGCACACTGCTGGCGGTCGCGCTCGCCGCGCTCGGCCTGCTGATCAGTGCCGTGTCGAGCTCCAACAAGGTCAGTCTCGCGGCGAGCCTGTTCCTGCTGTTCGCGCTCTTCGCGCCGACTCAGCTGCCCGGTGGCGCGCCGAAAGGCTGGTTCGGAGAGGTACTCGTCCGGCTCAATCCGGTCGACGCGGCGCTGCACTACCTGACGGCTGTTCTCGTCAACGGGCATGCCTGGACGCGGGATCTGTCCTATCTGGTCTCGCCGCTGGTGACCGCTGTCCTGGCCGGGGGTGTCCTGATTGCCGTCGGCACCCGGATCGTCCGCCTGCAGACAGGGGTGAGCGGGAGATGAAGACAGGGTTGGTTGGCGTGGCGCTCATCGGACTGCGGCTGGCGCTGGCGACTCCCTTCGGGCTGGCGGCGGCGGAGGCTGCTCCGCCGCCACTGCCGGGCAGCATCGAGGTTGTGCTGGATGAAAATCGGGTCTACACCGTCGTGGGCGAGAGGTTGACGGTTGGGTCCCGGGTGGTGAACTCGGGTGACGCGCCGACCGACCGGCTGGTGGCGCACCTCAACGTCGCGAGCCTGGACGGCGTCTATGTCGACCTCGAGGACTGGTCGGCGGAGGTGTCCCGCGAGGTCGGGCCGGTGGCCCCGGGCGGCAGCACGGTGCTGTCCTGGCAGTTCCAGGCCGTCAACACCGGCAACTTCGACGTTTACGTCGTACTCATGCCCAACGGCATCGCCACGGCGGGGACCGGTCCGCTGCTGGTGAGCCAGCCGGTACACGTCACGGTGGCCGGAAAGCGGACGCTGACCGCCGCAGGCTCGCTGCCGGTCGCCATCGTCGTCCCGCTCGTGCTCGGTCTGCTCGCCGCAGTAGCCCGATACCGCGTCCGGCGATCAGGCTGACCAGGAGCCGAGCTCAGCGTCTTGCTTCCGGTCGAGGGACGGCGCGCCGGGAGCCGACAAGAAGGCGCACGACCTCGGCCGCCAGCTGCCCGGATCGGTAGGGCGACCTCAGGTGGCTGCCGAGCGCGACCGCAGCGAGCAACGCCAGGAATCCGCACACGCCAAGCCGACCGAAGTGGGCGTAGGCGCCGACGCCGAGCCAGGAGCCCACCCCGCCCCCGAGATAGGCGCAGGTCATGTAGGCGGTGTTCAGCGCACGAACCACATCATGCAGTGGACGGAGCACGACCGTGGTGGGCACTTCGCGGCGATGGAGGAACCGGAACTCCTGGTCGACGACATCAGGGCGTTCTTCCGAAAACTTCGCGAGCCAGACATCGACCACTAACCTGACGTCGTGGTGCAACGACGTCGTGGCCTGCCAGAGCGGTACACCGCCAACCGATCGGCCGGGGACAGCGGGCCAGCCCGGCCCGGCGTGGCGCCCGGTTCCCGCGGTTCGGCCGGCGTCGGGTTCGCGGCGCTCTACGGCGAGTTGGCGCGACACCCGTGGCGGCAACCGGACGCCGACCAGGACACGTACCTCCTCTTCTACACCTCGTCGCTGGCCATGGGGTGGCTCGACGACATCGGCGCGACCGTCCGGCAGACCGCCGGGGGTTTCGAGGAGAGCGAGCTCGGGGCGGCCGGTCTGTGGGGCATGAACGACGCCGGGGAAGCTCACCCGCTCGCCGCTCCCGGGTCGTCACTGGTCGCCTGGTTCCAGGTGGGGTTCGAGCTGGTGCCCGGCGACCGGCCGCTGCCCGTGCAGCCGTTCCTGCGCTGCGCGGGCGACGCGGTGGCCCGGATGGGCACCCTGAGGTTGCGGGCGGTGCAGATGTTGCTGCCCGTGCAGGGTCTCGATCCCTCGTCGCGCCCGCGGTACGCCCCGATACCGTCGCTGCGTACCGCCGGCTGGTTCACCGGCGGCGACCCGGGGTCGAGGACACCGGTGCGGGTCACGTTGGACAGCGGCCAGGCCGCGTCCATCCCGTCGGCGGCGCCGCGGATGCGGGAGCAGTTGAGCCGGCTGGACCAGGACGTGTTCGGGGTCGAGTCGCTCTCCCTCACCGATCACGACCCGCTGACCGCACGGCCGCCGTTCGACGACACCTTCTGGAACGGCCCGTCCCGGCACCGGGCGACCTTCCACGGGACGCTCGCCGAGTGGTCGCTGGACGCGCTCGGCTGGCTGGGCGGCTTCCTCGCCGACCTGAGCGCCCGGCACGGGGTCAGCACGCCGCTACTGATCACGGCCAGCCGGTCGTAGTCGGCAGCCCCTCCCTTCCGCTGGTTCAGGGCTGGCCGAGGTCGGTGCAGTACGCGATCGTCGCGTCGTCCGGCGCCACCGCGTCGCGCGCCTCGGCCCGCCGGACCCGACGGATGATCTCGGCGGGTCCGCTCGACGCCAGGACGGCCAGGACTTCCGGCCAGTCGGCGAGGCCGAACCGGTCCACGATGCGGGTGGCGCCGTTGCTGAGCAGGACGGCGCCGGTCAGCTCGGCGACCGGGAGGCTTCCGGTGAGCGCCTCGTCGGCCGCCCGCGGGTCGTCCTTGGCCAGCCAGAAGCCGCCCGGCTGGTTCCGGTTGGCGCGCAGGTCGCGCAGCAGCCGGTGGTACGCGGCGCTGCCCTCGGCGACAGCCGCGAGCGCGGACTCGTACGACCGGCTGATGATCACTTCGCGGGGGTCGGTGACGACGAGCGGGTCACCGTCTGCCCGGTCGAGCACGACGGCCGAGTCGCCGAGCACCAGGTGCTCGGCGAGGCCGTCCGACACGCGCAGGATGGCCACGGTCGCCGACGGGCTGATCGGGTTGGCGACGTCGCAGGTGTCCCGGTGATCGTCCGTCACCTGCCCGATGGCCTCGGCGAGCAGCGCGGACAGGCTATGGCCAGGCACGAGTGACAGGAGGTTGAGGAGGCTGCCGCCCAGGCGGCTGGCGTACCAGGCGACGCCGTGCCGGCAGATCGATTCGGTGCCGGGAATGCCGGCGCCGTCGATCAGCACCGCTGCCGTCGGTACGGCGCCGGTGAAGTCCTCGTTCGCGCGGCCGGTCCGCGCCGCAACGCTCGTCATCGTCACCCGCACGTCGCCGCCGCCCTCCCCCGGACAGGGCGCCGACCTCGACGACGCCGATGCACTTGGGCCGCGCCTTTCAGAGCCGTCGGACGCGCAGCACGCAGGTCAGCATCGGGAGGGTGAATTCGCCGTCCGCCGTCTCCGGCCTGCTCGCGAGGAAGGCGCGGATCCGGTCGAGCGTGGCCGCGTGTTCCTGTTCCGGCATGACCAGCATCCCCGCCCTGGTGGCGAGTGTCGCCACGAGAGAGTCGGCGGTGCGGCGCTGCCCGTGCGGGAACTCGGCCTGCTTCGGCGAGCCGAACCGGGCGGGCTCGCCGGTCTTCGGAAGGTGCGCTCCGGCCGTCTCGGCACGCCAACTGGCGGGCGTGTCACGCGGACCGATGGCCGCGCTCCCGCTGACCCGAGCCAGCCCGGCGACCCAGTCGACCTGGTCGTCCATGACGTTCCACAGCCCGGCAAGGATGCCGCCGGGCGCCAGGACCCTGGCGATCTCGGGTCCCGCGACGGCCATGTCGAACCAGTGCATGGCGTTGCCGGCCAGCACGGCATCGACGGACGCGTCCGGCAGCGGTATCGCCTCGGCGCTACCTGGCAGTGCCCGGGCGTCCGGCAGTTCGCGGCGCAACTCGGTCAACATCGCCGGGTCAGGCTCGACCGCGGTGACGTCGGCGCCCACCGAAGCCAGCGTGGCGGTGAGCTTGCCGGTCCCGGCGCCGAGGTCGAGCACTCGCAAGCCGGGCGCGGGCTCGAGCGCCCAGCGCACCGCGGCCTGCGCATAGTCCGGGCGGTGCTCGGCGTAAGCGGTCGCCGCAGAGCCGAACGACGAGGCGTGCAGGAGCCATTCGTCCTGTTCCATGCGCCGATCCTATCGGCGCTGTGCGGTCCTTCTACTGTCGTGCGGGGTCACGACCCGCCTCCCACATCGCCCGGGTCATCTCATACTCGACTTCACCCAGGTCCGCTCCCGGTGGCGGGTCATCCCAGAGCGGAAAGTACGTGCGCACATAGCGCATGCCGACGGCCTCCATCACGCCCCGAGACCCGGCGTTCACCGTCATGGTCTGTGCGATCACCCGGCTCTGCCCGACGGTGTCGAAGGCATGCCGCAGCAGGGCGCGGGATGCCTCGCTGGCCAGGCCTTTCCGCCAGTACCGACGGACGAGGCGGTAACCCAGTTCCGCGACGGTTGGGTCGTCAGGTTGGTCGGGGCCGTGCGCCGGAGGAAGCATCAACAGCCCGACGAACTCGCCCTCCTCCTCACGCTCCGGCGGTGTCGAGCCACGCGTGCCGCCGTCGGACCCGAACGCCATCCAGTAGCCCAAGCCGTCCACCTTGTGCGCGAAGGCCATCCTCTGCGCATGGGAAGCGACCACCTCGTCCCTGGATCGCCCCCGGCCGCTGAGGTAGCGAAGCACCTCCGGATCGGAGTCGAGCTGGATTTCCAGCTCCAGGTGCCGGTCGGCGAGTGGGACCAGCAGTAGACGGTCGGTGCGCAAGATCAGTTGAGGCACGCGGCAACGATCGCATGCTGGCGCCAGTGGTCAGGCCCGCCGGATGCTCGAGAAGTACCGCGTCCAGCTCTGGGCCCAGCAGCTCGGCACCGCGCAGACGGTCAGCGATGCCCGCATCCGCAAGATGCTGAGGCCGTAGCCGGCCCTACTCAGCGTCCTGTGCCTCGATCAGGTCGAGGTCGCGGACGCAGAAGCCGTGGTGCTCGAAGCTCTCGTTGAGCACTGTGCCGAGGCACTGCCGCACCGAGCGGCCCCGGGCGTACGGCGGCCAGACGTCGTCGTCGGGCACCGGCGCTCGCGCTGCGAGCTGCACAGCGGTGACCTCGTCGAGCCAGGCCTCGAGCTCGGCGGCCTGTGCGTCACGCACGCTCACGACCTCGTCGAGGGTCGGATCGAGCGAGAGGTCAAGCCCGTGCGCTCCACGGTAGGGCTCGACGGTCGTCCCGATGCCCATCGGGGTGAACAGCTCCGTCGAGCCCAGGCAGCAGCGGCGGAACCACGAGTCGTGGACGAAGACCAGGTGGCGCATCGTCTGCACCGCCGACCACTCGTCGTTCACGCTGCGGCGCTCGATGCCGGGGGTACGGCGGATTCGCTCGATCGTGGCGGCCCAGCCGGCATGGAGCTGACGCGATGCCTCGCGCAGATCGGCAGGGTCCTCGGAGCGGATCAGCACCCGCACCGGATGACGCCGGTCGAGCTCTGCCTCGACGTACTCGGTGACCTCGACACCGTTCACCACGAGGTTGGTGATGAGCCCGTCGATCACGGCATCCTGCATGACGACGCCGATCAGGCGTGCCCCGGTCAGATCGCACTCGCGGAACTCCGCACCGTGTAGATCCTCGTCGACATACCGCGTCATGCTCCGCATACTAGGTCCGAGCACCGACAAGCCAGCCTCCCCGGCTTGATTGGCCTCTTCTGGGCTTGCGGTGGGTTCGCCAGAATGTTGAGGTCACCGCGTTCGCGCGGGATCACGGGATCTCCCGCGCGGAAAGCCCACGAACACGGCGTAGCTCCGCGGCTTGATCGGGCACGGTGCCATCAGACACCAGTGCGATCGGTGCTGCGGGGATCGCTGACCCGGCCGGCGGCGTAGATGTCACCGGCACGTGCGGTGTCTCGCCACGGCCGGGCCTTGTTCAGTGCGATGTCGAGCGCGGGGTCGCCGCGGTCAAGGTCAACGCAGATCACATCGGGCCCATTCGGACGGGCGTGCTGCAGCAAATAGCCGTGCGGGCCGACCACCGCCGACGGCCGGGCTGGCGCGCACTCGGCGGGCAGAGCGATGCTGACCCAGAACCCGTTCACGGCAGCGTGCCCGCGGGCGATGACCTCGAAGATCGGGTCCTCGGAGAACGTGGAGAAGAGCACGCAGTCCACGCCGAGAGACCGCTGCTCCATCCACAGCTCGGGGAAATTGACCTCGATGCAGACCAGGCACCCGAACCGGAACCCGTCCACCTGGAAGGTGCAGGCGTGGTCGCCGGGCGTGTAGAAGCCGGTGATCTCAGCGTGGGACAGCAACCGCTTGTCATATCGGTCGGCCAGTTCGCCCCGATCGTTGATCACCCACAGCGAGTTGTGCGGTCGATGATCGCCGGACAACCGGTGGTTGCCTCCCACCACAACCCAGACACCGAGCTCCGCGGCCAGGGCCATCGTGCGGTGCAGTTCCTCGGTGACCGGCGCCCAATCGATACGCCATCCGGCGTAATACGGCTTCGCAGCGCCGGCATAGCCCGACAGCCCGCCCTCAGCGAGGTGAACCAGGCGTGCCCCCAGGTCAGCGGCCTCGCGCATCGCAGCTCGGATTGCAGCGCCGTTTGCAGCCGGATCCGTGGTGACCTCCGTTTGCGCGACGGCAATCCGAATCTTTCCAGTTGTGCTCACCGCGGCACCGTAACGGCTGGACGGTTGGCGGGAGGAGGGCCGGTTACGGGGCTACGCCAAGCACGACGGGCGAAACGCCGCTGATGGCTCGGCTGGGCGATCTGCCCAAGGCGGCCACCGTGCGGTGCAGGCCGGCGACGGAATCCGCGTCATCGCCTTGGCGGCACTGCGACGCCCCGAGGCCCGCCCGTAGTTTCCAGACCAAAGGTTGATCATCGGCCTTGTGAGAGAGAATTCGGGATTCGGTGTCACAAGCGATTAACGGCGGCCCCGCCCTGTCCGGCTGAGAGCGGCACCCCGCGGTGGCCTGAGCTGCGATCGAACGACTTTTGCGCGGGCCCGGATTGAGGCTAGTCGTCCGGCTCCACTAGGTAGGCATCCTTCGGAGGTGAGTGCCGGTAGAGGTCACTGGTGTACCAGCGCACCTTGCGCTATATCGGCCGTTCAGTCGTCTGTGGCTGACGATCGGCCATTTCCATGTGCGTGTGCCCATTCACGACGGCTACGAAGTACGGGTGACCAACGAGGTGACCGTTCCCCTGCTGCCCTGCGCCTCTATCGACGACGTCGTCGCCTTCTACGAGGTGCTCGGTTTCCACACCACTTTCAAGCAGCGCAAGCCCAACCCGGCCGTGGGGTTGCAACGTGAAGATCTACATCTGCAGTTCTTCGAGATCGCGGGGTTCGATCCGGCGCAGTCCTACGGTTCGTGCATCGTGCTGACCTCGGACACGGGGCAGCTGTACCGGGCTTTCGCGGCGGGAATGCGCGCCGCGTACGGCAAGGTGTTGGTCTCCGGGACGCCGCGGATGACCCGGCCCCGGGCGCGGAAGAACGCCGACGGGCTGAGCGGCTTCAGCGTCATCGATCCTGGCGGCAACTGGATCCGCGTCTTCCAAAACGCCCCGGCCTCCCCCGCGCCGGCGCCGACTGGGCGGCTGGGCAAGGCGATGGCGAACGCTGTCGTGCAGTCCGACTCCAGAGGGGACGCCCGGCAGGCGGCTCGGATTCTTGACAGTGCGTTGGCCCGTCCCGAGGTAGATGACGACCCGGTCGCGTTGGTGGAGGTGCTCGTCTACCGCGCTGAGGTTGCGATGGTCCTGAACGATCCGGCCACGGCGGTCGAGATGCTGGCCGGTGTTGACCGTGTCGCTTTGAGCGCGGACGAAGCCACACGGGCTGCTGCTGCGTATGAGGCCGCTACCGACCTTGCGGCAGCGCTGTCCTGGGTGCCGCATTCAGCCGACACCGTGCCCCGCCTGAGACCTTGAGCCAGGGCACGGTCAGCTACTTGCCGGAGCAGTCTCGGTCGGGCCTCGAGGCACACCGCACATAACTGTCATTATGATGTAGTGACGTTATGTCCGAACTGTCCGTCCACATTATCGGATTACTAATACCGACAATCCGATAATGTGGACGCAGAGCGCGCCGCTGGTGTCCGGGGTTGAGGAACGTCCGATCCCTCTGGCGACGGCGACGCTGCCGCGGGCGGCATGAACAACGGCGGGTCGTCAGCCTCACCGAACGGCGCCTGGCCGCGCTGCTCTGCCTGGTCGGCGACCCGGGCACCGGCAAGTCCCACCTGCTCATCGGCCTGGGCGCCGCCGCCGCGATGGCCGGCTTCCGCGTCCGCTACGTACTGGCCGCGAAACTGGTCAACGAACTCGTCGAAGCCGCCGACGACAAGATCTCAACAGGGCCATTTGGCCCAACTATGCGGCTATCGCCGGCCTGCGGCTCATCGTTCCCAGTGTCATCGCGGACGAGCACGAACGGATGCAGCTCCGCGCGTCCTATTCCTCCGGCTCCCAGGCGATCAGCTGGTCGAAGACGCGCCGGTCGCCGTCGAGCCGCAGCGAGTCCATCGGAATGCGGCCGTAGCAGAACATGACCAGCTCATTGGCCGTGCCCCGGGCGGAGACATAGGCCGCCTCCGGGCCCTCGTAGGCGACCGGCGTGGGGAGGCGGGCGGTCCGGGCGCCGTCGGCGGAGAACCAGAGCCGCCAGGAACGGCCCTCGGTGGCGTGGTAGTCGATGACCGCGGGCTTGTGCGGCCACGCGGCCGTCGTCGCGACGCAGGTGGTCAGGAACTCGTCGACACCGTCGAGGGCCACCTCGTCCGGCAGCGGCTGCGGGGCGCCCACGGCGACCTGGGCGTCGTAGGTGTGCACGGCGACCTGCTGGAGCTGGTGCCGGGCGACGGCACCAGTCGTCTGCGGCGACTGCGACGGACCCCACCACGTCCAGCAACCACGATCCGGGCCGGCCTCCCGCAGCGCGTCCAGCAGCTCCCCCGTCGACGCGGCGAACCAGGCCAGCAGGGCCTCGCGCTCCCGGGGCGCCACCGGGGCGGACATCGCCGGCGGAGCGTCGGCGGGCCCCGCGGCCACGATGGCGGCCCACTTGCGGCGCCCCTCGCCCAGGTGCTGCACCAGGTCGAACAACGTCCACTCGGGGCAGGTCGGCACACGCACGTCGAGGCTGGGGGCCGCGGCGACCGCCGCCCGGAAAGCGGTCGATCGTTCGTCCATCAGCCGCAACAGGTCAGCGAACTCCAGAGTCTTTTCCACCGCGGCTTTGTACCACCGCCCCTCCGACGACCGACAGCGGATTTCCTCACGGGGTACCGCGGTCGGCGCGGTCGGACAGGAAGAACAGCGTCTCCGAGTCGGCCGACCAGCGTGGCCGGGACTCGGTTGCGGTGTCGGCGGTCGCCCGGCGCGACGCGACGGCGCCATCGGTGTCGACGAGCCAGAGTTCGGTGTCGAGGTGGTCACCGCTGCGGCTGATGGGAGCGAGGACGTAGCAGAGCAGGCGCCCGTTCGGGGCGAGCGCCGGGGTCTGCGGGTCACGACCATCGACCACGAGCTCGGCGGTCAGACCTGTCATGTGATCAGTCTGCCAGCATCGACAGGGCAACCACGCGATCGATCCGCCTCGGCGGATCGATCGCGAAGCGATATCTGTGGTCAGCCGAGCCCGTCGAGGACCGGGACCAACTGCTCCTCCTCGTACGCCAGGTGACGTTCGAGTTCGTCGGTGAGCTGCTCGACCTCCCGGCGCACCTCGGCCGGGTCGGCGGTGACGTCACCGACCACCGTCTGGAGCCGGTCGATCAGGACGGCGACCCGGCCATGCTCGGCGCGTAGCCGCTCCAGGGTCGGGCCGAGGTCGGGACGCTGCGCGGCCAACCCGACGAACATCCCGTCGTCCTCGTGGGTGTGGTGCTGGTGCAGCCCCTGACAGACGGCCAGGCAGTTCACCCGCAGCTGCACGCCCAGCCGCGGGCCCGACTCCGCGGCCTCACGGCGGATGATCGCCAGCTCACGCCGGAACGCGTCGTGGATCCGGATCAGGGCCGCGCCCCAGGACGCCGCCTGCGGTGGCCCGCCCGCGACCTGCTCGAGCGCGACCACCGGGATCACCCGGCTCGTCTTCTCCTGGTACGCGGCCCAGCCCGGGTCGGCCTCGACCGCTCGGGCGAAGACCTCGTCGCGCTCCGACCCACCGAGGACCACGGCGCGGGCCTGGTAGGTGAAGATGCCGTCCTCGACGGTGACCTTCGGATCGGCCAGGATGTTGCGGAACCAGTCCGGATGCCGCGGCGCACCGCCCGCCGAGGCGATGACCAGGATCCGGCCGCCGGTGTCGGGCAGGTATCCGACCGGGGTGGTGTGCGGCGCGCCGGTACGCGCCCCGGTGGTGGTGAGCAGGACCAGTCGGGCGCCCACGAAGGGGCCGCCGACGCGGCCCCCGTTGGCGCGAAATTCGTCGATCATCTGTTGGTTGAACACGTTCGGCATGCTCCGCTTTCAATGCTCGGCGGTAGACAGGAAACGCCGCCGCCTCGCGCTTGGCGCGTGGGCGGCACGGCGTGGATGAGGGGGGCGCGGCCGGTGCGGCCGCAAGCCGTTGCGCGACAGGGGCCCGGTCGGGACATCGGGCGGCAGGCGACGACGGGGATGGCGGGCCACGGGCCCGCCGCACGGTCACCCGGCGGCCGGGTGCCTTACTCGGTTGTGGCCAATGGCCGACCCGGCAGTCACGTCGACGACCCTAGTTCGCGTACCGCTCACGGGGCAACGGTAATAGCGCGACGAGCCGCGTGGTGCTCGAGGTGATCACCGTTCTCGGAGCGTGTAGCCGGGCGGGCCGGGTGGACCCGGCTACATCCCCGCTAGTGCGGTGGCGACTAACGTTCGCCGGCTGCCGGCAGTCGGGGAATTGTCGTACCGGTGGTGTTGAGTTCGGTTCGTGCCTCGCCGTCGGGATCCTGCCGCGCGGCGGGTCGTGCATCGCACGGCTCGGATCGGGTTGCGGGTGACGCCGGGGCAGCGACGGCGGTGTTTCGGCTTGCTGCGGTCGGCTGGTGATGTGTGGGCGTGTGTGTTGGAGGTCAACGCGTGGCGGCGTCGCCGCAGCGGTACGCCGTTGGCTGGCTATCAGGAGTTGTGTCGGGAGCTGGCCGCGTCGGGGCCGGGCACGTTCGGCGAGTTGGACAGCACGGGCGCGCGGTCGGTGTTGCGGCGCTTCTCCGACGCGTGGTTCGCTGCGGCGAAGCGCCGTAAGGCCGGCGACGAGTCGGCCCGGTCTCCGCGTCGTCGTCGCGGGTTGGTGCCGGTGCGCTGGTATCACGGCACCTTCACCATCGACAGCCGGCGGGTACGCCTCCCCAGCGCGAGAGGCACTGCCCCGTTGTGGGTTCGCCTGGCCCGTGACCTGCCGTACCCGATAGAGCAGGTCCGCTCGATCACCCTGCTGTGTGAGGGTGGTCGGCTGTTCCTCGACGTCACCGCCGAAGTGCCGGTGACCGTCTATCCGCCCGGCGAGGAGCCGGACCCCGGACGAGTCGCCGGGGTGGACCTGGGCATCATCCACCCCTACGCGGTAGCCGGGCCCGACGGGGAGGGGCTGTTGGTGTCCGGGCGGGCGGTCCGCGCCGAGCACCGGATGCACCTGGCCGACACCAAAGCCCGCCGCCAGGCGACGGCCCGGCGGGCCCCGAAGCCAGGCCAGCGGGGGTCACGGCGGTGGCGCCAATACCGCCGCCGGGAACGCGCGGTCGAAGGACGGCATCGGCGGCGGGTCCGGCAGGCCCAGCATGAGGCGGCCCGCACCGTCGTGTCCTGGGCGCAGCAGCAGCGGGTGGGGGTGCTGCACGTCGGCGACCCCCGCGGTGTACTCGACGTTGCGGCGGGGCGGCGGCACAATCTGCGGCTGCGGCTGCGGCAGTGGCAGATCGGTCGGTTGATTCAGGTCCTCACCGACAAGGCCACCCTGGCCGGGATCGCCGTCCACCTGGTCGACGAACGCGGCACCTCCTCCACCTGCCCCGCCTGCCAGCATCGGATACCGAAACCCCGTGGGCGCACCCTGACCTGCCCCCACTGCACCTTCTCCGGGCACCGTGATCTCGTCGCGGCCGCCATGATCGCCACCCGCACCCCGGGCGGCGGACCCACCACCCCCACGGCAGCTGTGCCTGGGGTGGTCACGCACCGTCGAGCCGGCCGGCACCTCCCCGGCGCCGGCCGGTCCCGGCGTGACCCCCGCCGCCCACCTAGGGCGGCGAGAGGATCAGTTGGCCCGCGGAGGCCCGCCCCACCACCTGGTGGGGAGTCGCTCGCCCGCAACGGCGAGGATCCACAACACCACACCGGAACACCCGGTGAACGTTAGTGGACACCGCACTAGTCCCCGGCCATCACGGTGAAGGTGAAGCCGGCGCTCGTCGTGCGGCGCAGCGGAATGTCGCACTTGATCCGGCGCAGTACCTCGGGCCGGCTGAGGCCGAGCCCGTGCGCGATGAGCCGTTCCGGGCGCACCGGTATCGGATCCTCGAAGACGACCTGCACCTGGACCGGCCACGCCTCGTCGAGCCGTGCCGGCGGGATGTCCAGCCGCCAGGCCCCCGTCCAGTCCAGGGTGAAGCGGTTGCGCCGGGCGAGCCACGGATCCAACAACCTGGCGGCCACCAGGTCCGGATCGTTGACGCCGTAGCCGTGCAGCTCGGCCGGATCGAAGGATCTGACCGACGTTCGCTCGTGCACGGTGAGCTTGCTCGTCCGATTGCAGGATACGCAGCGGACCAGCAGCCACACGTCCAGCAGCTTGCCGTTGGCGTTGACGCGGAACCTGCCCTCGCCGGTGGTGGCCGACTCCGAACGGCAGTCCACGCACCGCAACGAGAGGAGGGGCAGCCTGGTCCGACGAACGACCCAGGGCAGCACGATATGAGGTTGTGAAGACATGGTCTCTGATCTCTCTAGACCTGACACGAGGCCGATCAGGCGCGGCCTCGAACGCTGTTTGACCGGGCGCACATGGGCAGCCCGGCATAGCCGACGGGAGCGTCAGCTACGGGTGAGCGGAAAGGTGTCAGGTCTAAAGAGCAGGCGGGGTCACGCGGTTGTGTCCTCTGTCCTCACGGGGATGTGGTTGGAGGGCAACCTACGGGAACGCGGAAAGAAGGCTCAAACGGTTTTTGGCCGAGACATGGTCAGTGCCACCGGGACCCCTCCGACCAGAACCGTCAGGGCAGTATCTCGACGTATCCGTCGGTTCCGTGCACGCGGATCCGCTGCCCATCGGCGATCAGCCGGGTGGCATCGGCCACGCCGACGACGGCCGGCAGTCCGTACTCCCGTGCGATCACCGCGCCGTGAGTCATCAATCCTCCGACCTCCGTCACCAAGCCTGCGATGGCGACAAAGAGAGGCGTCCAGCTGGGGTCCGTGTGGGCCGTGACGAGGATGTCGCCCGGTTCGAGATCAGCCCGTGCCAGGTCCAGGATGACGCGGGCCCGCCCTTCGACGGTCCCGGCGGAGACCGGTAGGCCGATCAGCGCGCCGGCCGGCACGTCGTCGCGTTGGTACGCCCCGGCGATGCCCTCGCCATCCGACGTGAGCACCCGGGGCGGCGTGAGCGCCTGATACGACCTGAACGCGTCCCTGCGCCGCGCGATGAGCTGGTCATCCACCCGGTTCGTACGCACGACGTCGTGCAGTTCCTGGAACGTGAGGTAGAAGATGTCTTCCCTCTCACGAAGCGCGTGGGCCCGCACCAGGCGCTCGGCTTCTTCCCACAGGGCCTGCTTGTACACGAAGTAGCGGCTGACCATGCCGTACTTCGGATACTCCCGGTACCCGATGAAGGTCCGAACCCGGTCGATCATCCGCTTCGTCTCTTCGGCCTTGCGCTCCCCGTCCGGCAGGGCCCGCAAGCGTTCCAGCAGCTCCTGCTCCTTCTCCCAGGCCTCCTGCCGGCCTTGTTCGAAGCGCCGCTCGCCGGCTCCCGGCTCGAAGTTCCTGACGTTTCCGAGGATCATGGGCACGAGCGTGGAGGGGCGTTCACGCCAACGCGGCCGCGTGATGTCGATCTCGCCGACGCAGCGCATGCCGTACCTGTCGAGCCAGGCCTCGATGGCGTCTCGCGCTTCCCGCCCGCCCGCGAGCTTGGGCAGCTCGTCCAGGAAACCCTCGTCCTCGACCTGCTGCAGAAACGCCACCACGTCCGGATGTGGGCGGATCACGTCAGCGACACCCAGCAGCGCCAGCCCCATCTCCGACGTGACGTTGTGGGGCACGGACTGCGTGAGCGTGTCCGCCGCGTTCTTCTCGCCCAGCCACCCCTCCAGCTGCTCGTTGAGCCACCACGTGGCCTCCATCGCCGACATGAACACCTGATGGCTCCGCGGATCGAACAGGATCCGCCTCAGCTCCTGCATGTCCGCCCGGATGAAGTCGAGCAGCGCCTCACCGGACTTCGTCCGGATCTCGCTCTCCGAGGCGGCGACGGATGCCTCGCTGCGCCCGATCAGCTCGGTGACGATGGCCGGATCGGTCTCGATCGGGGCTGGCGCGCCGCCAACCAGTGGCCCGGGGGGACCCTCGTCAGGCAGCGGCCGGATGAAGTCGTCGCGCTTGAGGAGCGTCTGCAGCGCGTCCCCGGTCAGTGGATCGCCTCTTCCGACGAGCTCCAGGAAGCCGGCGCGGCTCGTCGGCGAGGCCAGCCGCTGGGTGACGTCGACGAACAGGCGGCCGCCGGCCTCGGCCATGGGCGCGGGAGTCGTCATCTGCCAGAAGGAGAGCCCCAGGGGCTTCATCGGGTCGGTCATCATCTGCTGATGGCCGACGGAGAGATAGACGTGGTTCTCCCGGTCGCCGGACTCGGGGACGGGGAACAGCGTGGTGATCGGCCGGCTCTGGACGATCTGGAAGCCGTCGTCGACCAGGCACCATTCGATGTCCTGGGGGCGGCCGAAGTGCGCTTCGAGCCGCCGGCCGAGCTGCGCGAGCCGCACGACCTGCGCATCCGTCAGCGCCGGCTGGTTCTGCCGCTCCGGGTCGATCGCCTGTTCCTGCGTCCCGCCCGTCGGCGAGGCCTGGATGGCGAGTTGCTTGGCGCCGACCGTCCTGGCGACGATCGCGCCGTCGCGAACCTTGTAGACGTCCGGGTTCACCAGGCCGGAGACCAGGGCCTCGCCGAGGCCGAAGCTGGCCTCCACGGAGGCGACCTTCCGGTTGCCCGTGACGGGGTCGGCGGTGAACAGGATGCCGGCCGCGTGCGGGAAGACCATCTGCTGTACGACCACAGCCATCTGGACCGTACGGTGGTCGATGCCGTTGCGCTGGCGGTAGGTCACCGCCCGCTCGGTGAACAGCGAGGCCCAGCACCGGCTGACGTGCTGGAGGATCGCCGCCGGCCCCACGACGTTCAGGTACGTGTCCTGTTGGCCGGCGAAGGAGGCCGTCGGCAGGTCCTCTGCCGTCGCGCTGGACCGGACGGCGTAGGCGGCTTGCTCGCCGAGCTGCGCGAGAGCGCGGTTGATCGCCGTCGCGAGCTCGCCCGGGATGGCGATCCCTTCGATGGTGCGGCGGATCTCCGCGCTGAGCGCGCGGATCGCCTCCCGGTCGTCCGGGTTCAGGCGCGACAGCTGATCGAGCCGATCGTCGATCGAGGGCGCTTCGGTCATGATCCGTCGGAAGGCGTCCGTGGTCACGCAGAAGCCAGGCGGCACGCGGACGCCGTCGATCCGCGACAGCGCCCCCAGGTGCGCCCCCTTGCCGCCGACGACCGCGACCTGCATCTCGTCAACCTCTTGAAGGCCCACCACGTACTGCTCGCTCATCGCGATACCTCCGGGGCAGCCGTGCGCCGTCGCCCTGCACTGGCCGATCGAATCATCGGCGCCTCCGTCTCTGGTTGCCCTGCCTCCGCCCAGTCACCGCGTCCCCGTAGGTCGACACCATCCGCACGTCGTGCCCCCGTGAATTCGTCCGCTCCTGGTCCGGCCGACGATTCTGCAACGCGACCCGGGTCTTGCGGCAAGCCCCCCAGTCTGCTGTATGTTCAAAGTGGCAGGGAGTAGATCTCCTTGCCTTCCTTTTTGGGTCGTCCGCCGCGGACTGACACCCTCCGATCCGACCTCCCGGAGGTCGGTCTCATGGGATCGGTCGCGGCGGAGCGGGTACGTCGGTCGCGGCGCTGGCGTAGCGGCGGGCCAGCTGCCCGAAGGCGTCCCTGAGCTCGGCCGGGCCGACGACCTCGATGTCGGCGTCGAACCTGCCGATGCTGGCGGCCAGGCCCGCCCAGGACCACGAGCCCAGGACGAGCCGGCAGCGGTTCGGGCCCAACTCCTCAACGACCCCGTCGCGGGTGTAGCGGGAGACGGCGGCGGCGGGCAGGTCGAGGATCACCTCGCCGCGGCAGGGCCCGTCGCCGGTGCCTTCGGAGCCCTGGAACCTGCTGGCCACGAAGGCGGCCACGTCGCCCCCGGGCAGCTCGCGCGGGGTGAAGCGGGGCCCGGTGGGGGTGCGCGGGGTGATCCGGTCGGCCCGGAAGGTGCGCCAGTCCTCGCGGTCGAGATCCCAGGCGACCAGGTACCAGCGCCCGCCCCAGGTGACGAGGTGATGGGGCTGCGCCCGCCGCGGCGGGCGCTGCGCGCCGTCGCCGGGCACTGCCGGTGGGGACGTCGGGGTGTAGTCGAAGCGCAGCACCTCGCGGGCGTGCACGGCGGCGCTGACTGCCATCAGCACGCCGCTGTCGACCTTCTGCTCCGGTCGGGTCGACCGCTCGACGGCAGTCACCTGCAGGGTGTCGATGCGGCGGCGCAGCCGCGCGGGCATGACCTGCCGGACGGTGTTCAGCGCCCGCACCGCGGCTTCCTCGATGCCGGCGCCGGTGGTGGTGGCGATCTGGAGTGCGATGGCCAGCGCGACGGCCTGCTCGTCGTCGAAGAGCAACGGAGGCAGGTCCTTGCCGGCGTTGAGCCGGTAGCCACCGTCGGGGCCCTTGACGGCCACGATGGGATAGCCCAGCTCCCGCAGGCGGTCGACGTCCCGGCGCACGGTGCGCGGGCTGATCCCCAGCCGCTCGGCCAGCAGCGCCCCCGGCCAGTCCCGGCGCGCCTGGAGCAGCGAGAGCAACGACAGCAGTCGCGCCGAGGTCTTCAACATGATTCCCATCCTGCCCCGAGTAGCGGCCACTTCCTGGCCGCTACTGCTGCGACTGTTGTCGCGTGCCAGTCGACGACCGCAACCCGAACGCCGTGACCGCCTCCACCCCGTCGACCCTCGACCGCACGACGAGCTGCTCCGGCATCAGCCGATGACCGTTCTCGACACCCGGGCGCTCAACCGCGCGACGCTCGCCCGACAGCTGCTGCTCGATCACGCCGACGTGCCGGTCCTCGACGCCGTCGCGCACCTCTGCGGTCTGCAGGCGCAGGAACCGCAGGAGCCGTTCGTCGGGCTCTGGTCCCGGCTGCGCGCGTTCGACCCGACGGTGCTCTCAGACCTGCTGACCCGGCGCAGTGTGGTGCGGACCCACCTGATGCGCCGTACCGTCCACCTGCTCACCGCCGACGACGCCCTGGCCTGGCGGGCCCGCCACGACACCATGCTGCGCCAACGGGTACTGGGGGCCTACCGCGACGAGCTCGCCGGGGTGGACCTCGACGAGCTGGCCGCGGCAGGCCGGGCGGTGCTGGCCGACGACGAGCCCCGCTCGATGACCGAGCTGGCGCGGGCGCTGGCCGAGCGTTGGCCGCAGCCGGGAGCGCGGGCGCTGGGCGAGATGCTGATCGCGGCCCTCGTCCCGACGGTGCAGCTGCCCCCGCGCGGGCTGTGGCGTACGTGGGGCGGAGTGCGCAACGTCCCGCTCTCCTCCTGGCTGGGGCGCGAGATCGACCCGCCGGCCCCGGAAGGCTCCGATCCGGTCGGCGAAGCGCTGGTGCGGCGCTATCTCGCCGCGTTCGGTCCCGCCGCCACGGCCGACCTGCGCGCCTGGTGCGGGCTCGCCGGACTGCCGGCCGCGGTGGCCGCGATCCGCCATGAGTTGGTCAGCTTCCGCGACGAACGAGGTCGGGTGTTGCTGGACCTCCCCGACGCGCCGCGCCCCGACCCCGACACCCCCGCCCCGGTACGGTTCCTGCCGGCGTTCGACAACGCGCTCCTCGGCTACCACGACCGCAGCCGGATCGTCGACGACGCCCACCGCGGCCTGTCAGTCGCCGGCGCGCGCGTTGTCCTGCTCGACGGCCGGGTCGCCGCGACCTGGACGGTGACGGCAGGCACCGTGACGGTCACGCCGCTGCGCCGCTTCACGCGAACCGACCGCACGGCGGTGGCCGAGCAGGGGCAGGCGCTGGCCTTCTTCCTCTCCGACAAGGACAGCGACCGCGTCGAGATCGCCGCGTCTCCCGGCTGAGCACTCGCCCGCGCAGTGCGGACCGGGGTCACCGCCGTGCCGCGGCCTCGGCGAGGGCGCGGCACGGCGGGTCGCGGTCAGGCCACGTCCGGCGAGCCGGTCTCCCTCAGCAGACCGCCGTCGAGCCGCAGCCACCGCTCCACCTTGATCTCGTGCAGGAACCGTTCGTCGTGGCTGACCACCACGAACGCCCCCCGGTACGCCCCGAGCGCACTCTCCAGCTGGGCCACGCTGACCAGGTCGAGGTTGTTGGTCGGCTCGTCGAGCAGCAGGAGCTGCGGCGCCGGCTCGGCGAAGAGCACGCAGGCCAGGGTGGCGCGCAGCCGCTCGCCGCCGGAGAGCACGCCGACGGGCAGGTGGGCGCGGGAGCCGCGGAACAGGAACCGGGCGAGCAGGTTCATCCGCTGCGCCTCGGGCATCGCCGGGGCGAACGCGGCGAGGTTCTCCGCCACGGTGCGGTCGAGGTCCAGCAGGTCCAGCCGCTGCGACAGGTACGCCACCCGTCCGTCGGCCCGCTTCAGCTGGCCGCCCTGCGGTTCCAGGTCGCCGTTCATCAACCGGAGCAGGCTGGACTTGCCGGCGCCGTTGGGGCCGGAGAGCGCGACCCGCTCCGGTCCCCGGATGGTCAGGTCGACGCCGTCGCCGCCGAAGAGCTCCCGCTCACCGTGGCGGATCCGCAGGCCCTCGCCGGCGAAGACCGTACGGCCGGCCGGGACGCTCGTCTCGGGCAGCTCGATGGCGATCTTCTGCTCCTCGCGCAGGGCCCGGCTCGCGTCGTCGAGCCGGGCCCGGGCGTCGCTCACCCGGGCGGCGTGCGTCTCGCGGGCCTTGCCCGCCGACTCCTGCGCGCCTCGCTTCATCGTCCCGGCGAAGATCTTCGGCAGGCCGGCGTTCTTCAGGTTGCGGGAGGCGTTGCTGGCCCGGCGCTCCGCCCGCTCGCGAGCCTGCTGCATCTCCCGCTTCTCCCGCTTGACCTCCTGCTCGGCGTTGCGGACGTTCTTCTCGGCGACCTCCTGCGCGGCGCGGGTGGCCTCCGAGTACGCGGTGAAGTTCCCGCCGTACAGGTGCAGCTCGCCGCGGTCGAGTTCGGCGATGCGCTCCATCCGGTCCAGCAGCGCGCGGTCGTGGCTGACGAGCAGCAGACACCCGCGCCACTCCTCCAGTACGCCGTAGAGCCGGTGCCGGGCGTCGACGTCGAGGTTGTTGGTCGGCTCGTCGAGCAGCAGCACGTCGGGGCGCTTCAGCAACTGGGCGGCGAGGCCGAGCGAGACCACCTGCCCACCGCTGAGCGTGTGCAGGCGCCGGGTGAGGGGGACCTCGCCCAGGCCGAGCCGGTCCAGCTCGGCGCGGGTGCGTTCCTCGATGTCCCAGTCGTTGCCGATGGTGGTGAAGTGCTCCTCGCTGGCGTCGCCGGCCTCGATGGCGTGCAACGCCTCGATCAGCGGGGCGATGCCCAGGACCTCGGCCACGGTCAGGCCGCCGGAGAGCGGCAGGGTCTGCGGGAGGTAGCCGAGCACGCCCTGGACGGACACGCTGCCGCTGGTGGGCTGGTACTCGCCGGCGATGAGCTTGAGCAGCGTGCTCTTGCCCGCGCCGTTCGGGGCGACCAGGCCGGTGCGGCCCTCGCCCACGGTGAAGGAGAGCTCCTCGAAGACCGGGGTGTCGTCCGGCCAGGAGAAGGAGAGGTTCGAGCAGATGATGGATGCGTTGGACATGCCACAGGCCTCAGGAGGTGGTGGGCGCGCCACAGCGGCCGCCCAGCGGGTGGAAAGAGACGACGGAATGGCCACGGCGGCTGCGCTGTCGCGCGCCGGCCGGCGGCCGCGCATGTCCGGTATCACCCGGAGATGTCGTCGTCACCCACCATGTCTGGTCCCCCTGGTCCCGATCTTCGCTGTCCCCACGATAACAGCCGGCGGCGTCGCGGGAAGGCGGGCTCAGCCGTCGGCGTCGGCCCGACGTACGTGGCGGTGCCCGTCGCGCGGGAACGGTGGCTGGGCGGGCAGCACCTCCTGGAACCGGAAGCCGGTCTTCTCGGCCACCCGGCAGGAGGCGGGATTGTCCACCTGGTGCAGCAGCTCCAGCCGGCTCAGCCCACCGTCGGCGAAGCGGGCGAACGCCCAGCGGCTGACCGCGTCCAGCGCCCGGCCGGCGACGCCCCGCCCGCGCGCCGGCGCGGCTGTCCAGTAGCCGACCTCGGCGTCCGGGCGTCCCGGGGTGACCCGCTTGAGCACCACATTCGCCACCAGGCGCTCGCCGATTCCGGGGTCCGGTTCCAGAACGGCAAAGCTGAACTGGTCGCCGTCGCGCCAGCCCTGCCGCATCCGGGCCAGCCACCGGTCTGCCTCGACGGTGGTGGTGACCGGCAACCGGGTCCACTGCCGCAGCACCGGATCCTGGTAAGCGGCCAGCAGCGCGTCCCGGTCGTCGTCGCGCCAGGCGCGCAGGATCAGCTCGGGCGCGGACCGGGTCGCCGGCGCCCGCAGGATGATCGACACGTTCTCCAGTGTGCCTGCTGGCGGGTCGCCGCTGCTGCCCGCTTCGGCCTGCCGTGGGCCGGTCCGCGGGCGAGGCGTGACGGCCGGAGGTCGAGCTCCGGGCTCAGGCCGCGGTGCGGCGACGCCAGGGCAGCCAGGCCCGGCGGGGCGTACTGGCCGAGCCGGTGGCCGGTTGGGGCGTCGGTCGCGCGGCGGCGGCCTGGCGCTCGTCGCGCCAGCGGCGGACCACCTCGTCGACGTTGACCGGACGCACCACCACCTTGGGGCCGGTCGGCATCCGCAGCCACGCCATGACCTCGGTGTTCAGCACGGCGCAGAAGGCTCGCACGGCCTGCTCGGTGGGCAGGTCGCGCACGTCGTGCGGCACCCGCTCGATCTTGCGACGCAGCTGCAGCGGGATCGGGAGCAGCAGCTCGCTGGGAAGCTTCTCCCGCTCCATAAAGCTCTTGATCCACCACGACTCGTCGTAGGGCTGGTTCCGGCCGGGGATCGGCTTACCCGCGCCGGGCAGGTTGTCGAACTCGCCGCGCTCCTGGGCGGAGCGGATCTGCGCCTCCACCGTGGCTTCCCACATGTTCGTCATCCGGCGGCACCTCCCTGACACACGGTAACGCGATCGGCCTCGCGGCCGTTCCCGCATCCGGGCCGGTCAGACGGCGGCCGTCGGGCTGATCCCGCGCATGGCCGCGACCGCGAGATCGAGCCCGACCCGGTAGTAGTGCGCCGGGTCGGCGCAGTAGGCCAGGGTGTCGGCGGCGGCGACGACATTCGGGTAGCGGCGGGCGGGAAGCCCGGCGATGGCGGCCCGGCGGGCGGCGATGGCCTCCTCGGGGCTCTCCTGATCGGGTTGCGGGTCCACCCGCGGCTCCGCGGTGACCAGCGCCACCAGTGCGCAGATGCTCTGCCGGCCGACCTCGGCCGCCTGCGGCACGTCGAATCCGCCCTCGCGTAGCAGCGCGAGGCAGCGTTCCGCCAGGACGAGACCCGGGGTCGAGGTGAGGATCCGAGGCAGGGTGAGTCGGGCCACGCTCGGGTGCGGGCGCAGGGCGTCGAGGAACGCCGTCAGCACCGACCGCATCTGCTCGTGCCAGGGGCGCTCGTCCGGCTCGGGGAGAACGACGTCCGCGAGCAGCCGGTCGGCGAGCGCGTTGAGCAGGTCGTCCTTGTCGGTGAAGTGGCGGTAGAGCGCCATCGGGGTGACCTGGTGCTCCTGGGCGAGGCGGCGGATGGTGACCGCGTCGAGCCCCTCCGCGTCCGCGACGGCGAGGGCGCTGGTCACGATCTTCTCCGGGTCGAGGCCCCGGGGCGCCCTTGTGTTCTGCCTCATGCTCGCCACCCGGCCAGTGTACTACGTACACATCCCGGTATACGTTGTAGATGTACGGCGTAGATCAAATCCGTGTACCGGCTAGCCATCCCGAGGTAGGTAATGCGACGCAGCCCCTGGGCCACCCTGCTCGTACTGGCACTCGCCCAGTTCGTCGTGGTGCTCGACGTGACGATCGTGAATGTCGCGCTCCCGGACATCCAGGCCGACCTGAACTTCTCCCCCGACAACCTGCAATGGGTGATCAGCGGATACACCCTGCTCTTCGGCGGCTTCCTGCTGCTCGGCGGGCGGGCCGCCGACCTGCTCGGCCCACGACGGGTCTTCATCGCCGGGCTCGCCCTGTTCGGCGTGACCTCGCTCGCCGCCGGCCTCGCCACCGACCCGGGCCTGCTCATCGCCGCCCGGGCCGTACAGGGCCTCGGTGGCGCGCTGCTCTCACCCGCGGCGCTCGCGATCCTCACCGTCACCTTCGCCCACGGGCGGGAACGCAACATCGCGATGGGTGTCTGGGGTGGCCTCGCCGGGCTCGGCGGCACGCTGGGCGTGGTCGCCGGTGGCGTCCTCGTCGGCTCGTTGAGCTGGCGCTGGGTCTTCTTCGTCAACGTGCCGATCGTGATCGCCCTGATCGCCGTCGTGCCGGCCGTCGTACGCCGCATCGAGGCTCACCGTGACGGCGCCCGCACCTTCGATCTCGTCGGTGCCGTGCTGAGCACCGTCGGCCTGCTGCTCCTCGCCTTCGGCGTGGTACGCGCCGAGTCCAGCGGATGGGGCTCGTTCCAGGTGTCGGGCAGTCTGATCGGCGGGATCGTACTGCTGGTCGCGTTCGCAGTGGTCGAGGCGCGCTCCCCGGCGCCGCTGGTACCCCTGCAGCTGTTCCGCTCGCGCGCGCTGAGCGTGTCCGGCGGCTCGCTCGCCCTCAACGGCGCCGCCTTCCTGTCGATGTTCTTCCTGACCGCGATCTACCTGCAGCAGGTGCGGGGCGACTCCGCATTGGAGGCCGGCGTGCACTTCCTGCCGATGGGTGTCGCCGCGATCGTCGGCGCGGTCGTCGCGAGCGCCCTGGTCTCCCGGATCGGCACCCGGACGATGCAGCTGGTCGGCACGGCCCTCAGCGTCGCCGGGCTGCTGTTCCTCTCCCAGGCCGGTGCCGACGGCGGCTACGCGAACGAGTTGCTGCCCGGGCTGCTGCTGTTCGGTTTCGGCATCATGTGGGTCGGCGTACCGGCCCAGATCGCCGCGGTCTCCGACGTCGTGCACCACCACGCCGGCGCCGCGTCGGGCGTGGTGAACGCCGTCTACCAGGTCGGCGGGGCGCTGGGGTTGGCGGTCGTGACCACCATGTCGGTCACCCGGGTCACCGACGCGGTCACCGACGGAGCGTCGCAGCAGGCGGCCCTGGTCGAGGGCTTCCACCGAGGACTGCTGGTCGCCGCCGCGTTCGCCCTCGCGAACCTGGTCGTGACGCTCGGCGCCCCGCAGCTACGACCGAGCGCCGACGAGGTCGCCGAGGCCTCCGTCGCGGCCTGACCGCAGGCTGTCAACGCCGCCGACGCGGCGCTGCCCCGAGCCCGAGCCGCTCCCCCGGTGGCGCGGCTCGGGGCTACCCGCCCCAGGTCGGTTGTCGGACGCTTCCCGCAGGCCACGGAGTCGTCGGTGGCTCTCGGTCGGGACCGACGCGACGCGTAGCGTCGGTCCCGACGG
Organism: Micromonospora sp. NPDC048909; assembly: GCF_040649635.1. Classification (NCBI taxonomy): domain Bacteria; kingdom Bacillati; phylum Actinomycetota; class Actinomycetes; order Micromonosporales; family Micromonosporaceae; genus Micromonospora; species Micromonospora sp. NPDC048909. The sequence goes on along the minus strand of NZ_JBEZFU010000010.1, from coordinate 118,624 downwards.
TCGACAACGGGGGGTTCTGGCCATGGTCGGTACGGGTGCGCTGGTCGGCATGGTGCTGGTGGCGCTGGGTCTGGTGCTCACACCCGGCCCGAACATGGTCTACCTGGTGTCCCGATCGGTGACCCAGGGCCGCCGGGCCGGGCTGATCTCGCTGCTCGGGGTGGCTGCCGGCTTCGGGGTCTACCTGACGGCCGCGGTCGCCGGGCTGGCCACCGTGTTCGTCCTGGTGCCGGCGCTGTACACGGCGGTGAAGCTGGCCGGCGCGGCGTACCTGCTCTGGCTGGCCTGGAGGACGCTGCGCCCCGGCGGGCAGTCACCCTTCAACCCGGCTCCGCTGCCACCCGACGGGCCCCGGCGGCTGTTCACCATGGGCCTGGTCACCAACCTGCTCAACCCGAAGATCGCGATCCTCTACGTGTCGCTGCTGCCCCAGTTCGTCGACCCGCAGCGCGGGCACGTCGCCGCGCAGAGCCTGCTGCTCGGCCTGACCCAGATCGCCGTGGCGCTGACCGTCAACGCGCTGATCGTGCTGAGCGCCGGCACGCTCGCCGCGTTCTTCGCCCGCCGCCCGCTCTGGCTGCGGGTGCAGCGCTGGGTGATGGGCAGCGTGCTGGGCGCCCTGGCGGTACGCATCGCCGCCGACCGGTCCCGCGCCGCGGTCGCCACGCCCTGAGCTGCCGCGCGTCGCGCGCCGCGCTCGGCCGCTGCCTGGTTGGTCAGCCCGCGGCGTCGCGGTGGCGGCGGAGCATCCCGGCGGCCAGCGGCGCGGCGTCCAGGTCGCCGGCGGTGATCCGCGCGGCCACGGTACGGCGTACCAGCCGATCGGCCAGCCCGGGGGCGTGCCGGGCGAGCGCCAACTCCAGTCGGCCCCTGGTGGTGGTGGGCAGGTCACGTGGCGCCCGGCGGGCGGTGGCGGCACGCTGGATGGCCTTGACCACGCCCTGCACCGGCTCCGGGCGGGACACACCCTGCAGCGACAGCCCGGCTATGGCGGTGCTGTCGTGGATCGGCGACTCCACCATGCTCGGGTAGACGACGCTCACCCCGACGTGGGTGCCGACCTCGTTACGAGCTGGGCCGTCCCGGCCTGACCACGGTGCTGGTCGGGGCGTTCGTCGCGCCGGCGTTGCTGGTCACCCCGGGGTGGCTGGCGGTGGCCCGTCGGGTCGGCAAGCAGCGGGCGCTACTGGCCGCGCAGGGCGCGTTCGCGGTCGGCTCGCTGGTGCTCGCGCTGGGCCGCCCGGCCGGCCTGCCGGTGCTGGTGGCCGCGGTGGCGGTGCTCGGTGTCGCGTTCGCCAGCATGCAGCTGCTGCCGTTCTCGATGGTGCCGGACGTGATCCGGGCCGCCGGCACCGTCGGCGCGGGCACCTACACCGGGGTCTGGACGGCCACCGAGGCCACCGGCGCGGCGCTCGGCCCGTACGCCTACGCCCTGTGCCTGGCCGGCGGCGGTTTCGTCGCCTCCGCGGGGGGCGAGACGGTCGTCCAGCCGGACTCGGCGTTGGCCGCCGTGCGCTACGGCTTCGGTCTGCTGCCGGCCGCGGTGATGCTCGCCGCGCTGCTGCTGCAACGCAGGTACACCCTGGACCGGGCCGCCCGCGCCGGGAACTGAGCCTCGCCTCCCGAGGCGCCCGACCGTCGACCCCGCGCGGCCCTGGTCGCCCCGGCGGCCGCCGCGAGATGGCCGGCCCGCGCGCCACTAGACTTCAGCCTCGATGGACGCCCAGCCCACCCCCACCGACACCCGCCCCTGCGCCCACTGTGGACGGCCGGTGCCGCAGCGCGTCGGCGCGGGCCGGCCGTTCCGCTACTGCCGGGACAACGACGGCGACTGCCAGCGCGCCTCCCGCAACAGCCGGCTGCGCCACCGCAACGCCCCCGGCCTGCCCGGACAGGTGGCCCGCACCTGGGAGGCGGTGGACCGGCTCGACCAGATCGTGGCGTCGCTGTCCGAGGCGCTGCACGCCGAACTCTCCCCGGCCGGGGTGGAGCGGCAGCTCGCCGAGGCCCGCGCCACGGCGGCCACCACCGTGGCCGCCGCGCAGGCCGGGCGGGACGAGGCGCGCCGCGACGCCGAGGACGCCGAGGCGGCCGCGGCGCAGGCCCGGGAAGCGGCCCGCGCTGCGCAGGCCGAGGTCGACGAGGCCCGCACGGCGGCCGACCGCGCGGCTGAGCAGGCCGGCCGCGACGCCGAGCGCGCGCGGCAGGCCGAAGCGGCCCGCGACGAGGCGCGGCACACGGCCAGCGCCGCCGAGGCGCTGCGGGTGCAGGCCGAGCGGGACCGCGACGCGGCCCGGCAGGAGCTGCGGACCGTGCGCACGGAGCGCGACGCCGAGCGACGCCGGGTGAGCGACCTCGCCGCCGAACGGGACAGCGCCCGCGCCGACGCCGAACGGGCCACCCGCACCGCCGCCGAGGCCGCCGCACGCGCCGAGCGGTGGCAGGGCGAGGTCGAGGACGTCCGCCGGCAGATCGAACAGGCACGTACCGACGCCGCCCGGGCCCGCGCCGGCGCGGCCGACGCCGTGCGGGCCCGCGAGCAGGCCGACCGGGCACGGGACCGGGCCGACGCCGACGCCCGCGCCGCCGACGCGGCGCGGCAGGAGGCGCACGCGGCGGCCGTCCAGCTCCGGTCCGAGCTGGCCGCCGCCGCCGCGCAACGCGACGCGCTCGCCGGCGAGTTGGCCGCCGCCCGGCAGGCCACGGCGACCGCCGAGAACCGGCTCGCCGAGCTGACCGTACGGCTGGGCGCCGCCGAGTCCGACCGGGACCTCGCCCAGCAGCGGGTCGCCCAGCTCGCGGGCCAGGTCAGCGACCTCGCCGCGGCGCTGGCCCGGCTGGGTACCGGCCCCGCTCCGGGCGCCGGGGCCGACGTTCCGGTGGGCTGAGCAACCGGCTGCGTCCATGCCTGGTCACCCTCCGTTCATCAACCGTCCATTCAGATATTTACTGGTGGCGATTATCGGGAGGGCGCCGCCGGCAACCTCCCCTAGCATCGGCCTTGACCGATACGGCTTCAACGTGTTCACGGGGGGACGCACGTGCCGGCCAGGCCGAACGAGTACGTCTTCGCTGCCTCTTTCGCCCAGGAATGGATCTGGCTGGCCAGCCAGATCGGGACCGACGCTTCGGCGTACAACCTTCGCGCACCCGTCCTGCTGCCGCCCGGCACCGACGCCGAGGTGCTGCGCGCCGCGCTCACCGAGCTGACCCGCCGGCACGAGCCGTTGCGCACCGCGCTGCGACCCGGCGACAGCGGGCTCACCCAGGTGGTCCGCGCCGAGGTGCCGATCCACGTCGAGGAGAGCGACCTTCGCGGGCTTCCCGAGGCGGCCCGCGCCGCCCGGCTGGCCGAGCTCACCGCCGCCGACCTGGCCGCACCGTTCCCGCTGGACGACGCGCCGCTGTGGCGGGCCCGGCTGGTGCACCGCCCGGAGCGCCCCGCGCTGCTCTTCACCGCGCACCACACGATCTTCGACGGCAGCTCGACGCCGATCCTCATCGCCGAGATCGAGGAGCTGTGCCGGGCGACGCTGGAGCGACGTGCTCCGCACCTGCCCGCCCTCGACATCCAGTACGCGGACTGGGCGGTCTGGCAGCGCGAGCAGGCCGACAGCGCCGCCGCGACGGCCGAGCTGGCGTACTGGCGGCAACGGCTCACCGACGTGCCGCCGGTGCACGGGCTGCTGCCCGACCGGCCGCGCACCGCCTCGGCCGCCCGGCCCGGCGCAGAGGTCACCTTCCCGGTGCCCGCCGGGCTGCGCGACGCGGTGGCCGAGGTCGGTCGCGGGCACGGCGCGAGCAGCGCCATGGTGCTGCTCGCCGGCTACGCCGCGCTGCTGCACCGGCTCACCGGTGACACCGTGCTGCTCGTCGGGCTGCCGGTGGCCGGGCGGAACCGCCCGGAACTCGCCCCGATGATCGGCATGTTCGTGAACACCCTGGTGCTCCGGCTCGACGTCGGCGACGACCCGAGCTTCGGCGCGCTGCTCGGCCGCGTCCGGGAGACCATGCTCGCCGCCTGGGAACACCAGGATGTGCCGCTCCCCCGCCTCGTCGAGGTGCTCAACCCGCCCCGGCTGCCCGGGGTGCAGCCGCTCTACCAGCTCGGCTTCAACTACCTCGGCGAGGTGGGGTTGAGCACCAGCAACGGGGTGGCCCGCGAGGAGCTGCTGCTGGAGGTCGGCGACTCCACCGGTCGGCTGGAATACCGCAGCGACCTCTTCGACGCCGGCACCGCCGAGCGGATCGTCGAGCGCTACCTGATCCTGCTGCGCGCCGGGCTGGCCGAGCCGCAGCGGCCCCTGTCGGCGCTGCCCCTGCTGCCCGAGGCCGAGCGGGAGCTGCTCGTCACCGGCTGGGCCGCCGGTCCGCCCGCCGCGCCGGCCGACCGCACCGTGGTCGACCTGATCCGCGCCCACGCCGCCGCCACCCCAGACGCGGTCGCGATCCGCGACGCCGGCCGGTCGCTGACCTACCGGCAGCTCGACGAGCGCTCCGCCCGGCTGGCCGCCCGGCTACGGGCCGCCGGCGCCGGGCCAGAACGTCTCGTCGGGGTGGCGCTGCCGCGCGGCGCCGACGTGGTGGTCGCGATGCTGGCGGTGCTGCGCGCCGGCGCCGCGTACGTGCCACTGGACCCGGGATATCCGCCGCGGCGGCTGGCCGACCTGATGGCCGACAGCGCCGCCGAGGTGGTGCTGACCTCCGCCGCGGTGGCCGACACGCTGCCCGCCGGGGCGTACCGGGTGCTGCGGGTGGACGACCCCGACGCCGGCCCGGCCCCCGGCGACCGCGAGCCGACCCCGGTGCCCGCGGGCGGCCTGGCCTACGTGCTGCACACCTCCGGCTCCACCGGCCGACCCAAGGGCGCGATGATCGAACACCGGTCCCTCGCCGCGCACGCCACCTGGTTCGCCGACCGGCACGGCATCACCCCCGCCGACCGGCTGCTGGTCCTCGCCTCGCCCAGCTTCGACCTGTTCGGCCAGGAGGTCTATCCGGCGCTGGTCGCCGGCGCCACCCTGGTGATCGCCCCACCGGCGGGCGCGCTCGACCCGGACGCGGTGCTCGACACCGTCCGGGCCGAACGGGTCACCCTGCTCTCCTGCGTGCCGACGGTGCTGCGGCACCTGGTCGCCCACCCCGGCCTCGCCGCCGCCGACGAGCTGCGGCAGGTCGTCTGCATCGGCGAGCAACTCGACGGCGACGTCGCCGCCGGCCTCGCCGCGATCCACCAGGTGCCGTTGCACAACCTCTACGGGCCCACCGAGACGACCATCGCCGTGTCCGCATACACCGTGCGTCCCGGCGCCGCCCGGCCCGGTCCGGTGCCGATCGGCGTGCCGATGCCCGGCGCCCAGCTGTACGTCCTCGACGAGCGCGGCGAGCCGGCGCCGGTCGGCGTGCCCGGCCACCTGCACGTCGGTGGCGGCCCGGTCGGCCGCGGCTACCTGCGCCGCCCCGCGGAGACCGCCGCGGCGTTCGTGCCCGACCCGTTCGGGCCGCCCGGCGCCCGGCTCTACCGCACCGGCGACCGCTGCCGGTGGCGCGCAGACGGAGCGCTGGAGTTCCTCGAACGCCTCGACCGGCAGGTGAAGGTCAACGGCGCCCGGGTGGAACTCGGCGAGATCGAGACCGCGCTGCGCGCCCAGCCCGGCGTCCGGCAGGCCGCGGTGGCGGTACGCCCCGACGGACACGGCGGGCAGCGGCTGGTCGGCTACCTCACCGGCCACGTCGACGCGGCGGCGCTGCGGGCCGCGCTGCGCGACGTGCTGCCGCCGCACCTGGTGCCGACCGCCTTCGTCGCGCTCGACGCACTGCCGCTGATGCCCAGCGGCAAGCTCGACGTCGCGGCGCTGCCCGAACCGACCGACGCCGGGGACGCGCCGGGGTCCTTCACCGCCCCGCGCACCGGGGCGGAGGAGCTGGTCGCGGCGGCCTGGACCGAGGTGCTCGGAATCGACCGGATCGACGTGCACGACAACTTCTTCGACCAGGGTGGGCACTCGCTGCTGGCCAGCCGTGCCGTCACCCGACTCGGCGTCCTGCTGGACCTGGACGTACCGATCCACCTGCTGTTCGCCAACCCGACGGTCGCCGAACTGGCCGTCGAGGTGGAGCGGCTGCTCATCGCCCGGCTCGACGAGCTCTCCGAGGACGAGGCCGCCGCGCTCCTCGCCACGCTGGAAAGGTAGACCCCTCATGTCCGTAGCCCCGGAGTCGGCGGCCCCGGAGATGCCCCTCTCCGCCACCAAGCAGGCCCTGCTGCAACGGCTGCTGCGCCAACCGGCCGGCGCCTCCGCCGGCAGCCTCGACCGGGCGCCCGCCGACGCGCCCCGGACCCTGTCGTACGCCCAGGAGCGGCTCTGGTTCATGGACCAGTTCGCGCCGGGCGCCACCGCCTACCACGTGCCGGTGGCGGTGTGGCTCGACGGTGACCTCGACCCCGACGCGCTGCGCGACGCGCTCGCCGACGTGACCGCCCGGCAGGAGAGCCTGCGGATGCGGTTCCCGGCCACCGACGGCGGCCAGCCGAGCGTGCTGGTCGCCGAGCCGGGGCCGGTGCCGCTGGAGCAACGGACGGTCACCGCCGACGACCCGGACGACGCCCGCCGGGAGGCCCTGGATCTGGCCCGGGAGCAGGCGGCGGTCCCCTTCGACCTCGCGACCGGCCCCCTGCTGCGGGCCCTGCTCGTCGACTACGGCGACCAGCGTCGGCTGCTGTCGCTGGTGACCCACCACATCGTCAGCGACGGCTGGTCCATCGACGTGCTCGTCGGTGACCTGCTCACCGCCTACCGGGCCCGCCGGGACGGGACGGCGCCGGACTGGCCGCCGCTGCCGGTCGGCTACGGCGACTACGCCTACTGGCAGCGGCACCGGTCCGGCACGGACCGTGGGCTCGCCCACTGGACGCAGCAACTGGCCGACGTGCCCGCGCTGGAGCTGGCGACGGACCGGCCGCGCCCGCCGACGCAGCGCTTCGACGGCGCCACGCACCGCTTCGAGGTGGACGCCGCGCTCACCGACGCGGTCACCGCGCTGGCCCGGCGGCACGACGCGACCCTCTACATGATCCTGCTCGCGGCCTACCAGGTGCTCCTCGCCGGGCACGCCGACCAGCGCGACTTCGCCGTCGGCTCACCGGTGGCCGGGCGGGGCCGCCCCGAGTTGGAGGGCCTGGTCGGCATGTTCGTCAACATGCTGCCGCTGCGGGCCCAGCTCGACCCGGACGAGTCGTTCGGCGACCTGCTCACCCGCACCCGTCAGCGGGTGCTGGACGGCCTGACCCACCAGGAGGTCCAGTTCGAGCAGCTGGTGGCGGAGCTGGACGTGGCCCGCGACGTCAGCCGGTCGCCGCTGTTCCAGGTCACCTTCGCGCTGCAGAACTACCAGATGCGCGACCATGGCGCCGCCGGCGCCGGGCCGGCCGTGCACTGGGAGGTCCTCGACCTGGCGGCCACCCGCTTCGACCTGGAGCTGCTGGTCGTGCAGACCCGCGCCGGCGAGCTGTGGTGCGAGTTCACCTACAACAGCGTGCTGTTCGACGCCGCCACCGTCGGCCGGATCGGCGAGCGGTTCGTACGGTTGGTGCGCACCGTGGTCGCGCACGCCGACGCGCCGCTGCGCGGCGTGGACCTGCTCACCGACGCCGAACGCACGCAGGTGCTCGACGACTGGGGCCGGCGGGTCGCCCGGTTCCCGGTCCAGCGGACGCTGCACTCGCTCTTCGAGGAGCAGGCGGCGCGCCGCCCCGACGCGGTCGCCCTGGTGCACGGCGACGAGCAGCTCAGCTACGCCGAGCTGGACGCCCGCGCCGAGCGCCTCGCCGGGCGGCTGCGCCGTCTCGGGGTCCGCCCCGGCACCCTGGTCGCGCTGCACCTGCGGCCCGGTGCGGGCACTGTGACGGCGATCCTCGGCGTGCTGAAGGCCGGCGGGGCGTACGTGCCGCTGAACCTGGCCTACCCGCGCGAACGTCTCGAGTTCATCCTCGCCGACACCGCTGCGCCCGTGCTGGTCACCGACGAGAGCTCCCCCGCCGAACTGCCGACGTACGACGGTCGGGTGCTGTGGCTGGACGCGCCGCAGGACGACCCGGCTCCGGCGTCGGCGGACCCGCACCGCCCGGTCGGCCCCGCCGACCTGGCCTACGTCATCTACACCTCCGGCTCCACCGGCCGACCCAAGGGTGTGCTGGTGGAGCACCGGCAGGTGGTGCGGCTGCTCACCGCCGCCGAGGCGCACTTCGACTTCGGCGTCGACGACGTCTGGGCCCTGCTGCACTCCTACGCGTTCGACTTCTCGGTGTGGGAGATGTGGGGGGCGCTGGCCTCCGGCGGGCGGCTGGTCGTGGTGCCGCCGGACGCGGTCCGTGACCAGGAGCGGCTGCTGGACGTGCTGGCCGAGCAGCGGGTCACGGTGCTCAACCAGACCCCGGCGGCGTTCCGTGCGCTGCGCGCCACGCTCACCGAGACCGAGCGGTCCTTCGCCGAGCTGTCGGTGCGGACCATCGTCTTCGGCGGTGACGCGCTCTATGTGCGCGAGCTGCGGCACTGGTTCAGCCGCTACGGCGACAGCGCCCCGGTGCTGGTCAACATGTACGGCATCACCGAGACCACGGTGCACGTCACCGCGCAGCGGCTACGCCGCGCCGACGTGCGCCGGGGCGCCGCCTCACCGATCGGGCGGCCGCTGGACGACCTGCGCGCGTACGTGCTGGACGGGCACCTCAACCCGGTGCCGGTCGGGGTTCCCGGTGAGCTCTTCGTCGCCGGTGAGGGGCTGGCCCGCGGCTACCTGAACCGGGCCGGGCTGACCGCCGAGCGGTTCCTGCCGGAGCCGTTCAGCGGCGAGCCCGGCGCCCGGATGTACCGCACCGGCGACCGGGTGCGCTGGTGCGCCGACGGGACGTTGGAGTACCTCGGCCGCGTCGACCGCCAGGTGAAGATCCGCGGCTACCGCATCGAGCTGGGCGAGATCGAGGCCACCCTGCAACGCCACCCCGACCTGCGGGCCTGCGCGGTCGTCGTGCAGCCGGACGGCACCGGCGACCGGCGACTGGCGGCCTACGTGGTGCCGGCCGACGACGCGCACCGGCCCACCCCCGCGCAGCTGCGCGAACACCTCGGGCGCAGCCTCGCCGACTACCTGGTGCCGGCCGCGTTCGTGCTGCTCGACGCGTTGCCGCTGACCCCGAACGGCAAGCTGGACCACCGGGCGCTGCCCGATCCGGACCTGACCCAGCAGGAGACCGAACGGGAGTTCGCCGCGCCGGGCACCGCCAACGAGCGGCTCATCGCCGAGGTGTGGACCGAGCTGCTGCCGGTGCAGCGGGTCGGCATCGACGACGACTTCTTCCTCCTCGGCGGGCACTCGCTGCTGGCCGCGCAGGCCGTCACCCGGATCCGGCGCGCCCTGGCCACCGGCGGCGGCACCGGCGCGGTGTCCCTGATGGACCTGTTCCGCTGCCGCACCGTACGCGAACTGGCCCGGCTGCTCGACGAACCGGCCACCGACGACCAGCCGGCCCGGCTGCTGCACGAGCTGACCCGCCCGGTGCCCGACGCCGGGCACGTCCGCTCGCTGGTCTGCGTCCCGTACGGCGGCGGCAGCGCGGCGGTCTACCAGGCCCTGGCCGACGCGATGCCGCCCGGGCACCGGCTCTACTCGGCGGCGATCCACAACCAGGAGGCCGGCGGCACCGAGGACACGCTGCCCTTCGGCGACCTGGTCGACGCCGCGGTCACCGAGATCCTGCGGGACATTCCCGGCCCGCTGGTGCTCTACGGGCACTGCGGCATCGGCAGCGCCCTCGTGGTCGAGGTGGCCCGCCGCCTGCAGGCCGCCGAGCGTCCGGTCGAGGCGGTGTACGTGGGCGGCATCTTCCCGTTCGCCCGCCCGCGCGGCGTGCTGTCGCGGCTGTCCCGGCTGGCCGAGCTGGAACGCTTCCGCAGCAACCGCACGTTCATCAACCGCCTCGTCGGCCGGGGCGTCGACATCGAGGAGCTGGGCCTCGACGAGGTCGACCGGGTGATCCGCAACATGCGCCACGACACCCGCAGCGCCGAGGACTACTACAGCGGCCTGCTCGACAGCCGGATCGACCGCATCGACGCGCCGGTCATCTCGGTGATCGGCGAGCAGGACCCGGCCACCGACTACTACGAGGAACGCTTCCGGGAGTGGGACTTCCTCTCCGACACCTGCGCGCTGGTGGTGCTGGACGAGGGCGGGCACTACTTCAACCGGTACCGGGCCGCCGAGCTGGCCGAGGTCGTCACCCGTACCCACGTGGCGCTGGCCGACGACGACGCCGCCGCGCTGACCCGCGCGGCCCGCGGACCGGACAGCGACTGGTGGCTGCACGGCGTGCACCGGGCCGGCGCGCAACCCGATCCGGCCGCGGCATCCGGCGGCGACCGGCCACCGGGCGGGGACCCGCCGCCGCGCCGCCGCCCCGCCGAGCCGAGCATGCCCCGGTTCCTCGGGGTGGCCACCGGGCAGATGGTCTCGCTGATCGGCTCGGCGTTCACCCAGTGGGCCATCCCGATCTGGATCTACCTGAGCACCGGCTCGGTCATGCAGCTGGCGCTCTTCGTGACGTTGGCCCTGGTGCCCGGCCTGGTGATCGCCCCGCTCGCCGGCGCGGTCGTGGACCGTTCGCACCGCAAGCGGGTGCTGATCGCCGGTGACGTCGCCGCCTGGGCCACCCAGTTGGCTCTCGGGGTGCTGCTGTGGACCGACGCCCTGCAGATCTGGCACATCTACGGCCTGATGGTCGGCCTGTCGGTGGCCACCGCGTTCCAACGCCTCGCCTACGTCGCCTCCGTCCCGCAGCTGGCACCGAAGCGCTACCTGCGGCACGCCATCGGTGTCGTCGAGATGGTCAACGGCGCGGGGACGCTCTTCGTGCCCCTGTTCGCCGCCGGCATGCTCGCCACCGTCGGGCTGGACGGCATCCTCGTCATCGACATCGCCACCTACGCGGTCGCGGTGCTGGTCACCGCGTCGATCCGCTGGCCGGCCCGGTTGGGCTGGCACCGGCGGGAGACCCTGACCGCGGAGATCGCCAACGGCTTCCGCTTCTCCTGGGGCCACCGGCACTTCCGGGCGATGCTGCTCTTCTTCCTGGTGCTCAACGTGTTCCTGGCGCCCCCGCTGATCCTGCTGAGCCCGCTGGTGCTCTCGTTCGGCGCGCTGGCCGACGCAGCCCAGGTCTCCTTCGTCTCGGGGCTGGGTGCGACGCTGGCCGGGCTGGCGGTGGCCCTGTGGGGCGGGCCGTCGCGGCGGCCGATGCACGGCGTGCTGCTGGCCATCCTCGCCATGGCGGTGGCCTGCCTGGTGATCGCGGCCCGCCCCGACCCGCTGCTGGTCGCCGTCGGCGCGTTCGGCCTCACCGCCGGGTTGACCCTGACCACCGGCATCTACCGGGCGATCGTCCAGGTGAAGATCCCCCAGCGCTACCACGGTCGGGCCGCCGCGCTGAACCAGATGATCTCCTGGTCGACGTTGCCGCTGGGCTTCGCGGTGGTGGCGCCCGCCGCGACCGCGCTCTTCGAGCCGATGCTGATGCCCGACGGTCGACTCGCCGGCAGCGTCGGGCGGCTGATCGGGGTGGGTGAGGGACGCGGCATCGCGTTCGTCTTCCTGCTGTGCGGGCTGATCATCGCGGTGCTGGTGGCGGTGGCCGCGCGGATCCGGGCGATCGCCCGGTTCGACACCGAAGCCCCGGACGCGATCGCCGACGACCTGGTGGGGGTGGAGTCGCTGCGGCACCGGCGGGAGCCGGTGGGGCCCGGTCCGGTGGTGCCGTCCCGGCCGCGCGCCGCCGCGGAGCGGGCGGCATGAGCCTCCCGGATACCTCGCCCGCGGTGGCGACCACCGGCCCGGTCGACATCGACGTGATCATCTGCGCCACCGACCGTCGCCGGGTGCTCGGCCACCGCCTGGGTGCCGAGGTGACGCTGCCCCGACTGCGGCTGACCGAGGCGTGGCCGCCGCCGAGCAGCCAACTGCCCGCCGCGATCGCCGCCGAGACCGGCCTGCGGGTGGCGCTGCTCGAACCGCTGGACAGCACCCTGTTCGTGGCCGAGCCGCTCGACGGGGAACCGTCGCCCGGGTACGCCTGGCACGACGTGGCCGCGTTCGACGGCGGCCCGGTGCAAGCCTGGTGCCGCCGGCGCGCACCGGAGCAGACGCCACCCTGGTACCGGGCGGGCTGGTTGGCCGCCGCCACCGACTGGTGCGACACGGCGCTGGCCGAGCGGGGCGTACGCCGCACCGGGCCGGCGGCCCAGATCCGGCACTGGACGACCTCGACGGTGCTGCGGGTGCCGACCACCGACGGGGCGGTGTTCCTCAAGGCCTCCCTGCCGCACCTGGCCGCCGAGCCGCGGGTGGTCGCCGAACTCGCCCGGTGGTGGCCGCACGCGGTGCCCGACGTGCTGGCCCACTCGAGCGCGCACGGCTGGTGGCTGAGTGCCGACTTCGGGGCCCAGCCGCCGGCCCGCGACGGCTCCGCCGCGCTGCGCACCCTGGCCGAGATGCAGACCGCCACCATCGAGCGCACCGACTCGTTGCGGGCCGCCGGCGCCCCGCTGTCGACGTTGGACGACCTGGCCGCCCGGGTGCCCACGCTGACCCGCCGGAGCGAGCTGTGGGACGCCGCCCGCGCCGGCGCGGACCGGGCCGCCCTGACCGGCGTGGCGATGTGGTTGCAGGACCGCTGCGCCGAGCTGGACGAGTTCGAGCTGCCGCTGACCCTGGCCCACGGCGACCTGCACCCGGGCAACGTGGCCGACCGCGCGGACGGGCCGCTTCTCTTCGACTGGAGCTTCGCCCGCGTCGCACACCCGCTGCTGGACCTGGGCGGGTGGCTGCACGCGGCGCCCGAGCCGCTGGCGCGCCGGCAGGTCAGCGCCTACCTCGACGGGTGGCGCCACCTCGCCGCCCCCGCTGAGCTGCGGGAGGCGTGGCAGGTCGCCAAGCCGGTCGCCGCCCTGGCCGAGCTGGCGAAGTTCGCCGACCTGATCGACGCGACGCCCGGGTACGAGTTCGACCACCTGCCGATGGCTGGCCGGTGGGCGCGGCGGATCCTCGACGCGGTGGCCGGACGCGACGCCCACCTGACCGGCTGGCTCGACCCGCACCCCGGCTGAGCGTCGGCAGTCTCACGAGGCGGTCCCGGCCGCTCGGGGTACCGGTGCCCGGGCGGCGCGGACGATGATGGTGGGGTGGGAAAGACACATGAGCGCATCGAGGGCCGCCTGCGCAGCTTCATCGAGGAGCAGCCCATCTTCTTCACCGCCACCGCGCCGCTGGCCGGCGACGGCACCATCAACCTCTCCCCGAAGGGGCTGCGCGGCTCGTGGGCGGTGCTCGACGAGCAGACGGTGGCCTACCTCGACTTCGCCGGCAGCAACGCCGAGACGATCGCGCACCTGCGGGAGAACGGCCGGATCACGCTGATGTGGTGCGCGTTCCAGGGCCCGCCGAACATCGTGCGGGTGCACGGCCGGGGCGAACCGGTGTTCCGCGACGACCCGCGCTGGGCGGGGCTGCTGGGCCACTTCCCGGACATCGACACCGGCGAGCACGGGCTGCGGGCGGTCATCGTGGTGCACGCCGAGCTGATCCGGGACACCTGCGGCTACGCGGTGCCCTACCTGAGCTACGACGCCGACCGTGACCTGCACGGCAAGCGTTTCGCCCGGGAGGACGACGCGTCGCTGAGCGCCTACTTCGCCAAGAAGGAGCACGTCGCGCGCAGCATCGACGGCCTGCCCGGGTTGCCGCTGCCGCTGCCGCCGACCCCGGCGGCCTGATCCGCCGCATCCGTTTCCGGGGCGGCGGGACGGCCGCCTCTGCAGGGTGGCGGGGTCAGGAGCCGTCGCGCAGGTCGGTGAGGCGGGTGGCTGCGAAGCGGATCTCGTCGAAGGTCACCTGGCAGCCGTCACCGGTCGGCGCCTGGGCTTCGAAGCCGATCCGCTCGGGCGCCGGGCCGCCGTCGAGGGCGAAGTAGCGGATCATCTGCCACACCGTTCCGTCGACGGAGGCGTGGTAGGCGTAGGCCGGGCCGATGCGGGAGACCCGCAGCCACAGCGATCGTCCGGAGACGACGAAGGAGTTCGCGTCGTCCGCGGCGCCGCGGCAGACCACGGACACGACCATCGGCTCCCCGGCGGGAGAGAACTCGAAGCAGAGCTTGCCCCAGTGCCGCTCGTCGATCCAGATCATGCACGCCGGCGTCGTAGGTCGCGGCGAAGTCCACGCTGACCCGGGCGCTGAGCTGGAAGTCGCCCGCCGGCGGGAGACCGAGCAGCGTCGCCGCGTTCAGCGTGCCGGCGTTCTCCGCGCCGGCGGCGCCGCCCGGGTCGACGAAGATGTCGGTGCGCGGCGCCGCCGACACCGACACGGCGCCGGTCGCCTCGTCGAGTCGCCACTGCCCGGCGGGCACGAGTGGAAATGGGAGCCCGGGCACGTTCAGCTGGTTCGCCACAGCACCAGACCGTACCGGAGGCGGGCAGGCCGCCGACGCGCGTCGCCGCCCGGGCGCAACCTGCGGGCCGCCCGGGCGGTTAACATCGCCGGTGACATCGGAAACACCGCACCGTTCCGACCCGGCCGGAAGTGATCGCGCCGGGCTATCGTGACGGCCGGCTACCCTTGTTCAGGCCCGGCCGTGGGCGGCACACGCCCTCGGGCGGGAATGGCCCACCGGGGACGGACCGTTACACCAGAAGACCAGCACCACGAACGAGGGGAAGTCGATCATGGGCGAGCGTATGCTGCGCGGAAGCCGCCTGGGCGCGGTCAGCTACGAATCCGACCGCAACACGGAGCTCGCGCCACGTCAGACCCGCGAGTACCTGTGCGCCAAGGGCCACCAGTTCGAGGTGCCGTTCGCCGTCGACGCCGAGGTCCCCACGACCTGGGAGTGCAAGTTCGACGGCAGCGTCGCCCGGCTGGTCGACGGCAACGAGCCGGAGCAGAAGAAGGCCAAGCCGCCGCGTACCCACTGGGACATGCTGCTGGAGCGCCGCTCCATCGCCGAGCTGGAGGACATCCTCGCCGAGCGGCTCCAGGAAGTGCGCACCCGCCGCGGCCGGGCCTGACCCGTACGAGACGACACGGCGCCCCCGGGAAACTTCCCGGGGGCGCCGTCGTGTCCGCGCTCAGCGCTCCACGATCTCGCCTTCGATCGCCCGGCCGCCGTCGACCACCACCGGCTGCTCCGGCTCCGGACGGGGGGCGGTCTGCGGCTCACCGCGGCGTACCCGCACCCGGCGGGGCCCGAACAGGTCACCGGCGACCATCGACGACACCCGGCGCTCCGCGGCCCGCTGCGCACCGCCGCGGGCCAGCCGGCGCACCGGCGGCACCAGCAGCAGCAGCCCGACGGCCCCGCTGACCAGGCCCGGAACCGCCAGCAACAGGGCCCCCAGCAGACCCACCAGACCATCGGTAACCTGCCGGCCCGGCGGCTGACCGGCCTGCGCGGCGGCTTGGAAGCCCCGCCACGCGCGCATCCCCTCCCGGCGCAGCAGCACCAGACCCAGCAACGACGCCGCGAACACCAGCAGCACCGCGAGGCCGAACCCGACGGCCCGGCCGACCAGCACGAACACCGCCAGCTCCAGCACCACCGCGACCAGCAGACCCAGTGGTACGAACCTCAGTCCTCGGCGCATCTCACCTCATCGGTCATCCCGGGGCGCCCGACGGGCCGGTGTCGCCCCCGTCAAGCATGACACGACCGGGCTCAGGGCCACCGGACCTGACCGTCGGGGGTCCCGTGCACGCCGCGCCGGATCGCCTGCCGCCGGTCCTGCACCGCCCACCTGGTGATCCGCCACAGCGCCTCGGCCACGATCAGCGGGCTCATCTTGCTGCTGCCGCGTTCCCGCTCGGCGAAGGTGATCGGCACCTCGACGATGCGCATCCCGGCCCGGTGCGCCAGCCGGGACAGCTCGACCTGGAACGAGTAGCCCTGCGAACAGACCGACGTCAGGTCGATCGCGTCCAACGCGCTGCGCCGGTAGACCCGGTAGCCGCCGGTGGCGTCGGAGACCGGCATGCCCAGCGCCAGGCGCGCGTACAGGTTGCCGCAGCGCGACAGCGCCAGGCGGCGCAGCGGCCAGTTCACCACCTGCGCGCCGCTGGTCCAGCGGGAGCCGATCACCACGTCGGCCTGCCGGGCGGCGTCGAGCAGGGCGGGCAGGTCCTCCGGGGCGTGTGAGCCGTCGGCGTCCATCTCGACGACCGCGTCGTAGCCGCGTTCACGCGCCCACTCGAACCCGGCCAGGTACGCCGCGCCCAGGCCCTGCTTGCCCTCCCGGTGCAGCACGTGCACGTGCTCGTCGGTGTCGGCGAGCGCGTCGGCGATCACCCCGGTGCCGTCGGGGCTGTTGTCGTCGGCGACGAGGATCTGCACCGCCGGGGCGGCGCGGCGTACCCGGGCCACGATGTCGCTGACGTTGTCGGCCTCGTTGTAGGTGGGGATCACCACCAGCACCCGGCCGACGCCGTGCACCCCCGTGCTACGCCGTCGCGTTTCGGTCGCCACGTTCACGGTCCCCCTCCGCTCCCGCCGGCGTACCGGCTGGTCCTATCCGGGTTGCCCGCGCCGGCGGCGCAGCACCGCCGCACCGGCCAGGGCGGCCAGGGCCAGCGCGGCCAGCGCCACCTCGGGCCAGTACCCGAGCCGGGTGGCCAGGGTGCGCCCGTCGGCGAGGTGCACCTGCCGCAGCACCACCTCGCGGGTGTTGAACCCGGTGGCGTCGCTTACCCGCCCGTCCGGGGCAACGAACCCGGACACACCGACCGTCGAGGCCATCAACGCCGGCCGGCCGTGCTCCACCGCCCGCAGCCGCACCATGGCCAGCTGCTGGCGGGCCTCGGCCACGTCGAAGGTGGCGTTGTTGGTCTGCACCACGAGCAGCTGCGCGCCGCCGGTGACGGTGTCCCGGACCACCTCGTCGTAGGCCACCTCGAAGCAGATCACGTCGCCCAGCACGGCGGGGCCGGCGCGTACCACGCCGGGGGTGCTGCCGGGCACGAAGTCCGCCCGCACCCGGTCGACCTGCTTGCTCACCATCCGGGCGAGGTCACGCAGCGGCACGTACTCGGCGAACGGCACCGGGTGCCGCTTGGTGTACAGCTGATCCAGGTCGGGGCCGGTGCCGGGACGCCACAGGATGCCGGCGTTGCGGACCTGCCCGGCGCCCGGGCCGAGCAGCACCGCGCCGACCAGGATCGGCGCGTCGATCGCGTCGGCGGCCTGGGAGATCCGCGCCCCCGCGGTCGGGTTGCGCAGCGGGTCGATGTCGCTGGAGTTCTCCGGCCACACCACCAGATCGGGTCGGGCCCGCTCGCCGGCGGCGACCCGCGCGGCCAGCTCGATGGTGGCGTCGACGTGGTTGTTCAGCACCGCCTGCCGCTGGGCGTTGAAGTCCAGGCCGAGCCGCGGCACGTTGCCCTGCACGATCGCCACGGTCACCGCCGTGCCGCCGCCGGCGCGTCCCACCGGCACCAGCAGCCCCACCGCGCAGACCAGCACCGCGCCGAGGGCCAGGCCGGCCACCGGCCGCCACCGCGGGGTACGCCACACTCCGGCGTCCCACCGACGCCACCCGGCGGCCACCAGCAGCCCACCGGCGAGCGCGACGGCGAAGGTGACCAGCGGCGCGCCGCCGATCGCGGCGAGGCGCAGCAGCGGCGCGTCGCCCTGGCTGAACGCCAGCCGCCCCCACGGGAACCCGCCGAACGGGGTCCGGTCGCGCAGCGCCTCCTGCCCCACCCAGAGCACCGCGGTCAGCGGCGCCCAGCTCCAGCGCAGCCGGTCGGCCAGCGGCGACACCCAGGCGGTGGCGGCGCCGAGCAGCGCCAGGTAGCCGGCCTGCAGCAGCGACAGCAGCACCCACGGCAGGTAGCCGGTGTGCAGGTTCGTCCAGGCCAGCAGCGGCGCGAAGAACGCCACCCCGGTCAGGAAGCCCAGCCCGGCGCCGGCGCGCAACCGCCGCCGGTGCGCCGCCACGGCGAGCAGCGCCACGCCGACCGGCGCCAGCGGCCACACCCCGTACGGGGGGAACGCCAGCAGCAGCGCCAGCCCGGCCGCCACCGCCGCAGGCACCGCGACCCGCAGCGGCAGCGGGCGGGGCGGCTCGCCGCCGGACGGCGGGGCCGGCTCGGCGCGCATCTCGTCCCGGTCGATGGTCGTCACG
Organism: Micromonospora sp. NPDC048909; assembly: GCF_040649635.1. Taxonomy (NCBI): domain Bacteria; kingdom Bacillati; phylum Actinomycetota; class Actinomycetes; order Micromonosporales; family Micromonosporaceae; genus Micromonospora; species Micromonospora sp. NPDC048909. The sequence goes on along the minus strand of NZ_JBEZFU010000010.1, from coordinate 100,403 downwards.
GGCGCTTCACCACGATCACGGGGGTGAAGGCTACCCGGCCCGCCCGGCCGGGCGCCCGCCGCCGCCGACGTGGGGCGGGTCCCGGCGGCGGGCAACGCCGCGCGGTCAGGACGGGCGGCGACGGGCCACCAACACCGCGTCGTGGATGGTGATGTCCCGCCCGTCCGGGTCCTTCGCCGCACGGGGCCGCGCCTCGGCGGCCCGCACCTCCCAGGCACCCGGGTCGAGCGCCGCGGCGAGCTCCTCACCGGTGTACATCATCTCCGGCAGGTGCATCCGGTGCGCGGTGGTACGCAGGTCCAACGGGTGGTGACCGACGATCAGCAGGGTGCCACCGGGCGCCACCGCGGCGGCCAGCCGGGCGAACAGCTCGCGCCGCTCGTCGCCCGGCAGGTGCATGAAGTGCGAACTCACCAGGTCGTAGCCGGCCTCGGTGGGTGGCTTCTCCCGCAGGTCGCGGTGGGTCCAGTCGATGCGGGCGGCCACCTCGGCGCCGGCCGCGTCGGCGTGCTCGGCGGCCCGCTGCAGCGCGACGGTCGAGATGTCCACCGCGGTGACCTGCCAGCCCCGCTCGGCGAGCCAGACGGCGTCGGCGCCCTCGCCGCTGCCGACGTCCAGCGCCCGGCCCGGGGTCAGCTCGGCGGCCTCGGTGACCAGCTGCGCGTTCGGTCGGCCGCTCCACACGCTCGGACGCGACCGGTAGCGCTCCTCCCAGGCCTCCTCGGTGAACATGGTGGCGATCTGGTGGCGACGGGCGTGCACGGCCTCGCGGGTGTCCTCGGCGATCAGGTCGGCGTTGATCGCCGCGCCGGCGCCCAGGCCGGCCGCGGCGGAGGTGATCACCTGGGCGCGGACGTCGGCGACGTTGCCGGCCACCCACACGCCCGGCACGCTCGTCGCGCCGGTGGCGTCGGCGGGGATCTGCCGGCCGATGACGTGCCCGCCCAGCTGCACCTCCTCCGGCTGCAGGCCGAGGGAGGCCAGCACGTCGGCGCGGGCGGTGAACGTGGGCGTCACCGCGATCGCGCCGAGTTCGATCACCTCGCCGGAGGCCAGCCGCACCCCGCTCAGCGCGTCGCCGGTGACCACCAGCTGCGCCACCGGCTCGTCCACCACGGTGATCTCCCGCGCGGCGAGCTGCTCGGCCTCCTCGGCGGTGGGCTCCGGCGCGTCGTGGCGCAGCAGCACCACCTGGGGGCTCCACTGCCGCCACAGCAGCGCCTGGTGCACCCCGAACGGCCCGGTGGCGAGCACCCCGATCCGCTGTTCGCGCACCTCCCACCCGTGGCAGTACGGGCAGTGCAGCACGTCGCGGCCCCAGCGCTGTGCCACACCGGGCACGTCGGGCAGCTCGTCGAGCAGGCCGGTGGCCACCAGCAGCCGCCGGGCCCGCACGGTACGCCCGCCGTCCAGGCTCAGCACGAAGCCCGCGCCGTCGCGGGCGGCGGAGGTGACCCGGCCGGTGACGATCTGCCCGCCGTAGCCGGTGACCTCGTCGCGCCCGGCGGCCAGCAGCTGACCGGGCGGGGTGCCCTCCCGGCCGAGGTAGTTGTGCACGTGCCCGGCCGGGGCGTTGCGCGGCTCACCCGCGTCGACCACCAGCACCGAGCGGCGGGCCCGCGACAGCGTCAGCGCCCCGGACAGCCCGGCCGCGCCGCCGCCGACCACCACCACGTCGTAGCTCTGCTCCACCTGAATTCCCCCTCGTTCGTCGTCCCCGCCCACGCTGCACCCGACCCGGCCACTGCGACAAGTATTGTTGCCGTTATGGCAAACGATGAGGCGGCGGTGCTCGCGGCTGTCGGCCCGCGGCTGCGGGCGCTGCGCAAGCAGCGCGGCACCACCCTGGGTCAGCTCGCCGAGGCCACCGGCATCTCGGTCAGCACCCTGTCCCGGCTGGAATCCGGCGGGCGCCGCCCCACCCTGGAGCTGCTGCTGCCGCTCGCCCGCGCCCACCAGGTGCCCCTCGACGAGCTGGTCGGCGCGCCGGCCACCGGCGACCCGCGGGTCCGCGCCAACCCGATCGTGCACCACGGTGTGACGTTCCTGCCGCTGACCCGCCGCCCGGGCGGCCTGCAGGCGTTCAAGCAGATCCTGCCTGCCGGCACCCCCACCGGCGACACCGAACAGCAGACCCACGAGGGCTACGAGTGGCTCTACGTACTCTCCGGCCGGGTGCGGCTGTTGCTCGGCGAGCACGACCTGATGCTGGCCCCGGGGGAGGTAGCCGAGTTCGACACCCGGGTGCCGCACCGGCTCCACAACCCGGGCCCGGACACCGCCGAGGTGCTCACCCTCTTCGGCCCGCAGGGCGAACGCCTGCACGTGCGCGCCCGCCCCCGCAGCCGCTGAACTTCTCACCCGGGAACGAAAATCGGGGCGCGGCTCGCGCCGCGCCCCGATGCTCCCAGGCCCTCCCCGGCCGGTGGGGCGAGAATGCGGCACGCCGACCTTCGGACCGACCAGACGCGGACTGGCTGCCCCCGCCGGGCCGTTGTCTACTGGCCGTGCACCTCACCCTGCCCAAACACCGGTAACCGCGGCCGGTTCGCGCCGCCCCGCCGACCCCCGCCCGCTGGACCTGGCCGCCGCGACGAAGTGCACCGTGTCGCTCGGCCAGCGGACGAAGGGACGAAGCGAACAACAGCCGCTTCCCGTAGTAGGACTCAAAGACGGTACGTGCTGCACCCCCGGCGCTGTCAACCCACCCCCGACGAGTCGCCTGCGCCACATCGGCGTGTCGCGCCGGCGAGTCCCGTCCGCCCCGCCGTCGGCACCGCTTCACCGCCCGTCCACTCCCCCGCGGCCGGCACCGGCGGGGTGACCCACCACAGTGCTCGCCCCGCCGCCGCAAGCCGGCCCCGGACGGCCGGGCGGCGGTCAGTCGTCGAGGTTGCGGGCCAGCACCGCGGCCGCGGCCGCCGGATGCTCGGCGGCCAGCAGCCCACCGGCGGCCAGCACGTACCGCGCGTCCACCACCGCCCGCGCGGCCCGCGGCAGCGCCCACCCGCCGGCGTGATCGGTCAACACCGCCGTGAGCACCTGCGCCGCGTCCCCCGCCGGCGCGTGCCGCAACACCCCGCCCGAACCCACCAGCAGCCGCACGTCACGCAGGTCCCGCCCGCCACGCTCCCCCGTGCCGCCACCGCGGGCGTGCCGGCGCAACGCCACCGTCGCGGCCAACGCCGCGATCCGCCGCTCCGCGGCCCGCTGCCCGTCATCGGCGGGCAGGAACCCGGGCTGCGCCGCCCGCACCGCCGCCGCCCGCACCAACTCCGGCTCCTCCCCCGGAGCCAGCAGCCGCTCCTCCGCGGCGGCCCGCACCACACCGGGCGCGCTCCACCGCATGCCCAGGTCCCCCTCCACGGTGCGGGCCCGCCACAGCGTGCCGGCGACCTCCCGCCCCGGCCCGGTGGCCCGCTCGTCCGGGGTGAGCACCGAGTACACGTCCGTGGTCGCGCCACCGACGTCCACCACCGCCAGGTCCCCGCCCACCCGGTCGGCGAGCACCTCCACCCCGGTCAACACCGCGTCCGGAGTGGCCGCCCGCACCAGCCCGGCGAACCGGCCACCCCGGGAGAGCCGCTTACCGCCGATCACGTGCCGCAGGAACACCTCCCGGATCGCCGCGCGCGCCGACGCGGGCGCCAGCACCCCGATGCGGGGCAACACGTTCCCGGCCACCGTCACCGGCACCCCCGCGCCGGCCAGCAACCCGGCCAACTCGTCGCGGACGTCACCGTTGCCGGCCAGCACCACCGGCACCCGCCAACGGGCCCGCGCCAGCCGCGTCGCGTTGTGCGTCAACGTGTCGGCGTCCCCGCCGTCGGTGCCACCGACCAGCAGCACCACGTCCGGGCGGGCCGCCCGCAACGCCGTCAGATCCGCAGCACCCAGCCGACCCGCGGCCACGTGCACCACGTTCGCCCCGGCCGACAACCCGACCCGCCGGCCCGCCTGCGCGGTCACCAGCTGCTCGTAGCCGAGCACCGCCAGCCGCAACCCGCCCCCCGCCGACGAGCACACGTACCAGGGCGCGTCCCGAACCCGCAGGCCCGCGGTGGCCGCCGCGACCGCGGCGTCCAGACCGTGCAGCACGTCGGTGGTGACCGTGGTGGGCGCCGCGGCCGCGGCGACCAGCGCACCGTCGGCCAGGTCCACCACCGCCACCTTCGTGTACGTCGACCCGACGTCGGCGCAGACCGCGACGTTCACGCCGCCGGCGGAACGACCACCGTGCCGGTCGCGGTCACCGCCACGATCGGCGGATCGAGAACCTCCGCCGCCGACTCCGACCGCTCCGGCCGACCCCGGCACACCACCCGCGCCTCGAAGTCGAGCGTGCGGCTGCGGCTGCCCACCCGGGTCACCGTCGCGGTCACCTCCAACACGTCCCCGGCCCGCATGGCGGCCCGGAACTGCACGTCCGAATAGGACGCGAACAGCCCCTCGTCGCCGTCCGTGCGGATGCACACCTCCGTCGCCACGTCACCGAACAACCCCAGGGCGTACGCCCCGTCGACCAGGTTGCCCGCGTAGTGGGCGTGCGAGTACGGCACGTACCGCCGATGCGTCACCGTCAACCCGAGCCTCGTGTCGCTCATACCGCCGCCCTCCTGTTCGCCACCAACGCGTGCACCAGATAGCTGGCCACCTCACCCGGAGTGGTGCCCCGACCGAAGATCTGGTCCACCCCCAACTCCTCGGCCATCGTCTCGTCGAAGCGGGGCCCACCCACGATCAGCAGCGGACGCCGACCGGCCGGCATCGCCTCCCGGAACGCCGCGGACATCTCCCGGGTGTTGTGCAGATGCGCGTCGCGCTGCGTCACCACCTGCGACACCAGCACCGCGTCGGCCTTCTCCACCCGCGCCGCCTCCACCAACTCCGGCACGCTGACCTGCGCGCCCAGGTTGGTGACCTTCAACTCCCGGTAGTACTCCAGGCCCTTCTCACCGGCGATGCCCTTGACGTTCAGGATCGCGTCGATGCCGACGGTGTGCGCGTCAGTGCCGATGCACGCCCCGACCACCGACAGCTTGCGCCGCAGCCGCTGCTTCACCAGCGCGTTGACCTCCTTCGCCGACAACAGCGGAAAGTCGCGCTCCACCACCTGCACCGAGGCCAGGTCCACCAGGTGGTTCACCCGCCCGTACACCACGAAGAAGGTGAAGCCGTCGCCCATCTGCTTGGCGTGCACCAGCATCGCCGGATCCAGGCCCATCCTGTTGGCCAACTGGACCGCCGCGCCCTCGGCCCGCTTGTCGTGCGCCACCGGCAACGTGAACGACACCTGCACCATGCCGTCACCGGTGGTGTCCCCGTACGGCCGCACGATCTTCTTCTCGGCGCCCCCGGCGCCCTTCGCCACAGCGCTCACTCGCCCGGCCCTTCCAGGATCTCCGTGGCCGGGTTGTAGTAGTCACCCTCGTGCCGCGCCACCCCGGCCAACCCCTTGCCCCGGTCCGCGGGTCGCTTCATGATCCCGAACGTGCCCTCGGCGATCGCCGTCAGCAACGACTGGTCACCGATGCGCTCCAACAGATCCAGCGCCTCACCCAGCACCCGGTTGGCCCGCTGCTGGATGAACCCGCCCGGCGCCGGCACGAAATCCTCGTGCAACCCACCCGCCGCGCCCAGCACGTAACGGACGTTCTGCAACGCGATGTCCCGATCGGACAGCCACGGCGTCACCACCGCCTCGGTCATCATCCCCACCAGCAGGATGCCCTGACCGGTCATCGCACCCACCAGGTTGAAGAACCCGTCGAGCAGGTTGCCCCGGAACACGTCCCCGGTCATGTGCTTCGTCGGCGGCATCCACTTCAACGGCGCGTCCGGGAACAACTCTCGGGCCAGCAGCGCGTGCGCCAACTCCAACCGGAACGACTCCGGCAGATCCGGGTTGATCTCGAACGCGTGCCCCAACCCCAACTGCCAGTCCGCCAACCCCGCCTCGTGCGCGAAGAACTCGTTGAGCAGCTGCGACACCGTCACCGTGTGCGCCTCCTCCACCGCGTCGGCGGTGGTGAGGTAGTTGTCCTCGCCGGTGTTGATGATGATCCCCGCCCGGGCATGCACCTGCCGGGAGAACCGCTGGTCGACGAAGGTCCGGATCGGGTTGATGTCGCGGAACAGGATCCCGTACATCGAGTCGTTGAGCATCATGTCCAGCCGCTCGAGACCCGCCAGCGTCGCCATCTCCGGCATGCACAGCCCCGACGCGTAGTTCGTCAGCCGCACGTAGCGACCCAGCTCCCGCGACGACTCGTCCAGCGCCGCCCGCATCAACCGGAAGTTCTCCTGCGTGGCGTACGTGCCGGCGAAACCCTCCCGGGTCGCGCCCTCCGGCACGTAGTCCAACAACGACTGCCCCGTCGAGCGGATCACCGCGATCACATCCGCGCCGGCCCGCGCCGCCGCCTGCGCCTGCGGGATGTCCTCGTAGATGTCCCCCGTCGCCACGATCAGATAGATCCACGGCCGCTGCCGCGGATCCCCGAACCGCTTCACCAGCCGCTCCCGCTCGGCCCGACGACGGTCGATCAACCGCACCCCCGCGCCCACCGCCCTACGCGCCGCCCGGCGGGCCGCCGTCGCCGCCTTGCCGCTCGGCAGCGCGAAACGCACCGACCCGGCCGCCGCCTTCTGCGCCAGCAGCGTCACATCGGTGATCTGCTCCCGCGCCAGGGCGTCGAACACCGGCAAGGCCACCCCGTGCCCCAGGCCGACGTCCGCCACCACCGCGTCGACCAACCGGTTCACCCACGGAATGCCGTCCGGGTCGGCGCCGGCCACCCCGGCCAGGCGCAGCACCGCCCGCTCCACCGACACCGTCGTGTGGCTGCGCGCCAGATCCACCACCGGCTGCCCGGCACGGCGCGCCAACTCCCGCGCCCGGCGCACCAGCACCGGATCCAGGTCAAGCTTTCCCGTCACGCCGCCACCTCGACAAACCCGCTCACGACGACCCTTCCTCATAGATCACGTCACCGCGCAGCACCGTGCGCCGGCACACCGGCAACGGCGTCGGATCGGCCGGACCCCGCAGCTCCGGATCCTCGGCCAGCAGCACCGGCAAACCCCGCTCCACCCCCGCCGGCGTCGACCACACCGCGAACGTCGCCGGGGCGCCCAACGCCAGCACCCCCTCGTTGTCCAGGTGCACCGCCCGCCACCCACCCCGGGTGTGCGCCGCGAACGCCGCCCGCACACTCATCCGCTGCGCCGGGTTGTGGTGCGCCGCCGCCGCCCGCACCGAACCCCACGGGTCCAGCGGCGTCACCGGCGAATCCGACCCGAACGCCAACGCCACCCCGACCGAATGCATCGCCCCCATCGGGTTCGACGCCAACGACCGGTCCAACCCCAACCGCGACTCGTACATCCGGCCCGCGCCACCCCACAACCGGTCGAACGCCGGCTGCATGCTCGCCACGATCCCGTACTCCACGAAACCCGCGATCAACCGCTTGCTCATGATCTCCGCGTGCTCCACCCGGTGCCGGGCCGCGCGCACCCGCTCCACGCCCAACGTCCCGGCCGCCGCCGCGAACCCCTCCAGCACCGTGCCGATCGCCGCGTCACCGATCGCGTGGAAGCCGCCCTGCAACCCGTGCGCCGCGCAGTCCAGCAGATGATCACGCACCTGCTCGACCGAGAGATACCCGTGCCCGCACGAATCCCCGTCGCCGTACGGCTGCGACACGTGCGCCGTACGCGAGCCCAGCGCACCGTCGGCGAACAGGTCACCCCCGGCACCCACCGCACCCAGCTCCCGCGCCCGCGACGCGCCGCCCAACTCACCCCAGTACCCGTACACCTCGGGCAGCCCGGCACCGGAGATGCCCAGCAGCCCGGTGAAGTCCTCCTCGTCGGAGATCTCCGGCCCACCACACTCGTGCACCGCAGCGATGCCCAACGACGCCGCGTGCGCCAACGCCACCCGCTGCGCCGCCACCCGCTGGGCCCGACTCACCGAGCCCTGCGCAGCCGCCCGCACCACGTGATGCGCGTCGCGGCGCAGCCACCCCGACGCGTCGTAGCCCGCCGCGTCCGCCACCTGCGGCACCGCCGCCAGCAGCGCCGACGACACCAGCGCCGAATGGATCGACGCCTGCGACAGGTACACCCGCCGACCGCCGGCCGCCCGGTCCAACGCCGCCGCGTCCGGCAACTCCCGCACCGGCCACGTCGACTCGTCCCAACCGTGCCCCAGCACCACCGCGTCGCCCGGCAACCCCGCCGCGAACCCGGCCACCGCGTCCAGCAACTCCCCCGCCGAACGCACCCCGGACAGCTCCAGCCCCGACAACGCCAACCCGGTGTCGGTCGCGTGCACGTGCGCGTCCACGAACGCCGGCGTCACCAACGCACCGGCCAGGTCCACCACCCGGTCCGCCGGCGGCGCGTCCGCGTCCGCCCCCAACCAGGTGATCCGCCCGTCGGACACCAGCAACGCGGTGGCGCTCGGATCGGCGGGGCAGTGCAGCACGCCGCCGCGGTACAACGTCGAGGGGTTCGTCATGACCTCAGTCTGCCGCCAACCGGGACTCGAAGAGCCGACGCACCCCCGGCTCGGCCCGCAGCAACCCCAGCGCCAACTCGGCGTGGCCGGGCACGTACCCGTTGCCCACCAGCATCGTCACATCCGCCGCCAGGCCCTCCGCGCCCAACGCCGCCGCCGCGAAGCTCGTCGCCATCGAGAAGAAGATCACCGTGCCGCCGTCCGCGGTCGCCAGGACCGCACCGTGCTCGCAGCCCGGCACGTCCACGCAGACCACCGTGACGTCCGCCGGCACCCGCAGCGCCGTGGTCACCGCCGTGGACAGGGCCACCGGATCCCGCGCGTCGGCCAACGCCACCTCGTCGGCCAGACCGGCCGCCACCAGCGCGTCCCGCTCCGCCGCCACCGGCACCACCCCGACCGTACGGGCCGCGCCCGCCCGCCGCGCCGCGGCGAGGGACAACGACCCGCTCTTGCCCGCCCCGCCGATCACCGCCACCGTCACCGGCCGGGCGTCCCCCTCGCGCGCCCGGTCGGCCACGTACCGCGCCACCACCCGCCCGGTCAACGCCGGCGCCCCACACACGTCCAGCACCGCCAGGGACAGCTGCGGATCCTCGTCGGCCGGCAGCACCGCGGCGATCGAACGGGCGAACAGGATCGCGTAGCCGTCGCAGGGCACCTGCTCGCTGCGCCCGTCCCACCGGGCCAGACCGTCGGTGATCATCAGCGGGGTCAACGTCAACGACACCAGGGTCGCCACCCGCTCCCCCGGCTTCAACCCCAACGGCGAGCGCCGGCCCGCCTCGTCCACCGTGCCGATCAGCATCCCGCCCGACCCGGTCACCGGGTTCTGCATCTTGCCCCGGGTCGACACGATCTCCAGCACCTCGGCGCGCACCGCGTCACCGTCACCGCGGTGCTTCTCCCACAACTGCCGGAAGCTCGCCGCGTCCAGGTTCAGCCGCTCCACCCGGATGCGCACCTCGTTCGCGGCGATCTGCGGGCTCGTGTCGAGCCGCCACGCCCCCTGCGGCAGCACCCCCGCCGGTTCCAGCACGCGATGCAGTCCCACCGGTGACGTCACGCCGACCTCCCCTGTCCAACCGCCCGAAGCCCCGGTCAAGGCTCGCATCGCGGGAAAACTTACGGCAGACTAATTTCTTCACCGGATATTTTCCAGTAGCCTTCGGGGTCGCTGATCAGCCGAGACGCACAAGGAGGGGCCGTGACCCAGACCCAACCGGTGGAGACCATCCCCGCGGCCCGCCCCGCGCCGATCGCGGTCCCCACCGCCGGACAGCCCTACGAATACCGCCGCGCGCCCCTGGTCGAACCCGACTGGACCCGCTTCCCCGGCTGGCGCCACGTCACCCGCGACCAGTGGGAATCCGCCCAGTGGCAGCGCGTCAACTGCGTCAAGAACATCAAGCAGCTGCGCGCCGTCCTCGGCGACCTCGTAGACGAGACCTTCTACGCCGACCTCGAGGCCGACCAGAAGGCACTCGCGACCATGTCGATGCTGGTCCCGCCGCAGATGCTCAACACTATGGTGCCGTTCGCGCCGATGAGCACCGAGGCCTTCCTCGCCGACCCGGTCCGCCGCTACATGATCCCGGTCGCCTCCGACCGGCGCACCGACTGGCCGTCACACCCCTACGCCAGCCGCGACAGCCTGCACGAACACGACATGTGGGTCGCCGAGGGCCTCACCCACCGCTACCCCACCAAAGTCCTCGCCGAACTGCTCTCCACCTGCCCGCAGTACTGCGGCCACTGCACCCGTATGGACCTGGTCGGCAACTCCACCCCCGCCGTCGACAAGCTCAAGCTCACCCTCAAGCCCGTCGACCGCTACGACGCCCACATCAGCTACCTCAAGGCCCACCCCGGCGTACGCGACGTCGTCGTCTCCGGCGGCGACGTCGCCAACGTGCCGTGGAAGAACCTCGAGTCGTACCTGATGCGGCTGCTGGAGCTGGAGACCGTCCGCGACATCCGGCTCGCCACCAAGGCCCTCATGGGCCTGCCCCAGCACTGGCTGCAGCCCGACGTCGTCGAGGGCCTGGAACGCGTCGCCCGCACCGCCGCCCGCCGCGGCGTCAACCTCGCCATCCACACCCACGTCAACCACGCCCAGTCGCTCACCCCGCTGGTCGCCAAGGCCGCCCAGACCGCCCTCGACGTCGGCGTCCGCGACGTCCGCAACCAGGGCGTCCTCATGCGCGGCGTGAACGCCACCGCCCCCGACCTGCTCGACCTCTGCTTCGCCCTGCAGGGCGAAGCAGGCATCCTGCCGTACTACTTCTACATGTGCGACATGATCCCCAACGCCGAGCACTGGCGGGTTCCCGTCTGGCACGCCCAGCAGCTCCAGCACGACATCATGGGCTACCTGCCCGGCTACGCCACGCCACGGATCGTCTGCGACGTCCCCTTCGTCGGCAAGCGCTGGGTGCACATGCTGACCGACTACGACCGCGACCGCGGCATCTCCTACTGGACCAAGAACTACCGCACCTCCATCGAGTCAGCCGACCTGGAGGCGCTCAACAAGCGCTACGCCTACTACGACCCGATCGACACCCTGCCCGAGGTCGGGCAGAGCTGGTGGGCCGCGCACCGCGACGACTGACGCCCGCCGGGCGGCGGGTGGGTCGACAACGAGCTTGATGCCGCTGAGGTATCAATATGCCGCTGCGGCATCAAGCTCGCGGGCAGTCCCGCCCCCGACGGCGGCAGGACTATGCCGGGCCGCCGCGCGGGGCGTACATGATGACCGCGACACCGAGCAGACAGAGGGCCGCACCGGCCAGGTCCCACCGGTCCGGACGGAACCCGTCCACCACCATCGCCCAGGCCAGTGAGCCGGCCACGAACACCCCGCCGTACGCGGCGAGGATCCGGCCGAAGTGCGCGTCGGGCTGCAGCGTCGCCACGAAGCCGTAGAGGCCCAACGCGATCACGCCGGCCGCGATCCACCACAGCCCGCGATGCTCCCGCCAACCCTGCCAGACCAGCCACGCCCCGCCGATCTCGGCGAGCGCAGCCAGGACGAAGAGCAGCAACGAGCGGAGCACGGTCACGCCCGCGAGCCTAACCGCACATGAAGCGGCGGTCCGGGGCGTCATCGCCCCGGACCGCCGCCCAAACGAGCCGATCGTCAGCCGCGGAAGGTGTCGCGCGCGTTGCGCCCGACGTCCTTGGCGCTCTCCCCGGCCTTCTTGGCGCGCGCCTCGCTCTGCTGCGTGGCGCCCTCGGCGCGCATCCGCTCGTTGTCGGTCATGTCGCCGATCCGCTCCTTAGCGGCACCGGTCATCTCTTCCATCTTGTTCCTCGTCTTGTCGGCGAAGCTCATGCCGCCTCCTCCGTCTCTGGCGAGTGTCCAGGTCGCTTGCCCGTTCGTCTGGGCGCCAAACGCGTTCGGGTGCCGGCTGGCACACCCGCTAAGGCATCCTAGGAAGATAGGATCTGGGGGTTCGTGGCCCGGCGGAGCCGGACCACGGCGCGATGGTTAACTGGGCCCATGGGAGAGCTCCTGCTGATCCGGCACGGCGAGACCACCTGGAGCGCCAGCCACCGGCACACCTCGTACACCGACCTGGAGCTCACCCCGGACGGCGAGCGGCAGGCCCGCACCCTCGCCGCGTTCCTGGCCGGCCGGCGCTTCGTCACGGTGCTGGCCAGTCCCCGGGCCCGGGCGCTGCGCACCGCCCAGCTCGCCGGCCTCACCGTCGACGCGGTCGACGAGGACCTCGCCGAGTGGAACTACGGCGAGTACGAGGGGCGCACCACGGTGGACATCCACCAGGACGACCCGCACTGGAACATCTGGACCGACGGCTGCCCCGGCGGGGAGTCACCCGGCCAGGTCGGCGACCGGCTGGACCGGGTGCTCAGCCGGGTCGCTCCCCTGCTCGACCGGGGCACCGTCGGGCTGGTCGGCCACGCGCACAGCCTGCGGGTGCTCGGCGCCCGCTGGATCGGCCTGCCACCCTCGGCCGGCGGACGGCTGCGGCTGGACACCGCCACCGTCAGCGTGCTCGGCTACGAACACCAGCGGCAGGTCATCCTGCGCTGGAACCAGCCCGCTCCTCCGGCGCCCGGGACCGTCGACCCGACGGCTCGGTACTGATCTTCGGCGGCCGGTTCTCGTACGGCGTGGAGAGCACCACCGTGGTGCGGGTGGTGACGTTCGCCGCGGTACGGATCTCCTGGAGCACCCGTTCCAGGTCGGCCGGGCCGGCCACCCGCACCAGCAGCATGTAGAAGTCCTCCCCTGCCACCGAGTAGCAGGAGTCGATCTCGGGCAGGTGGGCCAGCCGCTCCGGCGCGTCGTCCGGCTGGGACGGGTCGAACGGCCGGATCGCCACGAACGCGGTCAGCGGCAGGTCCAGCGCCTCGAAGGAGACCCGCGCGCCGTACCCTTTGATCACGCCTCGCTGCTCCAGCCGGCGCACCCGCTGATGCACGGCGGAGACCGACAGGCCCACCTTCTCCGCCAGGTCCGTGTACGACAGCCTGCCGTCGGCGGTCAACGCGGCGACGATGGCACGGTCGGTCTCCTCCACGGCGTGCAACCTACCGGGAAAAACGCCGCACGGCGACGAGGTGACGTGCCCGGGGCCCGTCGGCGCGCAACTCTGCACGCAGCGCACCGGGCCCACGACACTCGGTCCGGTCAGCCCTTCGCCAGCGCCCGGGAGATCACCACCCGCTGGATCTGGTTGGTGCCCTCGACGATCTGGAGCACCTTCGCCTCGCGCATGTACCGCTCCACCGGATGGTCGGCGACGTAGCCCGCGCCGCCGAGCACCTGCACCGCGTCGGTGCTCACCCGCATCGCGACGTCGGTGGCGAAGAGCTTGGCCTTGGCCGCCTCGATGGCGTACGGCCGGCCCGCGTCGCGCAGCCGGGCCGCGGCGAGGGTCAACGCCCGGGCCGCGGAGATCTGGGTGGCGTGGTCGGCCAGGGTGAAGCCGAGCCCCTGGAAGTCGATGATGGAACGGCCGAACTGCCGCCGCTGCTTCGCGTAGTCGACCGCGTAGTCCAGCGCGGCCTGGGCCAGCCCGACCGCGCAGGCGGCGATGCCGAGCCGCCCGGAGTCCAGCGCGGACATCGCGATGGTGAAGCCCCGACCCTCCCCGCCGATCAGCCGCTCGGCCGGCACCCGCGCCTCGTCGAACGCGAGCTGCGCCACCGGCGAGGCCCGCAGGCCCATGGTCCGCTCGGCGGCCTGCGGGATGATCCCGGCCGTGCCGGCGTCGGCGAGCAGCAGCGAGACGCCCTTGGGGCCGGGCCCGCCGGTGCGGCAGAAGACGTTGTAGAAGTCCGCCACCCGGGCGTGGGTGATCCACGCCTTGGTGCCGGAGACGACGTACGCGTCGCCGTCGCGCACCGCCTTCGTGGTCAGCGACGCGGCGTCCGAACCACCCTGCGGCTCGGAGAGGCAGTACGCGCCCAGCTGCTCGCCGCCGAGCATGTCGGGCAGCAGCTTGCGCTGCTCGTCGGTGCCGAACGCGGCGACCGGGTAGCAGGAGAGGGTGTGCACACTGACCGCCTCGGCGACCGCGAGCCAACGGCTGGCGAGGATCTCCAGCACCTGCAGGTAGACCTCGTACGGCTGGGCCGACCCGCCGTACTCCTCGGGATAGGGCAGGCCGAGCAGCCCGGCACGGCCCAGGGTGCGCAGCACCTCGCGCGGGAACTCGGCGCGCTCCTCGAACTCGGCGGCCCTCGGGGCGAGCTCCCGGTCGGCGAGTTCGGTGGCGAGGTCCAGCAGGTCGTGGGCCTCGTCGGTCGGCAGGATCCGGTCGACAGTCATAGCGCGATGAGCTCCGTGGGGGTGGTGTTGAGCCGTTGCACGCCGTCCGTGGTGCAGACGACGATGTCCTCGATGCGGGCGCCGTGCCGACCCGCCAGGTAGATGCCGGGTTCGACGGAGAACGCCATGCCCGGTTCCAGGGCGCGCGGGTTCCCGGCCACCACGTACGGCTCCTCGTGGCCGTCCAGGCCGATGCCGTGCCCGGTGCGGTGCAGGAACTCGGCGCCGAACCCGGCGTCGGCGATGGGCGTACGGGCGGCCGCGTCGACAGCCTCGGCGCTCACCCCGGGGCGCACCGCGGCCACCGCGGCCGCCTGGGCGTCGCGCAGCACGGTGTAGTAGTCGACGAACTCGGCCGGTGCCGGCCCGCCGGCGACGTAGGTGCGGGTGCAGTCGGAGCGGTAGCCCGAGGGCATGGTGCCGCCGATGTCCACCACCACCGGCTCGCCGGCCCCGATCGGCCGGTCGGAGGTGCCGTGGTGCGGGCTGGCCCCGTTCGGGCCGGCGGCGACGATGACGAAGTCGACCGTGACGTGCCCGGCCGCCCGGATCGCCGCGGCGATGTCACCGGCCACCTCGGCCTCGGTGCGCCCGGGGCGCAGCCACTGCCCCATCCGCCGGTGCACGGCGTCGATCGCCGCGCCGGCCTCGGCGAGCGCCGCGACCTCGGCGGGGGACTTGCGGATCCGCAGCTCGCGCAGCACCTCCCCGGCCAGTCGCTGCGCCGTGCCGGGTAGCGCGGTGCGCAGCGCCAGGACCTGCTCGGCCCACATCCGGTCGGCCAGCCCGACCGCGGCCACCGGCCCGCCGAGGGCGGCGCTCACCAGCGGGTACGGGTCGGTGCCGTCGACGTGGTCGACGATGCGCACCCCGGTGCCCGGGGCCGGGGACGCCTCCGCGGCGGGGCGTTCCAACGTCGGCACGATCAGCGTCGGCTCTCCCTCAGCCGGCAGCACCAGGCAGGTCAGCCGCTCCCCCACGTGCGCGTCGTAGCCGGTCAGGTAGCGCAGGTCGGCGCCGGGGGTGAGCAGCAGCGCGTCCAGCCCGGCGGCGGCGGTGGCGCGGCGGGCGGCGGCGAGCCGCTCCGGGGGGTAGAGGTCGTCGATTCCCACGCGGTCAGCTTAACGGTCGTTTGGGCGCCGACCTAGCCGGCCGCGCGGACGGGAAGCGCTCTCCCGTTCATCGAACGACATCATTGACGCGGACAGTTAACACTCTTTAGGATTTGGCTGCCTCGAGGAAGTACATCCCCTGTCCCACCCGTACGCCCGGTTTGACGGCTGGCCGACCCAGCCGTCGCCACGGCCGCACGGCGCCGCAACTCGCCCACGGGAAGGCCCTCGATGTCCTCACCACGTCCCCGCCGCCGCTCGGCACTCGCCGCCGGCCTGCTCGCGCTGGCCACCGCCGGCGCCACCCTCGCCCTCACCCCGACCGCCGCCGAGGCCGTCGTGCTGCCCAACAACTTCAAGAGCGTCGGCTACATGCCGTCGTGGACCGGCAACGTCAACACGGTCCAGTACAACAAGCTGACCCACATCAACTACGCGTTCGTGCTGCCCAACAGCAACGGCACCCTGCGCGCGGTGGAGAACCCGAGCAAGCTCTCCTCGTTGGTGTCGCAGGGGCACGCCAACAACGTCAAGGTGTCGATCGCGATCGGCGGCTGGAACAACGGCGACGACTCCGCGTTCGAGGCGCTCGCCGCCAACGCCGGCTCCCGCACCACGTTCGTCAACAGCGTGGTCAGCTTCGTCAACCAGTACGGCCTGGACGGCGTCGACATGGACTGGGAGTACCCCGACCCCGGCGCCTCGGCCAACAACTACTCGGCGCTCATGCAGCAACTCAGCAACGCGCTGCGCCCGCAGGGCAAGCTGCTCACCGCCGCCGTCGTCTCCGAGGGTTACTACCTGCAGGGCGTGCCGCCCGCGGTCTTCGGCTACGTCGACTGGCTGAACATCATGGCCTACGACGGCGGCACCCCGCACGCCAACTACGACTGGTCGATCGCCAGCGTGAACGGCTGGAAGGCGCGCGGCCTGCCCGCCGGCAAGGCGGTGCTCGGCGTGCCCTTCTACAGCCGGCCCGGCTACCAGACCTACGCCCAGTTGGTCGCCCGGGACCCGGCCAACGCCAACCGGGACTGCACGACGATCAACGGCGTCCAGGAGTGCTACAACGGCATCCCGACCGTCAAGCGCAAGACCCAGTGGGCGCTGGCCAACGCCGGCGGCATGATGAACTGGGAACTCACCCAGGACACCACCGGCTCGACCTCGCTGGTCAGCGCGATCTACGACACCGTCATGGGCGGCACCACCCCGCCGCCGACCGGGCGGACCGGCCCGATCACCGGCATCGGCGGCAAGTGCGTGGACGTCGCCGCGGCCAGCAGCGCCAACGGCACCGCCGTGCAGCTCTACACCTGCAACGGCACCAACGCGCAGAACTGGACCGTCGCCAGCGACGGCAGCCTGCGGGCGCTGGGCAAGTGCGCCGACGTGACCAGCGCCGGCACCGCCAACGGCACCAAGATCCAGCTCTGGGACTGCAACGGCAGCGGCGCCCAGGTCTGGCAGGCCCAGTCCAACGGCACGCTGCGCAACCCGGCGTCGAACAAGTGCCTGGACGCCACCGGCAACAGCTCCGCCGACGGCACCCGGCTGCAGATCTGGGACTGCTTCGGCGGTGCCAACCAGGTCTGGCGCCTGCCCGCCTGAGCTCGGACAGCGACGGCCCCCGTTCGCGCCGATACGGCGCGGCGGGGGCCGCTCTGTCGTTCGGCGCCGGGGCGTGCGCCGCCGGGCAGCGCCGGGTTCGCGGCCGGGCCGGTCAGGCCCGGGCGCCGCCGAGGCCGAGCAGGACGGCCAACCCCAGGGCGCTGCGCGGCGCGTACGGCACCCGCCACAGCCCACCGTGCGCCGCCGCGTACGCCTCGTCCTGCCACGGGTGCTCCAGCGCCGGGCCGCCACCGGTGCGCAGGTCGTGCACCAGCAGCGCGGCCATCAGGGTGTTGCTGGTCGCCGGCTCGAATACCTCGATGCCGAACCGGTGCGCCCCGGCGTACGCGGCGGCGAGCGCCCGGTTGCGCAGCACCGAGCGGGTGCGGGTGGGCGGCGCGACGGTGAACGACACCGTCGACCCGGCGGCCCGGGCGGCCGTGGCCCGCCACCGCTGCAACCTCTTGGCCAGGGCGTAGTTGGGCCCCTGCTGCGGGACCAGGCTGTCGTTGATGCCGGGGTCGGCGTCCGGCGGATAGTTGCGGTGCAGCAGCCGGCCGCCCGAGAGCAGGCGCAACGACCTGCGCGCCAACCCACGGGCCGCGTAGCCGCGCTCGGCGTGCCGCACCGCCTCGGCCGGCACCGCGAAGACGTCGGTGGGGGTGGCGAGGAAGGCCAGCGCGACGTCGTCGCGCTCGCGCTGCAGGTGGCAGGTGAGCGCGTCCACCGCCATCGCGACCCGCACGTTGGTCGCCCCGTCGGCGTAGACGTAGTTGCCCAGCACGAGTCGGCCGTCGAGGCCGCTCAGCCACGCGGCGACCTGCGGCAGGCGGTGCAGCAGGTCGGCGCCGGCCCGGCCGGCCAGGGCGCGGTCGTCAGCCGCATCGGCGGCAGTAGCGGTGGCGGTGGCGTTCACCGGCAGGTGCAGGCGGCCGCCGTGCCGGTGCGCGGTCTGCAGCACCCGCCGCCACAGCTCCGGGCGCGGCAGGTCGACCGCGACCACGTCGCCACCCCAGCGCAACAGGGACGGCAGCGGGCCCATCTCCGCGCCCGCCCCGAGCACGACCACCCGCTGGTCGCGCAGGTCGAGCCAGTCCGGATTGGCCAGCACCGTGCCGACCGCCTCGGCACAGGACGGTTCGACGACCCCGGCGCTCACCCAGGCGTCGAGTTGGCGGCGCAGGTCGTCGCCGCGCAACCGCCGCCCCCGGTAGGGCACGGACAGCTCCCGGTCGACCTCGCCGGTGCCGGTGACCGTCGCCGTCTCCAGGTCGTCGTCGCCGTGGGGCGCGTCGAAGACCTGCGCCAACCCGGTCTCCCGACCGTCGGCGTCGATCACGCTCATCCGCGAGTGCAGCGAGGCGAGCCCGTCCCGGGCGATGGTGAGCGCGGCGTCGCGGGAGAGCAGCCCCGCCTCGACCAGCCGGCGGAAGTGCCCGAGGTAGCCGTGCCGCCAGTTGGTCTCGTGCTCCGCCGCCCGCGACCCGACCGGGTCGACCGCGCGCAGGGCGTCCGCGACGACCGCCCGGCCCAGCGCACTCGTGCTGCGTCCCTCACCGGTACGGGGAAACACCACCCCGGTCGGACCCTCCACGGCCACCGCCCCTCCGCTGACGCTCGTGCCGGTGCGGTCCCGGCGCGGTGCCACTCTGCCTCATCCCGGTGGGGCCCGCAGCCCGGGACGTCGGCCCGGGTGCGGCACCGGCCCGCCCCGCGCCGCGGTCTCGGGTCGCGCCGTTCAGTCGGTGCGGGCCGGGACCGCCGGGGCCGCGCCGGCGTGCCGCCGGACCAGGTCGAGCATCTCGTCGACCGAGCCGGCCGGATCGGTCACCGGGAACTGCACCGCGCGGATCACCGCGCCCGGCCCCACCAGCAGGGTCAGCCGCTTGAACCGCTCCACCCCGCCGGCCCGGAAGGTGGGCAGCAGCAGCCCCGCGCCGAGCCGTCCGTCCTGGTCGGACAGGAGCGGGAAGGGCAGCCGGGCGTACGCCACGAAGTCGGCGAGCTGGTCGGGCCGCTGGGTGCTGATGCCGCGGACCTCGGCCCCGGCGGCCCGGAAGTCCGCGTACCGCGCGGCGTAGGTGGTCGACTCCAGCGTGCAGCCACGGGCGCCGGGGGTCTCCGCCCAGCCCGGCGGATAGCCGCCGCTGTCCGGGGCGTACGCCCCGGGGAAGAAGTAGAGGACGCTCCAGCCGTCCGCGTCGGCAGGCGGCACCGGTCGCCCGTCGGACCCGGTCAGGAGCACGTCCGGCAGTCGCCGGCCGAGAAGTTCGTGCGTCCGCCGCGCCTCGGCCGAGGACGCGTCGGCGGTCGCGGTGAGTTCGCCGTCGCCCATCAGGTGCCGGGTGCCCCAGTCCTGCAGCGCGACGAGCACCGGCAGCAACCCCTCGCCCTTCGGCGTGAGCAGGTAGTCGTAGCGGGGCGGGTGCTGCGAGTACGGCCGGCGTCGCAGCACGCCGTGCCCGACCAGCGCGGCCAGCCGCTCGGTCAACGCCCGCCGGCTGACGCCCAGCTCCCGCTGGAGGGCGTCGAAGCGGGTCGTCCCACCCGCGATGTCGCGCACGATCAGGAAGGTCCACCAGTCGCCGAGCACACCGAGGGCCTGCGCGATGCCGCAGTCCGCGTCTCCGAGGTCACCCCGCCGCACATCCCACCTCCACCGTCCGCTCCGCCTCGACTATAGTCCGTTTCAGATTGGAACTGACTGGCTCGCGCGGAACGGGGGCGGACGACATGGACGTCGGTGGGCGGGCCGGGGTTTTCTGGCGCTGGTGGACCGCCGGCACGACCAGTCAGGTCGGGTCGGCGGTCGGTGCGGTGGCGCTGCCGTTGACGGCGCTGACCGTCCTGGACGCCACGCCCTTCCAGATGGGTCTGATCGCCGCGGCGAGCTACGTGGCGTGGATCGTCATCGGGCTACCGGCCGGGGTGATCGTGCAGCGGTTGCCGCTGCGCGGCGCGCAGGTGGGCGCCGACCTCGCCCGCGCGACCGCCGTCGCGTCGGTCCCGCTCGCCTGGTGGTGGGGGCAGCTCACCGTCACCCACCTGGTGGTCACCGCGCTCGTGGTCAGCTTCGCCAACGTGCTCTTCGACGTGGCCAACTCGACCTTCCTGCCGAGCATCGTCGAGGCGGACCAACTCCAGTCGCGCAACAGCCTCACCTCGGCCACCCACGCCGCCACCCAGCTCAGTGGGCCCGCGCTCGGCGGGCTCGCCGTGCAGGCGCTCGGCGCGGTGCCGACGCTGCTGGTGGACGCGGCCAGCTACCTGTTCTCGGCGGCGCTGCTGCGCACCCTGCCGGCCCGCCGCAGCGACGCGCCGGACCGCTGGCCGCCGATGGCCGAGCTGATCCGCGAAGGGTGGCGCTTCGTCTCCCGGCACCCGTTGATCGGCCCCAGCATGTGGGCCGCGACCGCGATGAACTTCGTCTGCGGGGCACAGTTCGCGCTCTACCCGCTCTACCTGGTCCGCGAGCTGCACACCCCGGCCGGCCTGGTCGGTGTGCTGCTCGCCGTCGAGGGCGTCGGCGCGCTGGTCGGGGCGGCGCTCACCACCCGGATCACGAACCGGATCGGCACCGCCCGGGCGCTGATCGTCTCCGGCCTGGTCACCGTCGCCGGGGCGTTCCTCATCCCGCTGGGGACCGGCTGGCCCGCGTACGCGGCCTTCGCGGCCGGCAACGTCGTCTTCTCCCTCGGGACGGTGGTGCTCAGCGTGACCACCCGGACCTACCGGCAGATCGCCAGTCCGCCCGACCTGCTCTCCCGCGTGATGGCCACCGTCCGGTTCGTCTCCTGGGGCGCGATCCCGGTGGGCGGCCTGATCGCCGGCGCGCTGGCCGGTTTCATCGGCGCCCGGGCCACCCTGCTGGTCTTCGCGGCCACGCTGGTATGCGCCCCGCTGGCGGTGCTGCTCTCCCCGGTGCGCCGGCTGCGCGACCTCACCGACCACGACGCGCCGCGGGAAGTGCCGCCGCCGCGGGTGCCCGTCGGCGGCTGACCGCCACCCGCCGGTCAACCCGCCCCGGGCTCCTCCGGACGCAGAGCGCCGGCCAGCCGACGGACGTGCCGGGCGTCGGTCAGCACGTCGACGTTGTGCAGATACTGGTCCACCGCACCGAGCAGCGGACGCTCCCGCAGCCCAGGGTCGGTGATCGCGGCGCGCAGGGCGGCGGCGACCCGGCCGGCGTCCAGCACCAGGAACGGACGACTGTGAAAGGTGCGGGCCCGGGCGCGCACCGGCGCGGCCAGGTGGGTCTCGTCGGTCCACCCGGCCAACGCCTCCAGCGCGTCGACCAGCCCCGCCTGCCGCCGCGCCCAGTCGCCCGGGCCGAGCGCATCGGCCAGCCCGGCGACCACCGGGGCCGCCTCCGGCAGCCGGGCGAAGGTGGTGCCGAGCCACTTGTCGTACGGCGGCCAGCGGCGGCGCAGCAGCAGACCGAGCCGCATCAGGTCCCGAGCCAGGCCGGCGGTGACCACCCGGCTGCCCAGCTCGTCGCCGACCTCGGCGCAGCGGCCGGGCAGGTGCTCGGCCTGGGCGACCCGGGTCCACCCGGCAGCGAGCACGTGCCGCCAGACGTCGTCCGGATACCAGGCGAGCGCGGCACGGCCGGCGGTGAGCGCGCCACCCAGGCCGTCGTGGAAGACCGCGCCGCCGGTGACCTCGGCCAGCCGCTGCGTCGGCGTGGCCAGCCAGTCCTCCACACCGACCCCGGCCGCCGGGTCGAACCCGAGCCGCTCGCGCCACCAGCCGCCCAGCTCTGTCACGCTCACCCCGTGCCGGGCACCCGCCGGATCCACGACGCCCAGCCGCGCGTCGTCGCCAGCAAACCGGGTCGGCCAGCCCAGGAACTCCGCCGGCAGCTCGGCCTCCAGCACGGCGCGTACCTCCGGTAACCGCCCGGCGTCGCCCGCCGCGACGAAGAGCTGCGCGCGCGGGCCCCAGTCGTGGTCGGTGGAGCGGGCGGTGTCCAGGCCGAGCAGCTCCGAGCCGCCGTCGAGCCGCCCGGCCGCGTACCGCAGGTCGGGGCACCGCCGGCGCAGGATCGGCGCGAGCACCTCGTCGTGGTACCGGCGGGCCAGCGTCAGGCCGGGGAGAAACGCCACGTCAGGCAGTCTGCCCCCGCCCGACGCGAGCCGCAGCCCGGTTCCGCCGTCCCACCGGCGACGACCCCGACCATGAAGGGCCGCCACCGGTGCCGTCGCCGAACGCCGGGCTCGTTCCCGCCGTGCCGCGCTGTCGTTTCGTCGGTGGGCTGTGCCAGGCTGTCCGGCGTGGCACAGCGACCCCCGATCCTGCTGATCGACTCCCCGAGCCTCTACTTCCGGGCCTACTTCGGCATCCCCGAGTCGGCCGCCCGGGCCGAGGACGGCACCCCGGTCAACGCGGTGCGCGGCTTCCTCGACATGTTGGCGACCCTGATCCGCACCCGCCGGCCCGACCGGATGGTCTGCGCGATGGACTTCGACTGGCGGCCCGACTGGCGGGTGGCGCTGCTGCCGTCATACAAGGCCCACCGGCTCGCGCCGGAGGGGGGCGAGGTGGTGCCCGACACGCTCACCCCGCAGGTGCCGGTGATCCTCGACGTGCTCACCGCCATCGGCATCACCACCGTCGGCGCGACGGGCTACGAGGCCGACGACGTGCTCGGCACGCTCTCGGTCACCCAGCCGGCGCCGGTCGAGGTGGTCTCCGGCGACCGCGACCTCTTCCAGCTGGTCGACGACGCCCGGCCGGTGCGGCTGCTCTACATCGGCCGGGGCGTGGCCAAGCTGGACGACTGCGACGACGCCGCGGTGCGGGCCCGCTACGGCGTACCCGCCGCGAGCTACGCCGACTTCGCGGCGCTGCGCGGCGACCCCAGCGACGGGCTGCCCGGGGTGCCGGGCGTCGGTGAGAAGACCGCCGCCCGGTTGATCGACCGCTACGGCGACCTGGCCGGCATCCTCGCCGCGCTCGACGATCCGAAGTCGGGCTTCGCGCCAGGGCTTCGCGCCAAGCTCGCCGCGGCCGGCGACTACCTGGCGGTGGCCCCGAAGGTGGTCCGCGTCGCCCTCGACGTGCCGCTGCCGGAGCTGCCGACCGCGCTGCCGAGCGCCCCAGTCGACCCCGACGGCCTGCTGGAGCTGGCCCGCCAGTGGAACCTGGCCGGCTCCACCCGGCGCCTGGTCGACGCGCTCGCCGGGCACCCCTGACCCCGAGCACCCCTGACCTCGGGCGGCCCCTACCCGGCCAAACCTGACCCGGCCGGCCCGGACCGGCCAGACCTGACCCCGGACGGTCCCGACCCGCATCGGCCCGGCCCCGAGCGTGCTCGGGGCCGGGCCGATGGTTTTCGCTCCGAGCGCTCAGGCGGCGGTGTGGTAGGCCAGCACCCCGCGGTTCACCGCGCCGATCGCCTGCCGGGCGGTGGACCGCAGCTCGGCCGACGCCCCGCCGGAGTCGGCGAGCTGGCCGAGCAGGTCGACCACCTGGCGGGACCAGCGGACGAAGTCGCCGGCCGGCATCTCCCCGTCGAGCTCGTGACCGCTGGCGAGCACCTTGGCCAGCGCCTCGCCCCGGGCCCACCGGTAGATCGGCCAGGCGAAGCCGAGATCCGGCTCCCGGGTCACCGTCAGCCCCCGGGCGGCCTCGTCCGCCTCGATGTCGCTCCACAGCTTCAAGGTCTCGTCCACCGCGTCGGCGACCGGGCCGCGCGGCAGCGACGCCCGCTCGTCGACATCCCGGCGGGCCTCGAAGACCACCACCGACACGGCGGCGGCCAGCTCCGCCGGGGAGAGCCCGTCCCAGACCCCCCGGCGCAGGCACTCGGCGACCAGCAGGTCCGCCTCGGTCCAGATCCGACCGAGCATCCGACCCGCGTCGGTGACCGTCCCGTCGGAGGTCAGGTAGCCCCGGGTGGTGAGCAGCGCGACGATCCGGTCGAAGGTACGGGCCAGCGAACCGGTCCGCCCGGCCACCCGCTCCCGCAGCTCCTCGGTGTCCCGCTCCAGCCGGCGCCGCCGCTCGGCCCAGCGGGCGTGCTCCTCCCGCTCGGGGCAGGCGTGGCACGGATGCCGGCGCAGCTCGGAGCGGAGCTGGGTGAGCCGGTGGTCCTCGCCCACCGGCTGCCGGGACCGACCGCCCCGGCGCCCGGCGTGCCGGTCCAGGCCGGTGCCGCTGACCTCGGCGGCCAGGTCGCGCCGGGCCGCCGGCGAGCGGTGGTTGAAGTGCTTCGGCACCCGGATCCGGGCGAGCACCTCGGCCGGGGTGGTGAAGTCGCCCGGGCTGACCCGCCCGGCCCAGCGGTCCTGGGTGAGCACCAACGGCCGAGGCTCACCGAACCCGCCGGTCGCCGGGTCCAGCACCACCGCCAGGCCGGCCCGCCGCCCGGCGGGCACCCGGATCACGTCGCCGACCCGCAGCCGCTCCAGCGACGCGACGGCGGCCGCCTTGCGCTGGCTCTGCCCCTGCCGGGCGATCGCCCGCTCCCGGTCGGCGATCGCCACCCGCAGCGCGAAGTACTCGTCGAAGTCGCCGTGGTGGCAGGCCGCTTCCGCGCCGTACGCCTCGATGGTCTCGGTGTTGCGCTGCACCTGGCGGGCCAGGCCGACCACCGAGCGGTCCGCCTGGAACTGGGCGAAGGAGGACTCCAGCAGCGCCCGGGCCGGATCCGCGCCGACCGTGCCGACCAGGTTCACCGCCATGTTGTACGAGGGCCGGAAGCTGGACCGCAGCGGGTAGGTGCGGGTGGATGCCAGCCCCGCCACGTGCCGCGGGTCGGTCTCCGGGGACCACACCACCACGGCGTGCCCCTCGACGTCGATGCCCCGGCGCCCGGCCCGCCCGGTGAGCTGCGTGTACTCCCCCGGGGTGAGGTCGACGTGCGCCTCGCCGTTGTACTTGACCAGCCGCTCCAGCACCACGCAGCGGGCCGGCATGTTGATCCCCAGGGCCAGCGTCTCGGTCGCGAAGACCGCCTTGACCAGACCCCGGACGAAGAGCTCCTCGACGATCTCCTTGAACACCGGCAGCATGCCGGCGTGGTGGGCGGCGAGGCCGCGCTCCAGCCCGTCGAGCCACTCCCAGTAGCCGAGCACGGTCAGGTCCTCGCCGGGAATCGCGGTGACCCGGGACTCGACCACCCGACGGATCTCCGCCCGCTCCTCGGGCGAGGTGAGCCGCAGGCCGGCGGCGAGGCACTGCTGCACCGCGGCGGCGCAGCCGGCCCGGCTGAAGATGAACAGGATCGCCGGGAGCAACCCCTCGCGGTCCAGCCGTTCGACGATGTCCGGTCGCAGCGGGCCGCGCCAGCGCGGTCCGCGCCGGCCGCCCCCCGGACCGGCGCTGCGTCCCTCACCCAGCTCCAGCCGGCGCGTCGTGTCCCGGGTGTAGCGCAGCAGCTCCGGGTGCACGTCGTGCTTGCGGGCCGCGTCGGCGTCGTGGAAGAGGTCGAACATCCGCTTGCCGACCAGCATGTGCTGCCACAGCGGCACCGGCCGGTGCTCGCTGACCACCACCGCCGTCTCGCCGCGCACGGTGACCAGCCAGTCGGCGAACTCCTCGGCGTTGGAGACGGTCGCCGAGAGTGAGACCAGGGTGACCGAGGCGGGCAGGTGGATGATCACTTCTTCCCACACGCCGCCCCGGAACCGGTCGGCGAGGTAGTGCACCTCGTCCATCACCACGTACGCCAGCCCCTCCAGGGTGCTGGAGCCGGCGTAGAGCATGTTGCGCAGCACCTCGGTGGTCATCACCACCACGGGCGCGTCGCCGTTGATCGCGTTGTCGCCGGTGAGCAGCCCGACCTGCTCGGCGCCGTAGCGGTTGACCAGGTCGTGGTACTTCTGGTTGGAGAGCGCCTTGATCGGCGTGGTGTAGAAGCACTTGCGCCGGGTGCCGCCGGGGGCGGGCTGCGCGCCGTCGGCCGGCGTCGTCGCCCCACCGGTCAACGCCAGGTGTACGGCGAACTCACCGACCACCGTCTTGCCGGCGCCGGTGGGCGCGCAGACGAGCACGCCGCTGCCGCGCTCCAACGCCTGACACGCCTCCCGCTGGAAGTCGTCGAGATCGAACCCCAGGTCAAGGGCGAACTCTTCCAGCGCCGGGAACTGTGAGGCCTGCGCGGCCCGGCGGCGCGCCGCGGCGTACCGCTCGGCGGGGCTCGACATAGCACCAAGATTAATGCGTACCCGGACCGGACATCGGACAAGGCCGACCGGAAGGGCCGTCGGAGGCGGTCGGTAGGGTGCACGACGTGCCGGACCAACCCGAACCGACCCAGCCTCCTGTCCCGGGCCGCGCCGACGCCGGCCGCCCGTCGCGGCCGTCGCGCCGGCAGGTCAAGGCGGTGCTCTTCGACTTCCACGGCACCCTCGCCCAGGTGGAGGAGCCGCGCGAGTGGGTGCGCCAGGCCGCGGCGGCGTGCGGCGTCGACCTGGAGCGGGTCCGGGCGACGGCGCTGGCCGACCGGCTGCTCACCGCCGGGCGGGCCGGTGGGCCGCTGCCCGCCCGGGTGCCGCCCCGGCTGGCCGAGCTGTGGTCCACCCGCGATCTCTACCCGCACGCGCACCGCGCCGCCTACACGGGGCTGGCCGAGGCGGTCGACGCCGGGATCGAGGGGTTCGCCGACGCGCTCTACGACCGGGTGCTGGTCCCCGAGGGCTGGGTCCCCTACCCCGACGCCGCCCCGACGCTCGCCGCGCTGCGCGACGCGGGCGTACGGGTGGCGGTGGTCAGCAACATCGGCTTCGACCTGCGGCCGATGTTCGACGCGTGGCAGCTCACCGAACTGGTCGACGCGTTCGTGCTCTCCTACGAGGTGGGCCGCTGCAAGCCCGATCCGGCGATCTTCTGGCGCGCCTGCGGGATGCTCGGTGTCGACCCGGAGCAGACGTTGATGGTGGGCGACACCCCGGCCGACGCGGGCGCGGCCGCCGCCGGCTGCGCGGTGCTGGTGCTGCCGGCCGCCGAGCCGGGCCGGGAGAACGGCCTCGGCGCGGTCCTCGACCTGGCCCTGCCGGCCTGACCCACCGACTCCGGCGAGGGTCAGTCGCGCACGACCTCCCGGGTCAGGGCCACCAGGTCGGGCACGGCCGGGTGGCTCGGCGGGTGCCGCCAGGCGAGCAGCACGGGCACCGCGGGCGCGTCCACGAGCGGCCGGTACGCCACCGCCGGGCTGGGATACATGGCCGCCGTGGCGGTGGTGGTCACCCCCACGGCGCGGCCGGAGCTGATCGCGGCCAGCCAGTCGTCGGTGTTGGCCACCGGCACCACGGTGGCCGGGGCGGCGCCGTTCGGCCACAGCCCGAGGGTGGTGGTGCCGGTCTCGCTGTTCACCGCGATCGGCTGGTCGACCAGGTCGGCCAGGGTCAGCTCGGCCCGGCCGGCGAGCGGGCTGTCCGCCGGCACGGTGGCCAGCCGCGCCTCGGCCAGCAGCCGCACCGTCCGTACGTCGGGCAGCTCGACCGGCTGGCGCAGCACGGCGACGTCCACCGCGCCCCGGGCCAGCCCGGCCGTCCGGTCGTCGATGCGCAGCAGCTCCAGCGGCGTCTGCGGGTAGGCCTGCCGCCACCGACGCAGCAGCGTGACGGTGTGCCCGCCGAGCGCCGACCAGGCGTGGCCGAGCCGCAGCGGCCAGCCGACGCCCTGCCCGGGGGTCAGCACGTCGTCGACCGCGGCGACCGCCACGGCGGCCCGGTCCCGGAACGAGCGGCCGGCCACGGTGAGCGCCAGGTGGTGGGTGGAGCGCTCGACCAGCCGTACGCCCAGATGGTCCTCGAGCTGGCGCAGGGTCCGCGACAGGGCGGGCTGGCTGACCCGCAGCCGGGCGGCGGCCCGGGTGATGCCGCCCTCCTCCGCGATGGCGAGGAAGGCGCGCAGGTGCCGCAGCTCGACGGTCATAACCGGGAAGCATAAGCGCTGTCGAATCGGCATTTCCCTGGCAGCGCGCCAGCTCATAGCGTCGCAGGCGTGACCGACACCCTGCTGCCCGACCGGCCCGCCGCCAGCACCCCGCCGGCCCGGCAGGGTGGGGTGGGCGCGGTCGGGCTGGTGCTCGGCGGGGCGCTGTCGGTGCAGTTCGGCTCCGCGGTCGCCGCCCTGCTCTTCCCCCGTACCGGCGTGTTCGGCGCGGTCACCCTGCGGCTGGCCATCTCCGCGGTGCTGCTGCTGGTCGTCTGCCGGCCGCGGCTGCGCGGGCACGACCGGGCCGACTGGGTGGCCGCCGGAGCGTTCGGGTTGGCCCTGGCCAGCATGAACTCGATCTTCTACCAGGCCATCGAGCGGATCCCGCTCGGCCCGGCGGTGACCCTGGAGGTGCTCGGCCCGCTGGCGCTGTCGGTCTTCGCCGCGCGCCGGGCGGCCAGCTGGGCCTGCGCCGCGGTGGCGCTGGCCGGGGTGGCCCTGCTCGGCCAGGGCGGCTTCAACCGATTGGACCCGCTCGGCGCCGGCCTGGCGCTGGCCGCGGGCGCGCTCTGGGCGGCGTACATCGTGCTCAGCGCGCGGGTCGGTGCGCGCTTCCGGGGCGCCGACGGGTTGGCCCTGGCGCTGGCCGTCGCCGCCGTGGTGACCCTGCCGCCCGGGCTGGCGACCGCCGGTACGGTGCTGCTGGACCCGCCGGTGCTGGCGCTCGGGACCGCCCTCGCCGTGCTCGCCTCGGGGCTGCCCTACACCCTCGAACTACTGGCGCTGCGTCGGCTGCCCACCGCCACCTTCGCGGTCATGATGAGCCTCGGCCCGGCGATCGCCTCGCTCGCCGGCTACCTGGTGCTGGAGCAGCAGCTCACCGTCGTGGAGGTGCTGGCCATCGCCCTGGTGATCGCGGCCAGCATCGGCGCGGTCCGGGTCAACGCAGCAGCCGCAGGGCGCCCGGCACGGCGCTGACCGTCAGCGGCAGCTCCAGCGACCGCTCCCCGTCGGCGTACGTGGTGATGCCCTCGGCGGCCAGCTCGACCGTGCGGACCCGGTAGCTGTGCACCAGCGGGTGCCGCAGGTGGGTGCCCTGGTAGATGCTCGGCTTGACCCGGATCAGGGTGCGCCGGTCCAACCGACCGCCGACCACCACGTCGAGCAGGCCGTCGGTCGGGTCGGCGTCCGGGCAGATCCGCATCCCGCCGCCGTAGCTCGGGCAGTTGCCCACCGCCACCAGCACCGCGTCGACCTCGTGCGGTTCGCCGTCGAGGCGCAGCTTGTACCGGCGTGGGCGCAGCCGGGCCAGCTCGACCATGATCGCCAGGTCGTAGCGGCGCGGGCCCCGCGGCCAGCTCATCCGGTTGGCCCGCTCGTTGACGATCGCGTCGAAACCGGCGGCGAGCACCGCCCCGTACCAGCGGGGCGGACCGGTCGGGCCGGTCATCCGGGCCAGGTCCACCGGGCTGCTGCGGCCGTCACGCAGCGCGGCGGCCATCACCTCGGCGGCGGCGAGCGGATCGGTGGGGAAGCCGGTGTCGGCGGCGAAGTCGTTACCGGTGCCGGCCGGCACCGGGCCGAACGGGATCGTGGTGCCGGCGACCGCCTGGATCCCCCGGTGCATCGTGCCGTCGCCGCCGACCGCGACCAGGGCCGCGACCCCGTCGGCGACCGCGTCCCGGCAGACAGCCTCGGCCTCGTCGGCGGTGTGCGCCTCCAACAGCCGGACCGGCCGGCCGCCGGTGGCGAGCCGGGACAGCAGCGGCGCCAACAGGCCCCGGTGCCGGCCCCGGCCGGCGCTCGGATTGGCCAGTACCGCGACGGGACCGTCGGGGGTGACGGAGGGGTGAACTTCTGCGGTCACGGCGAGGAAACTACCGGCACGAGAAACGCCGCCCGAGTCGGGCGGCGTTTCCTCGTCAGCGTGTCGGACCGGCACTTCGGCCGGTACGGCGGTGGCTACCGTACGTCAGGTCATGTCGTCGTAGCGGCGGTCGATCGGCGCCGGCGCGGCGATCGGGTCCGGCGCGGCGACCGGGGCGGTCGCGTCGACCCGCTGTCCGGCCTCGACCGGCTCCGGGTCGAACTCCAGCGGCGACACCTCGTCGTCGCCGATGCCGGCGTAGACCTCCTTGCCCCGCCCGCGCCGCTTGTCGTTGATGAACGCGACCCCGACAGCGGCGAAGTAGAGCGCGCAGAGGCAGATCGCCAGCGCGGTCATGCCGAACGGGTCCGGAGTGGGGGTGACCACCGCGGAGAAGGCGAAGAACACGAAGACCGCGATCCGCCACCAGCTCAGCAGCCGCTTGGCGCTGGCGATGCCGACGAAGTTGAGCATCAGCACCAGCAGCGGGAACTCGAACGCCACCCCGAACAGCAGGATCAGGTTGGTGACGAACGAGATGTAGCGGGTGACCTCCAGAGTGGTCGCGATGTCCGGCCCGGAGATGTTGAGCAGGAACTCGAGGCCCTTGGTGGTCACGAAGAACGCCAGCACGGCGCCCGCCGCGAACAACGGCGCCGCGAGCGAGGTGAAGATGTAGGCGTAGCGCCGCTCGTGCTTGTGCAGCCCGGGGGCGATGAACGCCCAGAGCTGGTAGAGCCAGACCGGCGCGGCGACGATCAACCCCACCCAGAGCCCGATCTTCAGGTTGAGCAGGAAGACGTCCGCCACGCCCAGCTGCACGAACTTGCAGACACCGGTGGTGGGGTCGATCGCCTGCGGCAGATCGCAGTAGGGCTTGGAGAGCAGCACCCGCACCTTGTCGGCGAGCCAGATGCCGACGCCGAAGCCGACCAGGATCGCCAGGGAGGCGCGGAACAGCCGGTTGCGCAGGTCGCGCACGTGCTCGATGAGCGTCATCGAGCCGTCGGCGGCCTGCTGGAACTTGCTCGGGCCGCGCTTACGCAGTGCCAAGGCCACGGTCGTCGGGCCCTTCGGTCAGTTGTCGCGGACGCGCTGCACCGGGTCGGCGACCGGCTGCTGCGGCGGGGCCTGGTACGGGGCCTGCTGCGGCTGCTGCTGACCCGCGTACGGCGGGAGCGGCTGGTAGCCGGCCTGCGCGTCGGCCTTCTCGGCCAGGTCGCGGTCGTCGTCCTGCAGGCTCTTGGTCTCTGCCTTGATGATCCGCAGCGAGCGGCCCAGCGAGCGGGCCGCGTCGGGGAGCCGCTTCGCGCCGAAGAGCAGGATCAGCACGACCACGAGAATGGCGATGTGCCACGGCTTGAGGGCACCCATGGGAAGCTCCAGTCGAATGTGAGACAGCGTGGGGTGTGTCGGAGCCCATCGTACGTGCGTATCGGCCCGTTGCCACCCGCCGGGGCGGTGATGGTTGATCCCGGCCGGTGAAGTCTTGACCAACCTGGGATGTTCCGTCAACCGACGTCGCCGCTCGGTTTCTGCCCACTTCTCCAACGGCTCGCGCGGCGATTCGACCCGCGCCGATCACCGCCCCGCCGAGCGGCGCGACGCCCGTCGATCAGTCGCCCCGATTGGCCCTGATCAGCTCGACCCGGAGCTGCGCGTCGGCGAGCTGCCGGGAGACCGTCTCGGCCCGCGCCTGGAGCGCCTGGGCCGACCCCGCGAGGGCCTCCGCCTCGGCCTGCCGGCGCTGCAACGCCACCGCCGCCCGGCGCAGCCCGGGCAGCCGGGCCAGCACCGCCCGGACGGCCAGGGCGAGCACGAGGAGGGCGAACAGCACCACCGCGAGCACGATCCACTTCACCACGGCGGTCAGCCTACCGGGGTCCGGCGGCGACCGCCGGATCGGCGGCCGGCGGCGCGGCGGCGGCGTCCGGTGCGCCCTGTCGGGCGGCGGGCGCGGGACTGGCGTACGCGTCGAGCGCGGCCGTCGCCGCCGCCCGGACCTGCTCGGCCAGCTCGGCCGGGGCGACCACGGTCACGTCCGGGCCGAGGCCCAGCACGAACCGGCGCGCCCAGGCCAGGTCGGTGACCCGCAGCGAGACCAGCCAGTGGTCGCCGTCGCCGGCCTCCACCCGCTCGCAGGGGTAGTACTCGGTGATCCACCGCTCGCCCCGACCGACCCGCAGGGTGATCAGCGGCAGGTCCGGCGAGGGCCGGAACACCCCGTCGGTGAGGTCGTGCGGGCGCGCCTGCGGCGGTACCACGGCCGGCTCGTCCAGCTCGGTCACCGCGTCGATCCGGTCGGCCCGGAACAGCCGGACCGCCTCGACCCGGCGGCACCAGGCCTCCACGTACGCCCGGCCGCCGACCATCAGCATCCGCAGCGGGTCAATGGTCCGTTCGGTGGTCTCGTCCCGGGCCGCGGTGTAGTAGGTGATCCGCAGCGCCCGGCCGCCCTCCACGGCGGCCCGCAGCGCCTCCACCCGGCGGGTGTCCGCCGGCAGCCGCACCTCCACCGGCGCGCCGACCAGGTCGCCGGCCGCGTCCTCGATCTTGGCGAGGGCGCGCTCCACCGCCTCCCGGTTGGTCACCCCCGGCGTCTCGGCGAGCATCCGCAACGCCACCACCAGCGCGAGGGCCTCGTCCGGGGTGAGCCGCAGCGGCCGGTCGATGCCGGCGTCGTAGGTGATGGTCACCCGGTCGCCGTCGAAGGCCATGTCGATCAGGTCGCCCGGGCCGTAGCCGGGCAGGCCGCAGACCCAGAGCAGCTCCAGGTCCTCGCGCAGCTGCCGCTCGGTGACCCCGAGGTCGTCGGCCGCCTCGGCGATCTCGATGCCGGGGCGGGCCAGCAGGTAGGGCACCAGGTTGAGCAGCCGGGCCAGTCGGTCGGCGGAGGCGCGGGAGCCGCCCCGGGCGGCGGGCCGGGTCACCGGGCGCCCCCGGCCACCGCCAGCTCGTCGTGCCGCACCGCGATCTCCTTCAGCCGTTGGATGACCGCCTCACGCACCTCCGGCGGGTCGATCACCCGCACGTCCGGGCCGTAGCCGACGAGCTGGCCGGCGAGCGAGTCCGGGTCGGCGTACGGCAGGACGAGCCGGTCGCCGTCCGGTCCGGCGGCGACGTCGACGGCCCAGCGGCGCAGCCCGGCGGCCCGGCCCGGGGCGGCCAGCACGGTCGCCCGCCCGGTCCGCTCCACCGGCCCAGACCAGCGGGCGACGTGGCTGATCAGGTCGACCCCGGCCGGC
Organism: Micromonospora sp. NPDC048909; assembly: GCF_040649635.1. NCBI lineage: Bacteria > Bacillati > Actinomycetota > Actinomycetes > Micromonosporales > Micromonosporaceae > Micromonospora > Micromonospora sp. NPDC048909. The sequence goes on along the minus strand of NZ_JBEZFU010000010.1, from coordinate 67,354 downwards.
GGCTGGTAGCCGCCGGGATCACCGGTGACGCGCACCGCGCCGACCACCCGGGACAGCCGGAAACAGCGGGTGGCGGCCCGGTCCAGGTCGTGGCCGACCACGTACCAGCGGCCACGCCAGCAGACCACGCCCCACGGCTGCAGCCGGCGGCGGGTCGGCGCGTCCCGGTCGGGCACCCGGTAGTCGAAGCCGACCTCCCGGCGGTCCCGGGCGGCGGCGGTGAGCGGCGCGAAGGCCGGGTCGACGGTGACCATCGGCTCCAGGCCGAGGGTCGCCTGCGGGTCGACGTCCACCCCGGCGGCGCGCAGCTTGGCCAGCCCGGAGGACGCGGCGGCGGCCAGCCCGGCGTGCTGCCAGAGCCGGGCGGCGATGCCCACCGCGGCCGCCTCGTCCGGCTCCAGCGGGATGTCCGGCAGGGCGTACTCGCGCGGCGCGATGCGGTAGCCGGGCTCGGCGTCGAAGACGCTGGCCGTGCCGGTCTCCAGCGGGACGCCCAGCTCACGCAGCTCGGCCTTGTCCCGCTCGAACTTGCGCTGGAAGGCCTCGTGGTCGCGGGCGTCGTTCGGGTCGTGCTCGTAACCGGGCACGGTCGCGGCGATCTGCGCGGCGGTCAGGAACCGGCGCGTGGAGAGCAGACAGATCACCAGGTTGACCAGGCGTTCGGTACGGGTCCGGGACACGGGTAGACGCTAGCAGCCGACGCGCCGTAGCCGTGCACCCACGCGGGCGCGCCGGATGGTACGTCGAACCGGTCCTGTCCCCCCGTCGCCCGGCCACCTCCGGCTCGGCCGGCGAGGGGGCCACGGGCGGCCATAGGGTTGCCTCATGTCCCAGCCGGAGGTCAAGAGCGAGAGCGTCGGCACCGTGGTCGTCGCCGGCACGGCGAACCTCGCCATCGCGGTGGCCAAGCTGATCGCCGGCCTGATCTCCGGTTCCGCGTCGATGCTCTCCGAGGCCGCGCACTCGGTCGCCGACACCACCACCGAGGTGCTGCTCTTCATGGCGCTGCGTCGCGGCGCCCGGCCCCCGGACGCCCGGCACCCGTTCGGCTACGGCAAGGAGAGCTACATCTGGGCCTTCTTCGCGGCCCTGTTCACCTTCGTCGCCGGCGCCGGCTTCGCGATCACCCACGGCGTGACCACCATCCTGGTGCACGAGCACAGCGGGGACTACCTGGTCTCGTACCTGGTGCTGGCGGTCTCCTTCGCGATCGAGTCGATCTCGCTGGCCCGGGCGGTACGCCAGGTTCGCCGCGAGTCGCGGCGCTGGCGGACCACCCCGCGGCGGTACCTGCGGCTGACCGCCGACACCACGGTCAAGGCGGTCTTCCTGGAGGACAGCGCGGCGCTGATCGGGCTGCTGCTGGCCGGGTTGGGCGTGGGCCTCTCCGAGCTCACCGGCGACGAGCTCTGGGACGGCGTCGCCTCCGTCCTGATCGGCGTGCTGCTGCTGGTGGTCGCCGGGATCCTGGCGTACAGCAACCTGTCGCTGCTGGTCGGGCGGGGGGTGTCGGACCGGCTGCGGCGCGAGATCGAGCACTCCCTGGCGAGGCTGCCCGAGGTGCGGCAGGTCGGCACGCTGCTCACCATGCAGCTCGGCCCGACGGACATCCTGGTCGCCGCCAAGGTCGACTTCAACGACCAAGCCACCGGCGCGGCCATCGAGGCCACCGCCGACGAGGCGGAGCGGCGGCTGCGGGACCGCTACCCGGAGATCCGCTACCTCTTCCTCGACCCGACCGGATCGCTGACCGAGGCCGACCCACCGGCCCAGTCGACCGGGCAACCCTTGCCGGACGGCGGGCCCACCGAGACCGACCCGCGCTGAGCCGATCGCGCGCCGACCCGGGCGCGGGCCGTGGTGGACGCGCCGACTAGCGTGCCCGTCATGGTGCGATGGCGGTCCGGGACGGTGACGGCGCTGCGGCGAGGGTGGGCCGGGGCGGTGGAGCTGGACGTGGCGCTGCCCGACGGCTCGACCATGCGGGCGCTGGCCTACCCGGAGCTGGTCGGCCGACCGGAACCCGGCGACCGGGTGCTGCTCAACGCCGGCGCGCTGCTGATGGGGCTCGGCACCGGCGGGTACGCGCTGGTCGTCGCGCTGCCCGACCGGCTACCGCCGGACCCGCCCGTGTCCGGCGACAGCCGCGACGCCGGGCACCTGGTGAAGGCCCGCTACACGCCACTGCAGCCGATCCTGCTCGGGGTGGACGAGGAAGCCTCGCCGCACCGGGCGGTGCTGGAGAGCGCCGATGACCTCGCCGGGCTGCCGGTGGTCACCGCCGACCTGCACTCGGCCCTGCCGGCGATCCTGGCCGGCATCCGCGCCGACGCGCCGCACGCCCGGGTGGCGTACCTCCTCACCGACGGCGGCGCCCTGCCGGCCTGGTTCTCCCGCACCCTCGCCGGGCTGCGCGACGAGCTGGTCGGCACGATCAGCGTCGGGCAGGCCTTCGGCGGTGACCTGGAGGCCAGCACCCTGCACAGCGGGCTGCTCGCCGCCCGGCACGTGCTGGACGCCGACGTGGCGATCGTCGCCCAGGGGCCGGGCAACCTCGGCACCGGCACCCGCTGGGGCTTCTCCGGGGTGGCGGTCGGCGAGGCGGTCAACGCGGTCGCCACGCTGGGCGGGCGGCCGGTCGGCTCGCTGCGCATCTCCGCAGCCGACCCCCGCCCGCGGCACCGGGGCGTGTCGCACCACAGCCTCACCGCGTACGGCCGGGTGGCGCTCGCCGCCGCGGAACTGGTGGTGCCCGACGGCCTCGACCCGGCACTGGCCGCCGAGGTCGACGCGGCGCTCGTCCCGCTCGCGACGCGGCACCGGATCGTACGGGTGCCCACCGACGGGCTGGACGCCGCGCTGCGGGCCAGCGCCGCGCCGCTCTCCACCATGGGCCGCGGCCTGGACGCCGACCACGCCTACTTCCTCGCCGCCGCGGCCGCCGGTCGACACGCCGCCGCCCTGTTCGGCGGGGAGTGACGCCCGCTCCGGCGGTCAGCGGACGACCGGACGCTTGTCCCGGGGCAGCCCGGCGATCACCTCCCGGGGCAGGTTGAGGGTGTCGGCCACCACCTCGGCCGGGGTGTTCGCCATCCACTGGGTCAGAGAGATGTCGGCGAACCGGGGCTTGCGGAACATCTCCAGGTAGACCAGCGGCTCGGGCCCGAGGTTCTCGATGTAGTGGCCGTAGGCGAACGGCACGTACCCGACGTCGCCGGCGCGGAAGTCGAAGGTCCGCGCCACCCCGGTGCTGCCGAAGACGCCCATCCGGCCCTGCCCCGAGATGTAGTACTGCCACTCGTCGTCGTTGGGGTGCCAGTGCATCTCCCGCAGCCCGCCCGGGTCGATCTCGACCAGCGCGGCACAGATGGTGGTCGCGGCGGCGAAGTTCGCCACATCGGCGATCCGGACCGTGCCGCCGGGAAACCGCTGCGGCTGCTGGGTCAGCATCCGATGGCTGAACGTGCTGGGCACGTTGCCGGTCGGGCTGATCACCCGGTCCTGGTCCAGCGACGGTGGGACCTGCCCGGCGAAGATGTACTTCTCCCGCTCGGGCAGCCGATCCAGCAGCTCCGGCGCCCAGCCGAAGTTCTTCGCCAGCACGTCCCGGGGGGTGTGCGCGAACCAGTCGCTGATCAGGAACGTGCCGTTCTCGGAGAACGCGCCGTCGTCGAAGACCAGCAGGAACTCCACCCCCTCGTCGAGGGCCTGGATGTGGTGCGGCACCCCCTGCGGGAAGAACCACAGGTCCCCGGCCCGCACGTCGTCGACGAAGTTGCGCCCCTCCTGGTCGACCGCGCTGATCCGGCAGCTGCCGCTCAGCACGTACGCCCATTCGGACTGCTTGTGCCAGTGCAGCTCCCGGTACGCCCCCGGCTCCAGGGCCATGTCCACCCCGGAGAGCTCGGTGGCGATCGGCAGTTCCCGCTGGGTGATCTCGCGGGTCCAGCCGCCCTGCTCGATGCGGGTGTGCGCGTCGGCGAAGGAGAACCGCATGTTGGGCAGCGTGCCCGCGTCGGTGACCGGTGGGACCAGCAGGTCGGGGTTCTCCCGGTCCCGCGTGACGTCCCGTGGCCCGGGGTCACGCCAGCCCTTGCCGCCGCGCACCGGCTGCGGCACCCTCGTGTCGTCGTCCATGATCGCCTCCCGCGTCGTCGCGTCCCGGTGACCGCCGACGCGGGTGCACGGGAACGCTGAACCGCGGCGGCGACGCCGGGCGGGTACCCGCGGCGGCGACCCGACCGGGCCAACCGCTGGCCCGCGCGGGTCACGCCGGCCGGCATCCGGGCGACGGTTCGACGGCGCGATTGAGGCGATTGGGCTGGCGCGGGCGGCGGAGGCGCGAACAGCCGGCCGAGGGCGGGCGATGGGGTCAGGCGAGGAAGATCAGGGCGAGCCAGGCGCCCACGATCAGCACCAGCGCGAGCGCCAGCACCCAGGTGGGCACGGTGTACTCACCGCGCCGGTTGCGCTCGATCTCGGCGCGGATCTTCTCGCGGCGGCGTTCGACCCAGTTCTGTCGCTGGCGGCCGCCCTCGGTGGGCTCGGGGCTCGGAGACGTCGTCATGGCCCGGCCAGCCTACCGGGCCGGCCGGGCCGGTGACGGGCGCCACCGCCGCCGGCCCGGTCCGCCCGGTCACATGCTGGCGATCAGCCGCTCGACGCGCTCGTCGTAGGCCCGGAACGGGTCCTTGCACAGCACGGTGCGCTGCGCCTGGTCGTTGAGCTTCAGGTGCACCCAGTCGACGGTGAAGTCGCGGCGCTTCTCCTGGGCGTGCCGGATGAACTCGCCCCGCAGCCGGGCCCGGGTGGTCTGCGGCGGGGTCTCCTTGGCCTCGAAGATCTCCGGGTCGGTGGCCACCCGGTCCACCTCGCCGCGGCGCTCCAGCAGCCCGTAGAGACCGCGGCCGCGGCGCACGTCGTGGTAGGCGAGGTCCATCTGGGCGACCCGGGGGTGCGACAGCGGCAGATCGTGCTTGCGCTGGTAGCGCTCGATCAGCCGCAGCTTGGTCACCCAGTCGATCTCCCGGGAGACCGGCTCCAGGTCACCGGACTCCACCGCGTTCAACACCCGGCCCCACAGCTCGACGACCCGCTTGGCGGTCTGGTCGCCGCCGCGGCGCTCGACGAACTCGGTCGCCTTGGCCAGGTATTCCTGCTGGATCTCCAGCGCGCTGACCTCCTTGCCGGAGGCGAGGCGCACCTTGCGCCGGCCGGTGATGTCGTGCGACACCTCGCGGATCGCCCGGATCGGGTTCTCCAGCGACAGGTCGCGCATCACCACCCCGGCCTCGATCATCCGCAGCACGATGTCGGCCGTGCCCACCTTGAGCAGGGTGGTGACCTCGTTCATGTTGGAGTCGCCGACGATCACGTGCAGCCGCCGGTAGCGCTCGGCGTCGGCGTGCGGCTCGTCGCGGGTGTTGATGATCGGGCGGCTGCGGGTGGTCGCCGACGAGACGCCCTCCCAGATGTGCTCGGCGCGCTGGGAGAGGCAGTAGACCGCCCCCCGCGGGGTCTGCAGCACCTTGCCGGCACCGCAGATCAGCTGCCGGGTGACCAGGAACGGAATCAGCACGTCGGCCAACCGGCCGAACTCGCCGTGCCGGGAGACCAGGTAGTTCTCGTGGCAGCCGTACGAGTTGCCGGCCGAGTCGGTGTTGTTCTTGAACAGGTAGATCTCGCCCGCGATGCCCTCGTCGTGCAGCCGCTTCTCGGCGTCGACGAGCAGGCCCTCCAGGATCCGCTCACCGGCCCGGTCGTGGGCGACCAGGTCGACCACGGAGTCGCACTCGGGGGTGGCGTACTCCGGGTGGGAACCGACGTCCAGGTAGAGCCGGGCCCCGTTGCGCAGGAACACGTTGCTGGACCGGCCCCAGGACACCACTCGACGGAAGAGGTATCGGGCGACTTCGTCAGGGGACAGCCGCCGCTGTCCGCGATAGGTACAGGTGACGCCGTACTCGGTCTCGAGGCCGAAGATTCGCCGCTCCATGGTGTGACATTAGCCGCCCGGAGGCCCCGTTCGTCACTGTCACACCACAGGTCGTGCCGGCGCTACGGTCAAATACCGTCCGAGTGCGACATACCGTCCGGGCCAAGCGACGCCACGAACGCCCGGCACGCCTGGTAGTCCGGCAGCAGGCCGGACTCACGCGCCTCGGCCAGCGTGGGCGCCGCGGCGTCCCGAGCGGACAACTGCGCGACGTCGGCCGGCCACTCGATGCCCAGCTCCTCGTCGAGCGGGTGCACCGCGTGCTCGCCGGTCGGGTTGTAGGTGGCCGAGCAGAGGTAGCTCAGGGTCGCGTCGTCGCTCAACGCACAGAAGCCGTGTCCGAGCCCCTCGCTGAGGTAGACCGCGCGGCGCTCCACGTCGTCCAGCCGGACGCCCTCCCACCGACCGAAGGTGGGCGAGCCGACCCGCAGGTCGACCACCACGTCGAGCACCGCCCCGCGTACGCAGGTGACGTACTTGGCCTGACCGGGCGGGACGTCGGCGAAGTGGATGCCGCGGACCACCCCGCGGGCGGAGACGGAAAGGTTGGCCTGCGCCAGCCGCATCGGATGGCCGACCGCCTCGGCCAGCCGGTCGAAGCGGTACCACTCCATGAACAGCCCGCGCGGGTCGCCGTGCTGCTGGGGGGTGATCTCCCAGGCGCCCTCGATGCTCAGCGGTGCGATCTTCACCGGGCCATCTCCGTTCGCGACTGCGGGGCTCGCAGACCCGGCTCACTCCTCACGCTCACCGAATCAGCGCCTGTTCGGTCTTCTCGGTGAGCAGGCCGAGCAGGTAGTCGCCGTAACCGCTCTTGGTCAGCGGCTCGGCCAGCGACCGCAGCTGCGCGTCGTCGAGCAGGCCTGCCCGCCAGGCCACCTCCTCCACGCAACCGATCTTCAGACCCTGCCGCTCCTCGATCACCCGGACGAACTCGGCGGCCTGCATCATCGAGGTGAAGGTGCCGGTGTCCAGCCAGGCGGTGCCCCGGTCGAGCACGGTGACCGACAATTCGCCCATCTCGCGGTACGCCTCGTTGACCGCGGTGATCTCCAACTCGCCCCGCGCGCTCGGAGTGAGCTTGCGGGCGATGTCGACCACCCGGTTGTCGTAGAAGTAGAGCCCCGGCACCGCGTAGCGGGACTTCGGCCGGGCCGGCTTCTCCTCGATCGAGAGCACCCGGCCGTCGGCGTCGAAGTCGACCACGCCGTACGCCTCCGGGTTGGCCACCGGGTACGCGAAGACCCGACCGCCGACCAGGTCGCCGTGCGCGGTCAGCTGCCGGCCCAGGCCGACGCCGTGGAAGATGTTGTCGCCGAGGACGAGCGCGACCGCCTCGTCGCCGATGAAGTCCGCGCCGAGCACGAACGCCTGCGCGATGCCCTCCGGCCGGGCCTGGGTGACGTACTCCAACCGAAGGCCCCACTGGCTGCCGTCGCCGAGCAGCCGGCGGAACTGGTCCTGGTCCTCCGGCGTGGTGATCACCAGGATCTCCCGGACCCCGGACATCACCAGGGTGGAGAGCGGGTAGTAGATCATCGGCTTGTCGAAGACCGGCATCAGCTGCTTGGACACTGCCCGGGTGATCGGCCAGAGCCGAGATCCGGTGCCGCCGGCGAGTAGGATTCCGCGCACCGGGGGAGCCTACCGGCCACGCCGGCAATCGGACACCGGGGTCGCCGTCCCCCGGCCGCCGGTTCACTTCGCGTACACTTTCGGACCCGTGAGGATCCTCGTCACCGGCGGAGCCGGATTCATCGGGTCGGAGTACGTTCGCCTGCTGCTGGGCAAGCCCCTGGGCAGCGCCGCCGACGTACCCGCGATCGAGCCGGCCACCGTCACCGTGCTCGACAAGTTGACCTACTCGGGCAATCTGGCGAACCTCGACCCGGTCCGCGACGACCCGCGGTTGCGCTTCGTGCAGGGCGACATCTGCGACCCGCAGGTGGTCGACGAGGTGGTCGCCGGACACGACGTGATCGTGCACTTCGCCGCCGAATCGCACGTCGACCGCTCGATCGCCGGCGCCGCGCCGTTCGTCACCACCAACGTGCTCGGCACCCAGACCCTGCTCGACGCCGCGCTGCGCCACGGCACCGGCCGGTTCGTGCACGTCTCCACCGACGAGGTCTACGGCTCGATCGACGAGGGTTCCTGGACCGAGACCTGGCCGCTGGCGCCGAACTCGCCCTACTCGGCGTCGAAGGCCGGCTCGGACCTGCTCGCCCTGGCCTACCACCGCACCCACGGCATGGACGTGGTGGTCACCCGCTGCTCCAACAACTACGGGCCGTACCAGTTCCCGGAGAAGGTCATCCCGCTCTTCGTCACCAACCTGCTCGACGGCGGCACCGTGCCGCTCTACGGCGACGGCGGGAACGTGCGGGACTGGCTGCACGTGCACGACCACTGCCGGGGCATCGCGCTGGCCCAGCAGAAGGGCCGCGCCGGTGAGGTCTACAACATCGGCGGCGGCACCGAGCTGACCAACAAGGAGCTCACCGGCCTGCTCCTGGAGGCCTGCGGCGCCGGCTGGGACCGGGTCGTCCCAGTCGCCGACCGCAAGGGCCACGACCGCCGCTACTCGCTGGACATCACCAAGATCAGCGACGAGCTGGGGTACGCCCCGAGCATCGACCTGGACCGCGGGCTCGCCGAGACCGTGCGCTGGTACCGGGAGAACCGGGCCTGGTGGGAGCCGCTGAAGTCGGCCCCGGCCGCATGACCCGGGTGCTCGTCACCGGCGCGGGCGGCATGCTCGGCCGGGACCTGCTCGACGTGCTCGCCGACCGGCCCGACCTCAAGGTGACCGCCGCCACCCGGGCCGAGGTCGACATCACCGACGGCGACGCGGTCCGCGCCGCCGTCACCGGGCACGACGTCGTGATCAACTGCGCGGCGTGGACCGACGTCGACGGCGCCGAGCAGCAGGAGGAGGCCGCCACCGCGGTCAACGGCCACGCCGTGGCCCACCTCGCCCGGGCCTGCGCGGGCACCGGCGCGCGGCTCATCCAGGTCTCCACGGACTACGTCTTCGCCGGCGACGCCGAGCAGCCCTACCCGGAGGACGCGCCCACCGCGCCGGTCAACGCGTACGGCCGCGGCAAGCTCGTCGGCGAGCAGAGCGTCACCCGGCTGCTGCCCGACGCCGGCTACGTCGTGCGCACCGCCTGGCTCTACGGCGCGCACGGGCCGAACTTCGTGGCCACCATGCTGCGGCTGGCCCGGCAGCGCGAGCACCTCGACGTGGTCGACGACCAGCACGGCCAGCCCACCTGGTCGTACGCCCTCGCCAGCCAGCTGGTCGCGCTCGCCGACGCGGCGCTCGCCGGCCGGGCCGCGCCCGGCGTCTACCACGGCACCTGCACCGGCCAGACCACCTGGTACGGCCTGGCTCGGGCCGCGTTCACCCTGCACGGGCTCGATCCCGAGCGGATCCGCCCCACCACGAGCGACCGGTTTCCGCGTCCCGCACCCCGACCGGCGTACAGTGTGCTAGGGCACAGCCGCTGGATCGCCGCGGGCCTGTCAGCGATGCCGGACTGGCAAGCCACCCTGGCAGCCGCCTTTGCCCCCTCCGCTCCCCCGTGGAAGGTCACATGAAGCTCACCCTTGTCACCGGTCTGACCGGCCTGATATTGCTGGCAACCATCGTCGAGCTGCTGCGCCGCCGCCAGCTCCGCGAGAAGTACGGCATGCTCTGGTTCGGCGTCCTGCTGATCGTGATCCCGCTGTCGCTCTTCCCCCGGCTGCTGGACAACGTCGCCGAGCTGCTCGGCGTCGCCGCCGGCGTCAGCCTCGTGCTCTTCCTCGGCATCGTCTTCCTGCTCTTGGTGTGCGTGCACCTGAGCTGGGAGGTCAGCGCCCTCGAGGAGGAGACCCGCACCCTGGCCGAAGACTTCGCCCTGCTCCGCGCCGAGATCGACGCCGAGCGGGCGGCCCGGAACGAACTGGTGTCCAACGATGGTTAACGGCAAGCGCGTCCTGATCATCATTCCGGCGCTCAACGAGTCCGGATCCATCGCCGACGTGGTCGGCGAGGTCCGCGGCGAGCTGCCCGGCGTCGAGGTGCTCGTCGTCGACGACGGCTCCACCGACCGCACCGCGGCCGTCGCGGCCGCCGCCGGCGCCCGCGTCGCCCAGCTGCCCTACAACCTCGGGGTGGGCGGGGCCATGCGGCTCGGCTACCGCTACGCCCGGGAGCACGACTTCGACGTCGCCATCCAGATCGACGCCGACGGGCAGCACGACCCCCGCTACGTGCCGAAGCTCGTCGACCTGCTCGACGAGAACGACCTGGTGATCGGCGCCCGGTTCGCCGGCGAGGGCGACTACTCGGTCCGCGGCCCCCGCCGCTGGGCCATGGTGATGCTCTCCGCGGTGCTCTCCCGGGTCGCCAAGACCAAGCTCACCGACACCACCTCGGGCTTCCGCGCCGCCAACCGGCGGGTCATCGACATGTTCGCCACCTGGTACCCGGTGGAGTACCTCGGCGACACGGTCGAGACGCTGGTGCACACCGCCCGGCGCGGCTACCGGATCCGTCAGGTGCCGGTGGCCATGCGCAAGCGGATGGCCGGCACGCCCAGCCACTCCCCCGCCAAGGCGATGATCTACCTCGGCCGGGCCTTCGCCGTGCTCACCCTGGCGCTCATCCGCCGGTGATACGTCGCCTGCTGAACCTCGTCCCGCCCGGCACCATCGCCGTTGGTGCCGGGCTGGGCCTGCTGGGGCTCGCCTCCTACGTCCACCTGGCGGTCGCCGGGCACAGCCTGACCGAGGCGGACTACTCGTCCCTGTCGGTGCTCTGGTCGATCGTCTTCACCCTCGGCATCGGCGTGTTCATGCCGGTGGAGCAGGAAGTGGCCCGGATCGTCGCCGCCCGGCGCAGCCAGGGGCTGCCGCCGGGGCCGGTGCTCGCCCGGGGCGCCGCCCTCGCCGCCGGGGTGCTCGCGCTCATGGTGCTGGTGGTCGTCGCCGGTTACCGCGTCCTCACCGACCGGCTCTTCGCCGGCGACGGCGACATGGTGCTGGTGCTGATCGGGGCGCTCGCCGCGATGGCGGTGGCCTACACCACCCGCGGCATCCTCTCCGGCCTGCAGCTCTTCCCCTGGTACGGCGGGCAGCTCGGCGTCGACGGCGGGCTGCGCATCGTCATGGTCGCCCTGCTCGGGCTCGCCGGCGTCACCTCCCCCCTGTGGTACGGGCTGGTGCTGGTGATCGCGCCGCTGGCCGGGGTGCTGCTCACCCTGCCGCCGGTGCTGCGGGCCATCGGCGGCGGCGCGCCCGTCGCCTGGGGCCTGCTTCTGCGCGGCCTCGGCCTGCTCACCATCTCCAGCCTGCTCTCGCAGGTCGTGGTCAACGTGGGCGTGATCAACGTACGGCTGCTCGACCCGTCCGACGTCGAGACCGCCGGAGCGCTGCTCTCCGCGCTGGTGCTGGTCCGCATCCCGCTGTTCGTCTTCGCCTCGCTGCAGGCCTCCCTGCTGCCCGGGTTGGCCACCTCGGCGACCACCGGCGACCACACCGCCTTCCACAGCCTGCTGCGCAAGGCGCTGGGGGTCGTCACCGCGCTGGGCCTGCTCGGCGCGCTCGGCGCGGTGCTGCTCGGCCCCTGGCTGGTCGGCACTCTCTTCGACGCGCCCGACGTCCTCGGCCACGGCGACTTCGCCTGGCTGGCCGTCGCCACCCTGGCCTACCTCTGGGCGATGGTGCTCGGCCAGGCCCTGCTCGCCCTCAACCGGCACCGCGCGCAGGCCGCCGCCTGGGCCGTCGGCGTGGCCGCCTTGGCGGTGGCCACCCTCGCCCCGCTGTCGGTCGCGCTGCGCGTCGAGCTGGGCTACACGGTCGGCTCCGTCGTGGTGGCCGCCACCATGGCGCTGCTGCTGCGCGGCGCCACCCGACCCACCCCCACGGCGCCCCCGACCCGGGAGGCCGCCACGACCGGCGTTTCCGGAGGCGTCCGATGAACCGACCCCAGGTCAGCGCGGTCATGCTCGCCTACGGCGCCGAGCCGTGGCTGGTCGACGCCGCTCAGGCGGTGCTGGCCAGCACCGACGTGGAGATCGAGCTGATCGTCGTCGACAACGGCTGCACCGGCGACGGCATCGACATCGTCAAGGGCCTGCCCGGCGTCCGGGTGCTGCGGCCCGAGGAGAACACCGGCTACTCCGGCGGCTGCCGGGTCGGTGCCGCGGAGGCGACCGGCGACTGGCTCGCCTTCGTCAACTCCGACGCGATCGTCGCGCCGGATGCCCTGGCCAAGACCGTCGCGGTCGCCGCCGAGCCGGGGATCGGCGCCGCCATGGCCTCCATCCGGCTCGCCGACACGCCCGAGCTGATAAACACCTCCGGCAACCCGCTGCACTTCACCGGCCTCTCCTGGGCCGGCGGCAACGGCGAGCCGGCCACCGCGCACGCGGTGCGCACCAGCGTGCCGTCGCTGAGCGGCTGCTGCTTCGTGATCAGCCGGCAGCGCTGGCAGGAGCTCGACGGCTTCGCCGCCGAGTACTTCGCCTACCACGAGGACACCGAGCTGAGCCTCCGGCTCTGGCAGCGCGGGCTGCGCCTGGAGTACGTGCCCGACGCCGTGGTCCGGCACCACTACGAGTTCTCCCGCAACGACCTGAAGCTCTACCTGGTCGAACGGAACCGGCTGGTCACCCTGCTCACCGCGTACGAGACGCGGACCCTGGTGCTGCTCGCGCCGGTGCTGCTGCTGACCGAGGCCGCCATGCTGGCCGCGGCCCTCGCCGGCGGCTGGCCGAAGCAGAAGTTCCGGGGCTGGGGCTGGCTCTGGCGCAACCGGGCCTGGCTGCGGGCCCGCCGGCGGCAGTTGCAGACCGAGCGCACCGTTCCGGACGGCGTCATCGCCGAGCTGATGACCGCCCGGGTCGCCCCCTCGAACGTCGACTCGCCCCCCGGCATGGGCGTCTTCAACGCGGTAGCGGCCGGCTACTGGGCCCTGACCAAGCCGCTCCTGCGCCGCCGCTGACCCGCCAGCGGGTGGCCCGGGTCCGGGCCACCCGCTGGGAGCCATCTGCCGGTGCTCCAGAACCGCAGGTCCCGCCGATTCGGGGGTGGGTGAGCCAGGATCGGAACGCCACCCGCTGACCACCTGCGGTGGCCCGAGGTCTCGCAGCCGCCCGCTGACCGCCTGCCGGTGGTTCAGACTCGACAGGCCGCCCGCTGATCCGCCAGGGTGGCCTGGGCCTCGGAGGCCCGCCGCGTGGCGCTGACGGGCTCCGGGCCCTCGCAGGCGCACGGGGCCCGGCCCAGGTCCGGCAGGGCCTCCTGGGCTTTCCTGCGGGCTGGTCGAGGCCGGCCGGGGCGTGCCCGTCCCGACGCGCCCCGAGTGGCACGGCACCCGGACGCGAAACGCCGGGGCCCGGGCGGACCCGGACCCCGGCGGCAGTGCGACGGTCTACTCGGCCTGGTTGCCGGGCTTGTCCTCCAGGTCCGCGGAGGCCGCGGAGGTGGTCGGCTTCTGCGCCTCCTCGGTCGGCGTCGCCGGCGTCTCCGGACCGCCGGCGGCCGGGCCCTCGGCCTTCGCCGCCTCCCCGTCCAGCAGCGCGGTCAGCGCGGCCCCGGTGATCCGGCGGAACGTCCGACCCACCCGACGGCGGTCGAGCACGGCCACCTCGAGCTGGTGGGCGGCGATGGTCCGGGCGCCGTTCTCGCCACCCACGCTGCCCAGCGCCCGCACGGCCACCCGGACCGCCTCGCCGAGCGACATGTCGGCGCGGTGCTCGGACTTGAGCACCCCGGTGATCGACTCGGCCTGCCCGCCCATCGCCATCCGGCCCGGCTCGTCGTTGACGGAGCCGTCGTAGGTGAGCCGGTAGAGCTCGTCGGCGTCGGCGGTGGCGCCCACCTCGGCCACGCAGATCTCCACCTCGAACGGCTTCGACTGCTCGGTGAAGATCGCGCCCAGGGTCTGCGCGAACGCGTTCGCCAGGCCCCGGCCGGTCACGTCCCGCCGGTCGTAGCTCAGCCCGTTGAGATCGGCCATCCGGACGCCGGCACGGCGCAGGTTCTCGAACTCGTTGTAGCGACCGACGGCGGCGAAGCCGATCCGGTCGTAGATCTCGCTGACCTTGTGCAGGGCGCTGGAGAGGTTCTCGGCGACGAAGAGCACCCCGCCCTCGTAGCTGAGGACCACCGCGCTGCGCCCCCGAGCGATGCCCTTGCGGGCCAGCTCGGAGCGGTCGCGCATGATCTGCTCGGGCGAGGCGTAGAACTGCATGGCCACGGCGGCTGGTTCTCCTTAGCGCTGTGCGGACGACTGCTGACGGTGCGAACGGCGGCTCAGCCGCCCGGGTTCTCCATCCGGCTGGAGACCACGCTCTCCGCGATCGCCGCCGTCTCGGCGTCGGTGAGCCGGTGGGTGCCCTCCGCGGTCGCGGTCATCACCACCGGGTAGATGCGGCGGGTCAGATCGGGGCCACCGGTGGCGGTGTCGTCGTCGGCGGCGTCGTAGAGCGCCTCGACCGCCAGCCGGGCGGCCTCGTCGGTCGACAGCCCGGCCCGGAACCGCTTCTTCAACGCCGACTTGGCGAAGAGCGAGCCGGAGCCGATCGCGTCGTAGCCGGTCTCCTCGTAGGGGCCGCCGGTGACGTCGAAGCTGAAGATCCGGCCGGCCCGCGCCGGGTCGCTGGCGGCCAGGTCGAAGCCCGCGAAAAGCGGAATCACCGCGAGGCCCTGCATCGCCGCGCCGAGGTTGCCCCGGATCATCGAGGCGAGCCGGTTGGCCTTGCCGTCGAGCGAGAGCATCGCGCCCTCGATCTTCTCGTAGTGCTCCAGCTCCACCTGGAACAGTCGCATCAGCTCGATGCCGATGCCGGCCGTGCCCGCGATGCCCACCAGCGAGTAGGCGTCGGCCGGGTGCACCTTCTCGATGTCACGCTGGGCGATCAGGTTGCCCATGGTGGCCCGCCGGTCGCCCGCCATCACCACACCGTCGGCGGCGGCGATGGCCACGATGGTGGTCGCGTGCGGCGCCATGTCGGCGGCCATGCCCGGGGGCAGCGGCCGGCGTCCGGGCAGCATCTCGGGAGCCACTCTGCTCAGAAACGTGGTGAAGGAGGACGTCCCCGCGTTGGTGAACACATCTGGTAGACGCCCGGATGGATCAAAGCCCGCTGCCACGTGGTTCCTCTCAGGTACGTGATCGCCCTGGCCAGCCTCGTGGGACTGTCACGGAACTGGCCAAGACCACCGTTGCAGTTGAAGCAGAGTATCCCGCGCACCCATCCGGTGCGATGATCGTGGTCCACATGTTCCGGATCGGGGTCGCCGCAGACCGCGCAGACCCCGCCCGGCCCGGCCAGCAGCTCGTCGAACTCCCGCTGCCCGATGCGGTAACGCCGCCGCAGGTGGTAGTCGCGGCTGCCACCGTGCGGCCGGTGTCTGCCGGCAGCCCGGGCACCACTTGAGACCCTGCCCGACCGGGTCGGCGGCCCGGCGTGGCCGGGCCACCCCGCGCTTGCGGCGGCTCGCCTCCGAGCGGGCCGCCGCACAGGTCTCAACAGTAGAGCGCGGGCCCGTCGAGCCGACGCGTGTTGCGGCGGAAGGCTGACGCGGGGAGCGACGTTCCGCCATGAGGGCACATCTCGTCCGGCGTTCTCAACGAACCGGACATATGCCTCATTCTCCCCCCTTTTGCACGTAACCCCTCACAAACTCCTCGGCGTTCTCCTCGAGGACGGAGTCGATCTCGTCGAGCAGGTCGTCGACGTCCTCGGTGATCTCGGCGTGCCGCTCGGCGACCTCCGGGTTCGCCTCGGTGGTGACGTCCTCGATCTCCTCGCCCTGGCGCGACTTGCCCGACTGCGACTGACCGCCGCTGTCACGAGTGGCCATCTGCTGCCTCCTCCACGATCTCTTGCGAGAAACTTACCTCGCGGGAGTGACGAAAGGGCCCGCCGCGCGCCGTTGTCGGCGTACGACGGGCCCTCGCGGCGCGGGTCAGCCCCCGGTCAGCGTCTCGAGCAGGTCCTTCGCGCTCGGGCACCGGTCGAAGAGCGCGCCGACGTGCTTGCGGGTGCCGCGCTCCGGCTCCATCATCGGCACCCGGACCAGCGACTCGCGCCCGACGTCGAAGATGACCGAGTCCCAGCTCGCCGCCACCACCTCCGAGGCGTACTGGGCCAGGCAGCGGCCGCGGAAGTAGGCCCGGGTGTCCTCCGGCGGCTCGGTCATCGCGGCCCGCGTCTCCTCGTCGCTGAGCAGCGTCTTCATCGCCCCACGGGTGACCAGCCGGTGGTAGAGGCCCTTCTCCGGGCGGACGTCGGAGTACTGCAGGTCGACCAGCTGGAGCTTGTGCGAGCCCCAACCGAGCCGCTCGCGCTCCCGGTAGCCCTCCAGCAGCCGCAGCTTGGCCACCCAGTCCAGCTCGTCGGCGCAGAGGAACGCGTCGCGGCCGAGCCGGTCCAGCACGCTCTCCCACCGGTCCAGCACGTCCGCGGTCTGCGCGTCCACGTCGGTGCCGTACCGGTCGTCGACAAAGGACCGGACCCGTTCGAGGTACGCCCACTGCACGTCCAGCGCGGTCAACCGCCGCCCGTCGCGCAGCCGCATGAGGTGGGTCAGCGACGGGTCGTGGCTGACCGCCCGCAGCTCCCCGACCGGGTCGGCGATGCCCAGGTCCGCGCCGAGCGCCTTCTCCTCGATCATGCTGAGGATCAGGGCGGTGGTGCCGACCTTCAGGTAGGTGGAGATCTCCGAGAGGTTGGCGTCGCCGATGATGACGTGCAGCCGCCGGTACTTGTCCGCGTCCGCGTGCGGCTCGTCGCGGGTGTTGATGATCGGTCGCTTGAGGGTGGTCTCCAGACCCACCTCGACCTCGAAGAAGTCGGCCCGCTGGGAGATCTGGAAGCCGTTCTGGCCGCCGTCCTGCCCGATGCCGACCCGGCCGGCGCCGCAGACGATCTGCCGGGTGACGAAGAACGGGGTCAGGTACGCCACGATGTCGGCGAACGGGGTCTGCCGCCGCATCAGGTAGTTCTCGTGCGCGCCGTAGCTGGCGCCCTTGTTGTCGGTGTTGTTCTTGTAGAGGTGGATCGGCTGGGTGCCGGGGATGGTGGCGGCCCGGCGGGACGCCTCGGCCATCACCCGCTCGCCGGCCTTGTCCCAGCGCACCACGTCCAGCGGGTTGGTCACCTCCGGAGTGGAGTACTCCGGGTGGGCGTGGTCGACGTAAAGGCGGGCGCCGTTGGTGAGTATCACGTTGGCCAGCCCGAGATCCTCGTCGGCGAGCGCCTCGGCCGGGTCGTAGGCGGCGCCGGAGTAGGTGAAGCCGCGGGCGTCGCGCAGCGGCGACTCCTCCTCGTAGTCCCAACGGGCCCGGCCGCCGCGGTTGAGTTCCGGGCGCGCCCCGTAGGCGTTGACCACCTGCGAGGAGGTGACCATCGGGTTGGCCCCGGCCTGGCCCGGCACGGAGATGCCGTACTCGACCTCGGTGCCCATGATCCGTCTAACGCTCATCGACTGCCCGCTCCCGCTCGCCCGTCCGGTCCCCCGTCCCGTCGAGCGTAGTCGGCCGCACGGCGGATGGGGGCGTGGCGGTGCGGTCGGTCGCGGTGTCGCGGAGGCGCGGTGGTCGGCAGCTCAGCTGTACGGGTCAGTGATGATCATGACCTCGACGGTGACCCGGGGGCGAAGCTCCGGTTCAGCCTCGAGCAGTTTCTCGACGCGACGTCGGGAGCCGGGGTCGGCCACCACGAACCGGACCGGGCCGGGCACCCGGCGCAGCATCTCCCGGGTCCGGTCCGGTTCGAAGAACACCATGCCGTAGACGCCGTGCTCGGTCTGCGCGGTGGTGCCCTGCAGGGCGGAGAAGCAGAGCCCTTCGAGGTAGGAGCGGTAGGGGCCACGGTCGAGCACCAGCGTGGTGGCCCAGGGCACCGGCGGGTAGCGACGGCTGGCCTCCTGGCAGACCACCGCGGCCCGGACCGGTTGGTCGAGCTTCTGGTGCACCCAGCGTTGGGCCCAGCTCTGCTCGTCGGTGAGCAGGACGCTGCGGTGCCAGCCGGTGACGCCGCAGACGGTCACGGCGGTGACGGCGAGCGCGACCGCGGTGAGGGTGGCCGCGGCGGTGGTGAGGATCCGCCGGAGCAGGCCCCGGCCGCGCTGTGGGGCAGGCAGCAGCCGGACCAGGCCGACCGTGCCGACGATCAGCAGCACGGTGGCCAGGTGGCCGGCCTTGTTGAAGTAGTACGCGGGTTGTCCGCCGGCGTTGATGCTGAGCTGCGCGATGGCGAGGGCGAACAGGATGCCGACGAGCATCACGAGCAGGGTGCGGCGCCAGGCGCGGTCGGTGCGCCGGACCTGCACGGCCAGGGCGAACACGACGATGCCGCCCAGCCAGAGCAGGGCGCGCCAGGTCTGGGTGACGTCCCGGCCGATCAGGGCGGTGAGCGCCTCGGTCTGGCCGGCGCGCAGCACCCCCAGCAGGGGCGCGGTCGAGGCGAGGGCGGCGGTGGCGAGAGCGACGACCGACAGGGTCGGCCAGACCCGCAGCGCCTCCCTCCAGTGGCCGACGAACCAGCAGAGCGCCAGGACGGCGGCGGCCGGGAGGAACAGGTAGTAGGTGAAGCCGATGCCGGTCAGCAGGGCGCCCAGCAGCACCAGCTGCTCCCGCGTACCGCCCAACGGTCGCGCGACGAGGCCGGCCAGGGCGACGGTGAACGCCAGTCCCAGCACCTCGGCGGGGTAGCCGGCGATGAGCAGCCGGGGCAGCTGGGTGCCGAGGATGAGCGCGCCGACGACGATGGTGAGCACCGTGCGGTGCAGCGGGTGCAGCGGGCCGGGTATCCGTTGGGCGGCCCACTGCATGGTCAGTGCCAGCAGGCCGAAGCCGGCGACGCACCACCACAGGTAGTGCCCGGCGACGTGGGTGCCGCCGGGGGCGTCGTCGATTCCGGTGAGGTGGCCGTCGAGCAGGGCGGTGACCAGGTGCCAGCCCTGCGGGTAGTAGACGAGGGCGGAGACGATCTGTTCACGGGCGGCGGCGGGGTCGACGAAGAGGTAGCCGCCGGCGCGGCCGATGGCGTCGAAGAGGGCCAGGTGGCGGTAGTTGTCCTCGCCGCGGCCCAGCAGGGTCAGCTGGGTGGCGAGGTCACCGGCGCGCAGCAGGGGTTGGGCGAGGTAGCCGACGATCGCGGCGGTGCCGAGGACGCAGAACAGGTCGGGCCAGCCGGGCCGGGGCAGCTTCGGGCGGCGGCGGGTGCCGAGGGCGACGCCGACGAGCACGGTCAACGCGGTGCCGACGACCGGCACCGGGTGCAGTCCCCACGGCCAGACCGCGAAGAGCAGCCCGGCGCCGGTGGTGGCACCCAGCAGGAGCATGGTCGCCAGCATCAGCCGGTCGAGCAGGGTGCGACCGCCGCGCAGCAGGCTTGCGGTGGCGAGCAGGACCAGCGGGGGCAGCAGCCAGTAGCGGTGCAGCAGATGCGCCGCGACGGGCACCACCCAGGCCACCAGCAGGGCCGCTGCCACCAACGCGGGAGTGCGCCAGCGGCGGGCGGGGGACGACGGGTGTGGTGCAGCGGCCGCCGGGGGGACCGGCGGGTCGATGACAGTGAGCTCGGACGGCACGCGGATCCTCGGCGGGTCGACGAAGCGGCGAAGGCAGCTTACCGACCGGCCCGGCATTTCGCCCATCGAGGTGCGGACCCGGCAGGATGAACCGGTGGTGACATGGTCGCGGGGCCCGCGGCGCGTGTCGCGCCACGGGCCCCGCCGGCCTGGACCGTCAGAGGTACTGGCCGGTGTTGCTCGCCGTTTCGATGGAGCGGCCGGCCTCGGTGCCCTTGCCGCCGGAGACGAGCGTGCGGATGTAGACGATCCGCTCGCCCTTCTTGCCGGAGATCCGGGCCCAGTCGTCCGGGTTGGTGGTGTTGGGCAGGTCCTCGTTCTCCCGGAACTCGTCGACGCAGGCGTCGAGGAGGTGCTGCAGGCGAAGGCCCTTGCGGCCCGAGGTG
This sequence comes from Micromonospora sp. NPDC048909, assembly GCF_040649635.1. NCBI lineage: Bacteria > Bacillati > Actinomycetota > Actinomycetes > Micromonosporales > Micromonosporaceae > Micromonospora > Micromonospora sp. NPDC048909. The sequence continues at coordinate 47,377 of NZ_JBEZFU010000010.1, read as the reverse complement.
AGGAACTCCTTGATGGCCATCTTCTTGCCCCGGTCGACGATGTTCTGGATCATCGCGCCGGAGTTGAAGTCCTTGAAGTAGAGCACTTCCTTGTCACCGTTGGCATAGGTGACCTCGAGGAAGCGGTTCTCCTCGGTCTCCGAGTACATCCGCAGCACGACCGCGTCGATCATGGCCGCGACGGTGGCCTGCGGGTCGCTGCCGTGCTCGGCCAGGTCGTCGGGGTGCAGCGGCAGCCCGGAGAGGATGTACTTCGAGAAGATGTCCTTGGCCGCCTCGGCGTCCGGCCGCTCGATCTTGATCTTCACGTCGAGTCGGCCCGGGCGCAGGATGGCCGGGTCGATCATGTCTTCCCGGTTGGAGGCGCCGATGACGATGACGTTCTCCAGCCCTTCCACGCCGTCGATCTCGCTGAGCAGCTGCGGGACGATGGTGTTCTCCACGTCGGAGGAGACGCCGGAGCCGCGGGTGCGGAAGACCGAGTCCATCTCGTCGAAGAAGACGATCACGGGGGTGCCCTCGCCGGCCTTCTCCCGGGCACGCTGGAAGATCAACCGGATGTGCCGCTCGGTCTCGCCGACGTACTTGTTGAGCAGCTCGGGGCCCTTGATGTTGAGGAAGAAGCTGGTGTGCTTCTCCTCGCCCCGCCGTTCGGCGATCTTCTTGGCCAGCGAGTTGGCCACCGCCTTGGCGATCAGCGTCTTGCCGCAGCCGGGCGGGCCGTAGAGCAGGATGCCCTTGGGCGGACGGAGCTGGTGCTCACGGAACAGGTCGGCGTGCAGGAACGGCAGTTCCACCGCGTCGCGGATCTGCTCGATCTGCGAGTGCAGGCCACCGATGTCGCCGTAGTCGACGTCGGGCACCTCCTCGAGGACCAGCTCCTCGACCTCGCTCTTCGGGATCCGCTCGTAGGCGTAGGCCGAGCGGGGCTCGATCATGAGCGAGTCGCCGGCCCGGATCGGCGAGCCGATCAGGGTCTCGGCCAGGTGCACGATCCGCTCCTCGTCGGAGTGCGAGACGACCAGCGCCCGGTCGCCCGGGCTGCCGTCGGGACCCGCGAGGATCTCCTTGAGCATCACCACCTCGCCGACCCGCTCGTAGCCGAACGCGTCGACGATGTTGAGCGCGTCGTTGAGCAGCACCTCTTGCCCGCGCTGCAGCTCGGCGACGTCCAGCGAGGGCGAGACGGCCACCCGGAGCTTGCGCCCACCGGTGAAGACGTCCACCGTGCCGTCGTCGTGCCGCGCGAGGAAGACGCCGTAGCCACTCGGTGGCTGTGCGAGGCGGTCGATCTCCTCCTTGAGCGTCACGATCTGCGCGCGAGCCTCCTTGAGGGTGCTCACGAGCCGGTCGTTGTTCTCGGTCAGCCGCGCCAACTGTGCCTGGGTGGCCGCCAGCCGCTCTTCGAGCTGCCGTACGTGTCGGGGGCTTTCGGTCAACTTGCGCCGCACCAGAGCGAGTTCCTCTTGCAGGAACGCGACCTGCGTGGAGAGATCGTGGGCCTCCTTCTCCCACCGTGCGGCGCGCGAGTCCGCGTCGTCGCTGCGTGCCACGTCCCACCTCCCCGGGGGGCTTGAACGTTCTGCCCTAACACTAGCCGCTATGAGCGCGATTCGGTCCCGCGCAACGCCCTCGTCACCGAACCTTGATCGCCAAGGGTGGCCGACGGGGCCGGTCCGGGCATTCGGGTACCGTCAGGGCGTGGGACGCGAGAACATGGGGGGTGCTCCGGTGGCGGAGGTCGCGACGGACCAGCTTCAGGTCTGGGTGGACCAGGATCTCTGCACCGGCGACGGTCTCTGCGTGCAGTACGCGCCGGAGGTCTTCGAGTTCGACGTCGACGGCCTGGCCTACGTCAAGGGCCCCGACGGCGAGCTGCGCCTGACCCCGGGCAGCCGGGTCGACGTGCCCGAGCACCTGCGTCTGGTAGTCATCGACTCCGCCAAGGAGTGCCCGGGCGAGTGCATCCACGTGGTGCGCGCCAGCGACGGCGCCGCGGTCGCCGGCCCGGACGCCGAGGAGGACTGAACTCCCCCACCCGGTCGGCGCGCGACGCCGCCGGGCCGGCGCCGGCGTCCACGGCGTACGGCGGCCGAGCGCTCAGAGCAGCGGGCGGCCCACCACCGAGGCGACCAACCGGGCGAACTCCTCCAACCGGGCGATCTGCCCGGCGCCACCGTCGTCGAGGGTCTTGCCGAAGCGCAGCGCGTCGTGCCGCGGCGCGCCGGCCATCTCCTCCGCCGGCGGCGCCTCGTCCAGCGAGGTGAGCAGCAGGTAGACGTCGATGCTGTCGACCCGGACCGCGCCGCTGTCGGCGCGGGTGAGCCGGCGCCGGCAGCCCACCTCGGTGACCGTGGAGACCGGCACCACCCGCAGCGACGAGGTCATCGACCCCGGCGGCCCCTCCCCCGGCGGCACGTCCTCGCCGTGCCAGAGCACCAGCCGGCTGCCGTCGCAGACCACGACCTCCTGCCAGACCCCGTTGACCTCGTTGACGAAGCGCTCCAGGGTGAAGCCGAGCACCGAGGCGCCGCGCAGCACCCCGCCGAGCGCCTCCAGGGCGATGTCCGGGTCCCGCAGGTAGGCCCGCGCGGCCGACTCGAGATCCTGGTACGGCGACCAGTCCGGGAAGACCGCGGGCAGGTCGCCACCGCCGTAGCCCGGGCTGCTCATGCCGTCGCTTCCCTCCGGTCGACGCTGTCGTGGATCCGATCCGCGCGGAAGACCCGTCCGCTCATGCCCGGGCGCCCGTGCGCGTCACGGCGTGTCCACCTCCGTCGGCTCCGCCGGCGCCCCGGCCGCCTGCGCGGCCGCCGCCTGCCGGGCCTCCGCCTCGCGCAGCACCTGGCGGCGCTGCACGTATGCCTCGGTGCCCTTGCTCGGCTTGCGCCGCCGCGGCGGCGCGGTGACCCCGGGGGCGAGCTTGCGGGCGGAGACCAGGAACGCGGTGTGCGCGATCATCCGGTGGTCCGGACGCACGGCGAGGCCCTCGGCGTGCCAGTCGCGCACCAGCGACTCCCAGGCCCGCGGCTCGGTCCAGCCGCCCCGCTCGCGCAGCGCCTCGACCAGCTCGGAGAGCTGTGGGGTGGTGGCCACGTAGCCGATGAACACCCCGCCGGGCACCAGCGCCCGCTCGACCATGTCGAGGGTCTCCCAGGGGGTGAGCATGTCGAGGATGATCCGGTCGAAGCCGGTCTCCCGACACTGCGCCACGTCACCGACGTGCAGGTGCCAGGCCGGGTGCGGCCCGGCGAAGAAGGACTCCACGTTGCGCCGGGCGATCTGGGCGAAGTCCTCGCGCAGCTCGTACGAGTGCAGCTCCCCCTCGGTGCCGACCGCGCGCAGCAGCGAGCAGCTGAGCGCGCCGGAGCCGGCACCGGCCTCGAGCACCTTCGCGCCGGGGAAGATGTCGCCCATCGCGACGATCTGCGCCGAGTCCTTCGGGTAGATGACCTGCGCGCCGCGCGGCATGGAGAGCACGTAGTCCGACAGCAGCGGACGCAGGGCGAGGAACGCCGTGCCGCCACCGGTGGTGGTGACCACGCTGCCGTCGGGCAGCCCGATCAGGGTGTCGTGCTCGAGGATGCCGCGGTGGGTGTGGAACGCCTTGCCGGGCTCCAGGGTGACCGTGTGCATCCGCCCCTTCGGGTCGGTCAGCTGCACCCGGTCGCCGACCCGGAACGGGCCCCGGTGCACGGGTGTCAGGCCCGGTCGGTCGGTGGGGGCGGGTGCGCCCGCGTCGGCCGGCACGGCGGAGGGAGTTGCGGTCACGTGTTCATCTTCCGGTCGGGTTCGAGGAGCTGGGCGAGATCCGCGATGTGCAGAACGCCGACGACATCTTCGCCTGCGGTCACCACGTACTGCGCGCCCGGGTGGGTCTGCACGCTCTCCATCACCCGTTCCCCGTCCAGCCCGACCGGCAGGGTCGGCAGGGTGGCCAGCGACCGGGACACCGCGTCCACCGCCAGCCAGGGCCGGCGTTCGACGGGCACCGCCGCCGCGGCGACCGGGTCGACCAGCGCGACCGGCCGGCCGACGCCATCGGTGACCAGCAGCGCGGCGCCGGGCGGGCCGGACTCGGCGTGGCGGCGCTGCGCCTCGGCCAGCGGGGTGCCGGTCGGCACCGGGCAGACCGGCCGGGCCAGCCGGGACAGGTCGATCAGCGGGAACCGGCGGCTGACCCGGGCGTACCGGATCGACTGGCCGGCGCCGCGCCACAGGGTGAACGCGACCAGCAGCATCAGCGGCAGCGCCAGCGGGGCGAGCTGCCGGTTGAGGGTGAGCAGGGCGACCAGCGCCGCGGTGCTTACGGCGACCGCGCGACCCACCCAACCGGCCACCTCGGTGCCCCGGTGCCGGTCCCGGGTCACCGCCCAGACCACCGCGCGCAGCGCCCGGCCGCCGTCGAGCGGCAGCCCGGGCAGGACGTTGAAGATCGCGACGATGACGTTGCTCACCGCGAGCTGGAAGGCGAGCTGGTTGGCGACCGTACGGTCGGGCAGGGCCAGGGTCGCGGCGACCGCCACCGCGCCGAGCACCGCGGAGACCGCCGGCCCGGCCAGCGAGACCAGCAGGTCGACCCGGGGCGACGGGGCGTCGCGGTCCATCTCGGTGTAGCCGCCGAGCAGTTCGAGGGTGATCCCGCGCACACCGATGCCGTAGCGACGGGCGGTGAGGGCGTGGCCCAGCTCGTGCAGCAGCACCGAGCCGAGCAGCGACACGACGAACCCGATGCCGATCAGGTAGCCGCTGAGCTGGGACAGGGCGAGCTGGTGGCGGGCGAATTCGGCGTAGAGCACGGCCACCAGCACGGCCAGCAGGAGCATCGAGCCGTTGAGGTGCACCGGCACCCCGAACAGCCGTCCCACGGTCACGCCGGGGCTGCGGCCGGGCCGGCGTCGCGGCCGGGAGGTCTGCTCCATCGGGTCGATGCTACGGACCGCGGATGGGACGGCGCGCGGGCGGCGGGGCGCGGGCGGTGTCACACCGGTGCCCTAACCTTCCGGACATGACGGCGGAACCGGTGACAACCCAGCAGCCCGCGACCCCGGCGGAGGTGCCGGCGACGGTGCGGGCGTCGCTGTCGCCGTCCCGGGCGGCGGATTTCAAGACCTGCCCGCTGCTCTACCGTTTCCGCAGCATCGACCGGCTGCCCGAGCGGCCCACCGTCGAGCAGGCCCGGGGCACGCTGGTGCACGCCGTGCTGGAACGGCTGTTCGACCTGCCGGCCGGCGGGCGCACCCCGGCCGCCGCCGGTGACCTGGTCGCCCCCCAGTGGGACCGGTTGGTCACCGAGCAGCCGGAGCTGGCCGGAATCTTCGCCGACGGCGACCCGGCCGCGGCGGCCGAGTTCCTCCGCTCCGCCGCGGCGCTGCTCGAGGGCTACTTCGCGGTGGAGGATCCGAGCCGGCTGGAGCCGGCCGAGCGGGAGGCACTGATCTCCGCGGTGGTCGACGACGAGTTGCTCATCCGGGGCTACCTCGACCGGCTCGACGTCGCGCCGGACGGCGCGCTGCGGGTGGTCGACTACAAGACCGGCGGCGCGCCGCGCGAGGCGTTCGAGGCGCGCGCGCTGTTCCAGCTGAAGTTCTACGCCCTGGTGCTCTGGCGCACCCGCGGGGTGGTGCCGCGGGTGCTGCGGCTGCTCTACCTGCGCGACGCCGAGGTCCTCGACTACACCCCCGACGCCGACGAGTTGCTGCGCTTCGAACGCACGGTGGTCGCGCTGTGGCGGGCGATCGAGCAGGCCACCGAGCGGCAGGATTTCCGGCCCCGGCCGAGCCGGCTCTGCGACTGGTGCAGCCACCAGGCGCACTGCCCGAGCTTCGGCGGCACCCCGCCGCCGTTCCCGGCCGGCGTGGGCGGCGCCGACCCGCTGCGCGACGCCCGCTCCCGGCCGGCCACCCCCGGCGCCGACGAGTGAGCGTCCTTCCCAGGTAGGAGGACGGGCTCACCATCGGCGACGATCATCTTCGCCGGGCGGCGACTAGCGTCGCGGTATGACCGAGGGTCCGAGGGCGCTGCTGCGCCGGCATCCGCTGGCCGCCGACGCGCTGCTCGCCGTCGGCCTGGTGGCGTTGGAGCTGCTGTTCACCCTGCTCACCCCGCGCGAATACTGGCCGCGCCCGCTGCCGGCCACGCTCGGCTGGAGCGTGCTCTGCGCGGCCCCGGTGGCGCTGCGGCGGGTGGCGCCGTGGCCGGCCGTCGGGGCGGCGGTGGCCACCCTGGCGCTGCCGGCGCTGACCGGTGACGGCACGACCGCCCAGGGCGTGACCCTGGCCGTGCTGACGTACACGATGGCGGCGCGGCGGCCGGCCCGCGCGGCGGCGCTGGCCGCGGCGCTGCTCTGGGTGCCGGCGATGGTGGCCAACGCGCTCGCCCCGCCCAGCGTCGCGCTCGCCGTCGGACCGGCCTACCTGGTGCTGAACAACGTGCTGCTGGGGCTGCTGTCGTTCGCGGTGGGTCGGGTGGTGAACGCCCGCCGGGCGGCCACCCGGGCGCTGCGGGAGCGGGCCCGGGTGGCCGAGGAGCGGCAGCGGTCGCTGGCCGAGCAGGCGGTCGCCGACGAGCGCCGCCGCATCGCCCGGGAGCTGCACGACGTGGTGGCCCACCACGTGAGCGTGATGGGGGTGCTGGCCACCGGGGCCCGCCGGGTGCTGCGCCGCGACCCGGACGCCGCCGACGAGGTGATCGGCACCATCGAGGAGACCGGCCGGGCGGCCCTGCGGGAGCTGCGCCGGCTGCTGGACGTGCTACGCACCGACGCCGAGCCGGTCGCCGAGCTCGCCCCGCAGCCGGGGCTGGCCGGCATCGACGCGCTGACCGAGCAGGTGCGCGAGGCCGGCCTGCCGGTGACGCTGCGCGTCGAGGGCACCCCCGGGCCGCTGGAGGAGGGGGTGGCGCTGGCCGTCTACCGGATCGTGCAGGAGGCGTTGACCAACGCGTTGAAGCACGCCGGGGCGGCGAGCGCCCAGGTGCGGCTCAGCTACGGCGCGGACGCGCTGGAGGTGGAGGTGACCGACACCGGGCGCGGCCCGCGACCGGAGCCGGACCGGATCGGGCACGGCCTGGTGGGCATGCGGGAGCGGGTCGGCCTCTACGGTGGTGTTCTGCGGACCGGCGCGCGTGCCGGCGGCGGCTTCCGGGTGTACGCGAGAATCCCGGTGGAGCAGCCCGGGCCGCTCGCGGCGTGACCGGACGGCAGGACGGGGAGACGAGATGACCGATCAGGCGGCACGGCCGGTGCGCGTCCTGCTCGCCGACGACCAGCCGCTGCTGCGCACCGGGTTCCGGATGGTGCTGGGGGCGGAGGACGACCTGGACATCGTCGCCGAGGCCGGTGACGGGGTGGAGGCGGTGGACCTGTCCCGCCGGCTGCTGCCCGACGTGGTGTTGATGGACATCCGGATGCCTCGGATGGACGGGGTGGCCGCTACCCGAGCCATCGTCGACGCCCGACTGCCGGTGCGGGTGCTGATCCTGACCACCTTCGACCTCGACGAGTACGTGGTGGGCGCGCTGCGCGCCGGTGCCAGCGGCTTCCTGGCCAAGGACGTGCCGGCCGAGGACCTGGTCACCGCGATCCGTACCGTGGCCGCCGGCGAGGCGGTGGTGGCCCCGCGCATCCTGAAGCGGCTGCTGGTCCGCTTCGCCGACGTGCTGCCCGATCCGGCCGCCGCACCGCCGCGGTCACTGAGCGCGCTCACCGAACGGGAGCGCGAGGTGCTGGTCCAGGTGGCCCGAGGGCTCTCCAACGCCGAGATCGCCGCCGAGCTGTCGGTGAGCGAGACCACGATCAAGACCCACGTCGGGCATGTGCTGACCAAGCTGGGCCTGCGCGACCGGGTCCAGGCGGTGGTGCTGGCGTACGAGACGGGGCTGGTCCGTCCCGGGGCGTAGCGGCACGGCGCCGACTACCTCCTGCGGCGTACCCGAAGATCCCCCGTCGGTGCGATGGCCCGGTTGTCGCGGTCACCTACCGTGACCGGAGACGGCCAGACGCGGTTGACACTCACGTGGCGTCAGCTCCTAGCGTCGGGCCCGGTGCCGTCCCGCCCGTACGGGCGGGCGGCGCGCCCGGCGCGGATCAGGGTCAACCCTGAGCCGGGATGGGGGGCACCCGCAGCGCGGAAATCCGCACCGGCTCCGCCCGGAGTCGGACGGAACCGGGCCGGGCAGCACAGATGATGGGAACGGCCACGCCGGACCAGCGGGGGTGGCGTGGATTCCGAGCAGACGGAAGAGGTAGATGACGTGACCGCGACGGTAGGCCACCAGGCGCAGGCCGCGGCCCGGGCGAACGACGTGTGGAAGGTGTACGGCAGCGGCGAGGCCCAGGTGATCGCGCTGCGGGGGGTCAGCGCGGAGTTCGAGCGGGGCCGGTTCACCGCGATCATGGGCCCGTCGGGCTCCGGCAAGTCGACGCTGATGCACTGCCTGGCCGGCTTGGACACGGTGACCCGGGGGGCGGTGTCGATCGGCGAGACCACGGTCACCGGCCTCGGTGACGCCGGGCTGACCAAGCTGCGCCGGGACAAGGTGGGCTTCATCTTCCAGCAGTTCAACCTGCTGCCCACCCTGACCGCCAAGGAGAACATCCTGTTGCCGATGTCGATCGCCGGGCGCAAGCCCGACCCGGCCTGGTACGACACGGTGATCGACACGGTCGGTCTGCGGGACCGGCTGGACCACCGACCGGCGCAGCTCTCCGGCGGCCAGCAGCAGCGGGTCGCCTGTGCCCGCGCGCTGGTCTCCCGTCCCGAGGTGATCTTCGCCGACGAGCCGACCGGCAACCTGGACTCGCGCTCCGGCGCGGAGGTGCTCAACTTCCTGCGCAACTCGGTACGCGAGCACGGCCAGACCATCGTCATGGTCACCCACGACCCGACCGCCGCCGCGTACGCCGACCGGGTGGTCTTCCTCGCCGACGGGCAGATCGTCTCGGAGCTGATCGAGCCGACCGCCGACACCGTGCTGGACACCATGAAGAAGCTGGACGCGCCGGCCGAGGTGAGCGGCTGATGTTCCGGGCGACACTGAAGAGCCTGCTGGCCCGCAAGCTCCGGCTGATCCTCTCCGGGCTGGCCGTGGTGCTCGGGGTGATGTTCGTCTCCGGCGCGTTCGTACTCACCGACACCCTCGGCCGGTCGTTCGACGCGGTCTTCGCCGACGGCTTCTCCGAGATCGACGTGAACGTCGCGGGCAAGCCGAAGGTCGCGGTCAACGAGATGGAGGGCGAGCAGGTGGCGGCGCCGCTGCCCGCCGCCACCGTCGACCGGGTGAAGCAGGTGCCCGGGGTGGCCGACGCGGTCGGCGTCGTCAACGCCGACGGCGCACGGCTGATCGGCAGCAACGGCAAGGTGGTCACCTCGTTCGGCCCGCCGCAGCTGGGCGAGAACTGGACCGGCGAGAGTGAGCTGCTCCGGCTGCGCGAGGGCCGCGCTCCGCAGGCCGACGACGAGATCGTCATCAACGCGGGGCTGGCCCAGGCCGCCAAGGTCAAGGTCGGCGAACGGGTGGGGGTGCTCACCGCGTTCGAGTCGAAGCGGCGGGACTTCACGCTGGTCGGGCTCTTCGGCTACAGCGGCGACCGGGACTCGATCGGCGGGGTGAACGAGGTCATGTTCACCACCCCGGTGGCGCAGAAGCTGATGCTCGGCACACCGGACACGTTCAGCAGCATCACCGTCACCGCCGCCGGCGGGGTGACGCCGGAGGCGCTGCGCGACGACGTGGCCGGCGCCCTCGGCGCGGATTTCGACGTCAAGACCGGTGAGCAGGTCGCCGCCGACCAGGCCGCCGGCCTGAAGGAGGGCCTGCAGTTCTTCAACCGGATCCTGCTCGGCTTCGCCGCGGTGGCGCTGCTGGTGGGGACGTTCCTGATCCTCAACACCTTCTCGATCATCGTGGCGCAGCGCACCCGGGAGCTGGCGCTGATGCGGGCCATCGGCGCCAGCCGTCGACAGGTCATCGGCTCGGTGGTGCTGGAGGCGATCGCCGTCGGCCTCATCGCCTCGGTGCTCGGCCTGGCCGCCGGCATCGGCATCGGCGCGCTGCTGGCGTGGGTCTTCGGCAACCTGGCCGGCGGGCTCACCCTGGCCGGGCTCGGCGTGCCGGCCGCCGCGGTGATCGGCGCGTTCAGCGTCGGCACGGTGATCACCGTGGTGGCGGCGCTGCTGCCCGCGCTGCGGGCGTCCCGGATCCCGCCGATCGCGGCGATGCAGGACGTGGCCACTCCGGACCGGCCGCTGACGAAGATCACGGTCGCCGGCGGCCTGGTCACCGCGGTCGGCGCGGTGCTGCTCTTCCTCGGGCTCAGCGGCAACGCCGGCGGGCAGACCCTGCCCACCATCCTCGGTGGGGTGCTCTTCGCCTTCATCGGCGTGGCCCTGCTGACCCCGCTGATCAGCCGGCCGGTGGTGAGCCTGCTCGGTGCGATCTTCGCCTGGTCGGTGCCGGGCAAGCTGGGCCGGCTCAACTCGGGGCGCAACCCACGCCGCACCGCGATCACCGCCGCCGCGCTGATGGTCGGCATCGCGCTGGTCACCGGCGTGACGGTCATCCTGGATTCGGCGAAGGGCAGCATCAGCGCGCTGGCCCAGGACAACATCAAGGCCGAGCTGGTCATCGCTGGGGTGCAGGGCGGGCCGCGCCCGCCGAGCTTCGACCCGTCGGTGCTGGAGAAGGCGGCGGCGATCCCCGGGGTCCAACTGGCCGACGGCGAGTACGGCGACATGGTGAAGATCGACGGGCAGAGCACCTGGGCGGGTGCGAGCAGCGACGACGCCGCGCTGCAGCAGATTTTCGGCGCGAAGGCGACCGCGGGCGACATCAGCCGCCTGGCGCCGGGGCAGCTGCTGATCAGCTCCGACACCGCGACGTCGCGCAACCTGTCGGTCGGCTCCACCGTCACCGTGCAGCCGCAGCGCGGTGAGGCGCGCACGTACACCGTCACCGGCATCTACGAAAGCTCCCAGCTGCTGAACCCGGTGACCCTGCCGGCCGAGGCGGCTCGGGAGTTCACCGTCCCGCAGCCGATCCAGGGCTTCGTGCAGCTGGCCCCGGGCACCTCGGTGTCGGCCGTGCAGCCGCAGGTGGAGGCGCTGGTCGCGGACTCCCCCGAGGTGTCGGTGGCCGACCGGGACGCGTTCATCGAGCAGCAGGCCGGTCAGCTCGACGGGCTGCTCACGATGATCCAGATCCTGCTGGCGCTGGCCATCGTGATCGCGGTGCTGGGCATCGTGAACACGCTGGCGCTGTCGGTGCTGGAGCGCACCCGGGAGCTGGGCCTGCTGCGGGCGATCGGGCTGCGCCGGGCGCAGACCATGCGCATGATCACCGTCGAGGCGGTGGTGATCTCGGTGTTCGGCGCGCTGCTCGGCGTCGTCGTGGGCACCGGCCTCGGCGCCGCGGTGGTCGAGGCGCTCAAGGACGAGGGGATCACCGACCTGATCCTGCCCTGGTCGCAGATGGGGATCTTCCTCGGCCTCGCCGCGATCGTCGGCGTGGTCGCGGCGGTCCTCCCCGCGATCCGGGCCGCCCGGATCAACGTCCTGGGCGCCATCGCCCACGACTGACCCGCCCAACGACGAGGGGCCCCCGCCGACCGGCGGGGGCCCCTCGTTCCGTCAACGCCGGGCGGGTCGCTGCCCCAGCAGCGCGGCGAGCAGCTCCAGGTCCACGCCGGTCAGGCTCGCCAACTGGTGTACGCCCTCGGTGGCGGGCAGCGGCACCTCGGCGGGTACGGCCAGCACGGCCGCGCCGGCGGCCAGCGCGCTCGCCACGCCGGTGGCCGAATCCTCGATCGCCACGCACCGCTCGATCGGCACGTCCAGCAACCGGGCGGCGGTCAGGTAGGGCTCGGGGTGCGGCTTGGCCGCGTCGACCTCGTCGCCGCAGACCACCGCGTCGAAGCTGTCCCGGCCGAGGGTGTCCAGGGCCACCTCGACCAGCGGCCGGCCGCTGGAGGTGACCAGGGCGGTCGGGATGCCGGCCGCGCGGACCGCCGTCAACAGCGCCAGCGCACCCGGACGCCACCGCAGCCCGGTGCGGAACAGCTCCAGGATCCGCGCGTTGATCCACGCGGCGCTGGCCTCCGGATCCCGCTCGGGCTGACCGAGGTCGTCGTGCACGATCTGCATCGACGCGGCCATGCTGGTACCGATGATCGCCCGGCGGGCGGCGTCGGAGAGCGTTCCGCCGTACTCCTCGGCCAACTCCTGCAGCGCAACGTCCCACAGCTTCTCGCTGTCGACCAGAGTGCCGTCCATGTCGAAGAGCACGGCGGCGGGGCGCGGGCTGCTCAGCGTTTCCTCAAGCGTGGTGACCGACATGCCCGGATCCTCTCAGGGCCCGGTTCGGCAGGTCGGGCCGGCATCGGCCGAGGTGACGAACACCAACCGGCTCAGCTCAGGCCGCAGGCCTTCAGTGACTGCTCGTAGCCGCGGAAGAACGAGTCGGTCCGTTGCTCGGCGGTGCCGTGCGAGCCCTCGGCGAACCAGGGCTGGTCGGGGTCGTCGCCGACCGCGGCCAGCCCCTCCCGGAACTCCTCCAGGTCGCCCTCGGCCAGGGTGAGGGCCTTCGCGCGCACCGAGTCGCCGAGGTAGGCGCCGGCCATGCAGTCGGCCTGCAGCTCCTGCTGAATGGTGAAGTCGTAGCGGATGCCCAGGCGCACCTGGACGCCGTGCGCGTACTCGTGGCCGAGCAGGTAGAAGACGAACGCGTCACCGATCTGCCGGAACGCGGCGACCGACCAGTTCACGTCGTAGGCGATGAAGTCGCCCTGCGAGCAGTAGACGGCGTTGTTGCGCGGCAGCGGTTGCCCGCCGCAGGACACCTGCCCCTCCCGCTGGTAGGCGGTGATCCGCCGGATCGGCTGGAACCGCTCCCCCGAGGCCCGGAACTGGGCCGTCCAGTAGCGTTCGGCCACCGCCTGCGCGTCGGCGACGTCCTGGGTGAACTCCTCGACGCTGGTGGTGCCGTCGGCCCGGGTGGCCGACGGGTCCGGCGACGCCGCCGAGGGCTCACCGCCCGGCTCCTGGCTCTGCGGGTCGGACACACCGCCGACGAAGCAGCCGGCCGAGGCGACCAGCGCGACCAGGAAGCCGGCCAGTAGGCCACGCGAATGACGTGTTGGGCGTGTCCCCACAGTGGCCTCCCCGGCGTCCATGTCTGCCGCAGCCAGTACCCCGACGCTCAGTCCGGCATGCGGAGTGCTCTACGGCCGGGGAACCCAGCCGGTTCAACAGGGTGACGACCTGATCGACCCACCCGACGGGCGGGGCCGTGCCGCAGACCTCATTGATGGTCGCGGATGTTGCGCAGCCAGGTCCCCTCCCGCGACGAGTGCCCTCCGGCCTCGTGCCGGTGCTGGGCGTCCCGGGCGGCCGCGTCGTCGTCGGGAGAGCTGAGCCGGCGACGATCCCGCCAGGCGACGTAGCCGAAGCAAGCGGCCATGATCAGCGCGATCGGTGCGATGGTGCCGAGTACCACCCACGCGGTCATGCCTCGACGGTAAGCGGGCCGAGCACGTCGGCCGCTACGCTCGCCGGCCATGACCAGCTTCGACGATCACGAGCGCCGCCGGTGGGTCGGCCGCGCCGAGGCGTACGCCCGCAGCTTCGGGCGGCTCTGCGCCCACCCGGCGGACGCGCTGCTGGACGCGGCCGGGGCTCGGGCGGGCTCCCGGCTACTGGATGTCGGCACCGGGCCGGGCACCGTCGCGGCGCTCGCCGCCGGGCGGGGCGCCACGGTTACCGCGGTCGACGCCGAGGAGAGCATGATCGCGTCGGCCCGGGGCTCCGCCGCCGACGCCCGCTTCGTCCGGGCCGCGCTGCCGCACCTGCCATTCCCCGCGGGCACCTATGACGCGGCCGTGGCGAACTTCGTGCTCAACCACGTCGGCGACCCGGCCGCCGCCGCGTGGCAGCTGCGCCGGGTGGTACGCCCGGGCGGGCTCGTGGCGTTCACCGTCTGGCCGCACCCGCAGCCGCCGCTGCAACGACTCTGGGGGCAGGTCTACGAGGCGGCCGGCGGTCCACCGCGCCCCGACCTGCCTCGGGTGGCCGTCGAGCGGAACTTCGACCGGACCCCGGCGGGAGTGAACGAATTGCTGCGTGGCGCGGGGCTGACGGACGTGCGCTGCGAGACGCTGTCCTGGGTGCACCGCGCGGACCGGGAGGACTGGTGGGCCGGGCCGGCCAACGGCATCGGCCAGCTCGGCCTGCTGCTCACCGGCGCGCCGGCGCAGCTGCGCCGGCGAATCCGGGAACAGTACGACCGACTCACCGCCGCCCACCTCGGCCCGGACGGACTGCTCGGGCTGCCCACTGCCGCCCTGCTCGGCACGGGACGGGTTGCGTTGACGCGCAGTCGGATGTCCGGAACCGGGGGACGGCCTCGACGTCCCCGGTGAGCGGCGCCGCGCCGGCGTCGACGGAAGGAGCGCAAGGTGAAGTACATGATCATGCTGTACGGCTCGCAGCAGGACTACGACCAGCTGTCCGGGCTGCCCAGCGACAAGCCGGCGATGACCGCCGAACAGGTCGCGGCGATGCACGCGCACATGGAGAAGGTCCACCAGGCGCTGGCCGAGTCCGGTGAGCTGGTCGACGCGCGTGGGCTGAGCGCCCCCGCGCACGCCCGGCGGGTGCAGTTCACCGGCGGCCTGCCGGTGGTCACCGACGGGCCGTACCCGGAGACGCAGGAGGTGCTCGCCGGCTACACCATCGTCGAGTGCGCCAGCTTCGACCGGGCCACCGAGATCGCCGCCGGGTTCGTCGACCCGGACGCGGCCGGCGGGTACGTCGACGTGCGTCCGGTGCTCGACGGCCTCGAGGACCTGGCTGGCTGACCGGTGACCGGCGAACGCGTCGAGGAGCTGCTGCGCCCGCTGGCGCCGCAGGTCCTCGGCGCGCTGGTCCGCCGCTACGGGCACTTCGACACCGCCGAGGACGCCACCCAGGAGGCGTTGATCGCCGCGGCGACCGGCTGGCCGCGCGACGGCGTACCGGAGAATCCGCGGGCCTGGTTGATCGCCGTGGCCGCGCGCCGGCTGACCGACCTGCTCCGCCGTGAGCAGGCGCGGGCCCGGCGGGAGGACACCGTCTATCGGTGGGTGCTGCCCGGGGACCGGGTGGCGTCGGCCGCCGACGAGCCGCCGGCCGACGGCGACGACAGCCTCATTCTGCTCTTCCTCTGCTGCCATCCGGCGCTCTCCCCGGCCTCCCAGATCGCGCTCACCCTGCGCGCGGTCGGCGGGTTGAGCACCGCCGAGGTGGCCCGGGCGTTCCTGGTGCCGGAGGCGACGATGACCCGGCGGATCACCCGTGGCAAGCAGCGGATCCGGGACAGCAGCCTGCCGTTCCGGATGCCCACCGGGGCGGAGCGGCCGGACCGCCTCGCCGCCGTGCTGCAGGTGCTGTACCTGATCTTCAACGAGGGGTACGCCCGCACGTCCGGGCCCGGACTGCTCCGCGCGGACCTCTCGGCCGAAGCGATCCGGCTGGCCCGGCTGGTGCACCGGCTGCTGCCCGACGATCCGGAGGTCACCGGGCTGCTGGCGCTGATGCTGCTCACCGACGCCCGCGCACCGGCCCGGATCGGGCCACACGGCGAGCTGGTGCCGATGGCTGAGCAGGACCGCCGCCGGTGGAAGGCCGACCAGATCGCCGAGGGCGTCGCGCTGGTCAGCGCCGCGCTACCCCGCGGGCCGGTCGGGCCGTACCAGGTGCAGGCGGCCATCGCCGCCGTGCACGACGAGGCGCCGAGCGCCGCGGCGACCGACTGGGCGCAGATCACCGCCCTCTACGAGGTGCTGCTCGGGTTCTCCGACAACCCGGTGGTGGCGCTCAACCACGCCGTCGCGGTGGCCATGAGCCGGGGTGCTCCAGCGGGACTGGAGCTGCTTGACCGGCTCCGCGCCGAGGGTCGGCTCGCCGACGATCCACGGCTGCCCGCCGCCCGGGCGCACCTGTTGGAGCTCATCGGCGACCGGTCCGGCGCCCGGGACGCCTACCGCGCGTCGGCCGCCCGTTCGACGAACCTGGCGCAGCAGCGCTACCTGCACGCCCGCGCCGACCGGCTGCGCGACGGCGACTGAGCGCCGGGCCGGACCTGACGCAGGCCGGCGCTGCCGCCGGGATGGACGTCAGGGGCTGGCGGCCAGGAAGACGAAGGCGGCCAGCAGGACCAGGTGCACGCCGCCCTGCAGCAGGGTTGCCCGGCCGGGCACCACGGTCAGCACGCCGGTCACGGCGGTGAGCGTGAGCAGCGCGAGCTGGGTGCCGCCGAGGCCGAGCAGCAGCGGCCCCTCCAACCAGATCGAAGCGATCGCGATAGCCGGGATGGTCAGGCCGATGCTGGCCATCGCCGAGCCGAGTGCGAGGTTCAGGCTGATCTGCACCCGGTCACGGCGGGCGGCGCGAGCAGCGGCCAGGGTCTCCGGCAGCAGCACCAGCAGGGCGATGATCACGCCGACGAAGGCGTGGGGCAGGTTGGCCGCGGCCACCCCCGCCTCGATGGTCGGGGAGACGGTCTTGGCATCGCCGACCACCGCGACCAAGGCCACCAGCAGCAGTCCCAGGCTGATCAGCGCGGCGCGGGTCGACGGCGGTTTGGCGTGCGCCTCCTCGTCGACCACCTGGCCCTTGCTGTCGACCGGCAGGAAGTAGTCGCGGTGCCGGCCGGTCTGCACCAGCACGAAGAGCCCGTAGAGAGCCAGCGACGCGATGGCGGCGAAGGTCAGCTGCGCCGGGCTGAACTCCGGGCCTGGCCGGCTGGTGGTGAAGGTCGGGATGACCAGGCTGAGGGTGGCCAGGGTTACCACGGTGGCCAGCGCCCCGCCGGTGCCCTCCGGGTTGAACAGCGCGACCCGCCGGCGCAACGCCCCGAGCAGCAGAGACAGGCCGAGGATGCCGTTGCAGGTGATCATGATGGCGGCGAAGACGGTGTCCCGCGCCAGCGACTGGGTCTTCTCCGGCCCGCTAATCATCAGCGTGACGATCAACGCGACCTCGATGACGGTGACCGCCACGGCGAGGACCAGCGAGCCGTACGGCTCCCCCACCCGGTGGGCGACCACCTCGGCGTGGTGCACGGCCGCCAGCACCGCGCCACCCAGCAGCACCGCGACCACCACGACGAGAGGCCCGGCCAGGTCCCGGCCCCAGGTCACGAGCAGCACCAGGACGGCGAGCACGGGTACGGAGACAGTCCAGTCGGTCAGTCGGGAGCGGAGCAGCGCGGCCATGTATCAACCCTGCCAGGTGAATGGATCATGTGCCCACTGCCGGCGGCAATCAATTCAGTACCGATCGTGACGATCGGGCCGGCCGAACCGTCAGCAGCCGGAGCTAGCTGTGCAGCGCGTTCTCGAAGCCGCTGGTGTAGCTGGCCCAGAAGGCGGCGAAGGCAGGGCGAGCGGCGCGTATTCCGGTAGCGCACGCGTCGACGGTCTCCGGGTGGCGCAGCGCGGCCGATATCACTTCCCGGACGGCGTCGGGCGGCGCGAGACGAAGCGCATGCAGTGCCGCGTCGAGCACGGGTGCGGTTCAAGGCCGTTCAGGGCTCAGCGCTGCTCCCAACCTGCTCCCCGATCCAGGTTTCGTACGGGCCGGCTCCGCCCGGCCGTGGCGCTTCGCCAGATCCCAAGCGAACCGCTCCCACCTAACTCCGCGCGACTCCTCGAGGGCGGGCGTCGAGCAGGCGGTCGAGGCTCACGGCCGCGCCGATCAACGAGAGGTGGCTGAACGCCTGCGGGAAGTTGCCGGTCTGCTCACCGGTGGGTGCGATCTCCTCGGAGTAGAGGCCCAGTGGACTGCTGTAGGTGAGCATCTTCTCGAAGGTCAGCGTGGCGTCGTCGAGCCGTCCGGACTCGGCGAGGGCCCGGACATACCAGAAGCTACACATGGTGAAAGTGCTCTCCTGGCCGGGAAGGCCGTCGGGCGAGGCGGCCGGGTCGTAGCGGTAGACCAGGCTGTCGGACACGAGCTCCGCGTCCATCGCCCGCAGGGTGGACTGCCACATCGGATCCATTGATGAGATAAATCCGACGCCGGGCATGGCGAGCAGCGAGGCGTCCAGGACGTCGGTCGCGTAGTGCTGCACGAAGGCACCGCGTCCGGGGTGGAAACCACGGGCCATGATCTGTCGGTAGATCTGGTCTCGGGTACGCACCCACCGGGCGGTGTCGGCTGGTCGTCCGCGCTGATGCGCGAGGCGGACAGCCCGGTCGAGAGCGACCCAGGACATCAGTCGCCCATAGGTGAAGTCCTGGCGGCCGCCGCGGGTTTCCCAGATCCCGTCTTCGGGCTGGTCCCAGTGCTCGCAGACCCAGTCCACCAGCCGCACGGTGTTCAGCCACACCTGGTGAGAGGCCTGCAGACCATGGCTGTCGGCCTCAAGGAGGCCGTTGAGGATCTCGCCGTAGATGTCGAGTTGCAGCTGGTTCGCGGCGCCATTGCCGACCCGCACGGGCGCTGATCCGCGGTAACCCTCGAAGTGGTCGAGCATCTCCTCGGTGACATCGGGTGAGCCGTCTATGCGGTACATGATCTGCAGCGGCGTCTCCCGATCCCTGGCCTCCCGGACCCGGTCGTCGACCCAGTGCATGTACTGCCACGCTTCGTCGGTGAAGCCCAGCTTGAGCAGGGTGTGTACGGAGATTGACGCGTCGCGGATCCAGGCGTAGCGGTAGTCCCAGTTGCGCTGGCCGCCGATCTGCTCGGGCAGCCCGGCGGTGGGGGCGGCGATGAGCGCGCCGGTCGGCGCGTACGTCATGAGCTTGAGCGTCATCGCCGACCGCTCGACCGTCTCCCGCCAACGGCCGGTGTAACAGGAGCGGCCGAGCCAACGCCGCCAATAGTCGCGGGTCTGCTCCAGCAGCTCCTGCACCTCCCCCGGCGTGTAGAAGCGCGGCGGGTCAGGCGACACTCCTGTTTCCAGAACGGCGCCTCCGGCCTCGCCCTCGCGCAGGGTGGCGACGGTCCATATGCCACCGTCCTTACGTTGAAATTCCTCCTCCGCGGGCCGGGTCTCCGGGTATCGAACGAGGCTCACGGCGAGGGAGAGCGCAGGGCTGCGGAAAACGTGACCCGCGGGGTACGCGTCGAGTTCATGCGGATCCCGCCCGAAGTTGAAGCGGGGTTGGCAGTCGACACGGAACCGCATGACTCCTCGGACAACCCGCAGCATCCGCACCAGGCGGTGGCGGTCGGTGGGCTGATCTCCCGCTACGGGCATGAAATCCACGAGCTCCCCCACGCCGTCCGCGCTCAGGAAGCGGGTGATGAGGATCGGCGTGCGGGGCAGGTACAACTGCTTACTTACGTAGTCGACGCCCTCTGGCGACACCTGGACGTGCCCACCGTTGTGCCGGTCGAGCAGGCCGCCGAACAGGCTTGGCGAGTCGAAGCGAGGGGCACAGAACCAGTCCAGCGTCCCGTCCTTCGCCACCAGCGCCGCGGTCTGCAGATCACCGATCAAGCCGTGGGCTTCCACCGCAGGGTAGTAATCCACCCAAGCCTCCCCGCGTTATCCCACCACTCGCAGACTACTTTCTACCGGACGAAACGCCTACGCCTGCTCGCGGCATACAAAAAGACCATTTCTCACCTTGTTCCTCGGCGCCTAGCGCTGCGAAAGGTCTGCTCGCGATAGCGCACATGGACAGAGCTCTTCGGCCGGGCAGGGTCGTAGCTTGGAACGCGGGCGACAGCCATGCCGCCAGCCGCTGATTGGCTCTCGACTCGGAACGGTCCGCCACGGAGATTGCAGATCTGATGCCGCGCTTCAAGGAGTTGTGATGCAGGTAGCCGTGGTGACCTTCGACGGGTTCAACGAGCTCGACAGCTTTATAGCTTCCGCGCTGATCAACCGGTGCCGTAAGGACGGTTTGGAGGCCTTCATTACGACGCCGACGCCGGTAGTCACGTCGATGAACGGCGTCGAGGTGACTGGGCAGCGCCCGATCGAGTTCGTGACCGAGGCCGACGTCGTGCTGATCGGTAGCGGGGTGAAGGCGCGAGACGTGGTCGCCGACGACCGGCTGATCTCCAGGCTGGTGCTCGACCCTTCGCGACAGCTGATCGGTGCGCAGTGCTCCGGCGCGCTGGTGCTCGCCCGGCTCGGGTTGCTGCAAGGCATGCCGGCTTGCACGGACATGAAGAGCCGTCCTTTTGTCGAGGCCTGCGACGTCACCGTGCTGGACGCGCCGTTCCACGCCGAGGGGAACATCGCTACAGCCGGCGGTTGCCTGGCGTCCCAGTACCTCGCCACCTGGGTGATCACGCGAACGCTTGGGCAGGACGCCGCGCGCGACGTCATCGACTACGTGGCTCCGATCGGCGAAAATCAGGAGACTGTCGAGCGCGCCCTGCGTGCCGTCCACGCGGGCGAGGTCGCACTGCCCTAACGCCCCGTGATAAGCCTGCCTGAGGTACCTCGTCCAGGCTATTAGATCCGATGGTCATCTTGTCCGCGAACATGCAGCGCACCTCGGCGGCGATACCGCGCCCGGCGGCCTCCACGGCTCGCGGTGTCCCCGCCGGTCGTTGAAAGTCTCGGTGAACAAGGCAGGTAGCCGCGAGTTGCGCACGAGCGGTCCGTCCGTCATCGTCCGCCCTTCCGCTGCCTCTTACCGCCGCTTCCAGGAGCCCCCGGACTCAAGAGGTCACCCGACCGGTGTCGGGCTTACCGCTCAAGGTCCACTACATCGGCGTCAACTGGCCGCACCACATCTTCGTCGACCAGGACTTCCACGTCATGGGCGCGAGTAGCCGCCGCGGCTGGGCATACCTCAGGTCCGAAGAAGGCCAGTTCGGGGACCAGTTACGCGGATTACCTTCACCTTCGGCTCGTCAGCCCTCTACACGCGTTTCCGCTGTCGGTTGTGACGGATCTGTGCCCGATGATCTCCGGTTACGGTGAGGACCATGGATACATTCACTCGCGTAAACCTCGCGGTCGTCGCCTTCATCTTCGCCGGCTGCCTCAGGTTCAGCGCGTCCATGGCGGTGGGCCGGCATGACCAGCGGGAGGCGCAGTGGCTCCGACGGTCGGCGGGCGCGGTGGCGCTCGTCGGCATCGGGCTGCTGTGCTCGGCGCTCTAGGGCGACGGTGAGAAGCAGCTCACCGCCTCGATGGCAGAGCACGCCCAGGTCGTGTGGGTCGCGACAGATCAGCCGTGGAAGCTTGAGGAGGAGCTGATCCGATCGCGCCCCCGCTCAACCTCGATCAGAACCAGCATGGCTCATACCACGCCAACTGGTCGAGTCCTCACCGCTATGGCATCGAGACCAGTGGGTGCTCCAGATGGTCGACGCCACCCCGCAGACCGTGGTCATCCAGATGCAGGCCTCGGCGGCCGACGGCGCCAACGCCTGGGACATGCGCTGCGACCTACGCGAGGGACTGATCCGCTGCCTGCGGGACCAGCACCCCCAGTGGCTGTCCCGGCGCCCGCGACCAGTACCAGCCCTGCCCGGCGGGTCCGGCGTGGCGACCCGGGCTCGGATGAATGAGTCGGCGCATACCGGGGACTAGCTGGACCAGGCCGATAGGGACGGGAGGCGGCGATGGGCGTCGACCGGGACTGCACCGAGATGGGGGACGACTTGGTCCCGGTCACCCGTGCCGTCAACGGTCCCATCGGCCAGGTCTTCGAGTACATCATCGACGTCGACCTGAGCCACATCTTCCGCAGAACCGGACACTCGCCGGCGATCGTGGCCAGCAGGTTCACCACCGACCGGAACACCCCTGGCCTGCGCCGGGAACATAGCCTCCGGCGACGGCTCGACGAACGAGGAGGAACTGCTGACGGTGGAGCCGCCGACCTCGTTTTCGTACCGTATCGACAACTTCAGCTTGCCGCGGCTGCGCGAGGTCGTCGACAGCATCGAGGGACCGTGGTACTTCGACCAGGAGGATGGCGCCACGAGCATGGAGTGGACGTACGCCCTGAACACGATGGACGAACCGGGCCGGGCGGTCATCAAGGAGGACCTGCTGCCGCTCTACACCGAGCGGCTGAAGACGGCGACGAACAGCCTTGAAGGACGACCTCGAGTGTTGACGACGGCGCCACGGACCGGCTCCACACCAGGGGGAGCGGCCGGGCCGGCTCCGGGAGTGTGGTGACCGGGCGCGGGTCCGTCCTCGTGGGCGTCGTGGCCGCCCCCGGGGCCGCGGCCGACCTGGCGCAGGAGGCCGCCACGGAGCTCGCCGACCGGCTCCGCAACCGGGTCCCGGAGGTCGACTGGGCGGTACGCCTCCAGGTGGCGCGGCTCGTCGAAGGGCCGGCCGACCTCGGCCAGCTCATCGAGGCAACGCGGCGCCGGATGCTGGCCGAGGGTTGGAGTCTCGTCCTCTGCGTGACAGACCTGCCGTTGCAGACCGCGCGGCGGCCCGTGGTCGCGCATGCCAGCACCACCCACGGCGTCGCGGTGCTTTCCATGCCCGCGCTCGGGCCCGTGGCCGTGGCCCGGCGGATGGCCGAGGCCGGGGTGCGGCTCCTCGCGGCACTGCTCGGCGATACCGACGCGGTCGGTGACGGGGTACGGGCCGGCCCGCGCCGCCGGCGCCTGGCCACCGGACGGCGAGCCCGGCAACTCGGCGCGCGCGTGGACCCCCAGGCGTCGGGCATCGGCCTGCTGGCCGGGGTGATCGGCGGCAACCTGCGGCTGCTGCTCGGCATGCTCCGGGCGAACCGGCCGTGGCGGCTGGCCGTCCGGCTCTCTCGGCTGCTGGTCGGTGCCTTCGCGACCGCCGTCCTCGCCTTGGTGAGCGCCGATATTTGGCAGCTGTCGGCGGCCTCGGGCAACCTGCGGCTCGCCCTGCTCGCGGTCGGCTCCGTCCTGGCGGTGGTGCTGACCATGGTGCTCGGCGCGCGCCTCTGGGAGCGGGTTCCGCGTGACCCGGGTGCCCGAGAGCAGGTCGTCCTCTTCAACGTGGTCACCTTGCTCACCGTGGTGATCGGCGTCCTCGCGCTGTACGTGGCGCTCGCCGCGCTGACCATCATCGGGGCGGTCGCACTCGTCCCCTGGGACCTGCTCGCTGAATCCACCGGCCGACCGGCCGGCGTCGCCCACCAGGTCAAGCTGGGCTGGCTGGCCAGCTCGCTGGCGACGGTCGGCGGCGCGCTGGGCGCCGGACTAGAGTCCGACTCGGCGGTACGGGAGGCGGCGTACCGCTACCAGCCCGACGCGGAGCTGACCGGCGAGCAGGGTGGGCCGGACCCGACCGGCGGGGCCGAGTCGGGACCGAGCGGCGAGTCCGTATCGTCGCGCAGGGACAGGTCCGAGCCGGAGCGGAACCACGAGGCCGGCTGACGGCCCTCGTCGGCGCTGTGTTCGAGACCCGGTCGCCTCGTTGCCCTCGGCGGCGCGCGCCGCCTCAACACAGCCGCCCGGCGCGAGAAAGGTGGCGCTGGAGCGATGGGGCGTGGTGCCGGATGAAGATTCACCGTTCGCGCCGGCCGACGAACTTGGTGATCGACGGACAGTCAAAGCGCTCGGATGGCCAAACTGGCTTCCAACCGCCACGACGCGAATACCAGCATTGTGGTGATGAGCAGCACCAAGGCGAACAAGTTGCGACGCGCTCCAGGCCGTCGAGGGCGTCACGGCGGCGCAACCAGTTGACCACGTTCTATAAGTAGGCGGTTCAACATTGGACCGTGTGGTCATCGGATGGACCCGCACAAGCGGGCGGTAGCGGCGCATCCGGCGCCGCTACCGGCCCGAGCTCTCTGGCGGATCCGCGCGCCTAGCTAGGTGCCGACCCGGCGGGTCTCGAGCCGTCCCGTCCCCGGCCCGGTCAACTGCCAGAACTCCTGCGGCAGCTGGTCGACAAGGTCCCCGTACTCCTTCGCGCTGGCCGACTCACGAAGGGTATCCAGCACGGCCCGTGCTCCGTCGGTGGCCAGTTGGCGATCCACCCCGGCCCGTGACTGCACCCGTTCGAAGAACTCGGCCAGCCCGAACCGTTCCGGATCTTCGGTGGGCCTACGCGCCAGGCCTCGTAGCTCCTCCGGGAGTTGGGAGGCGAGGTCCCTCGCCTGGCCGCCAGTGATCCGTTCTGCCAACGTCTCGAGCGTGGCGCGGGTGATCGGTTCCGCCTGCCCCGGCGGAACCTTCGGTCGCGCTGCCACGGACTGGATGAACTCGGTGTAGTTCACCTCGGATCCCCTCTCGAACCGGATTGCGGCGGGTACCCGCGCCCGCCGGGGTAAAACGGGGTCCGCGCGCCCTCAGTCGAGTGGTGGCGGAGGACAGTGGGCGAGCCGGCGAGCCGGCCGAAACTGGCGCAAACCGCCGCCGGTGACGGCGTAAAGAGGGGCAGGAGGAGGAAGATGGCGATGCCGACCAGCGGCGTCACCAGGTAGCCCACCACCCCTGCCAGGACGTACAAACGACCCCGGCGAGGGCCCGGAACATGCGGTTGAACGCCGCCTGTGGTTGAGCCAGACGACGGCCACGTACGAGTAGGACGCGAGATATGCGACCTACGCCGACCACTGCCGGGCAGTCCGGACAGCAGGCGGCTGGGCGGGACGTTCAGCGCCTGGAGGTCCAGGACCAGCAGCGTGGCGAAGATGGCGTCGCTGAACGCACGGCGCGGCTGGTGTCCGACCGGGTGCCATGGTCCGTCGGAGGTGCCGGACGCCCGGATAGAGCGACCGGCGGATGCTCTCGTCCGGATCACCACGATCAACATCTGCGGTTCTGATCTGCACACGTACGGCTCCGCGGACATGGCTCCGTACAACGGCGGGCAGGCGGAGTTGCTCCGCGTGCCGTGGGCCGATTTTCAACCGCCTAGTCCTGCCGCCGGAGGCCGCCCATGACTCGGTGCGTGAATCCCGCGGTTTCGGGAAGCCTGCGCCGGGCCGACACCGAAGACGTCATCGGTCGGATTGAGATGGGGATGATATGGGTCGGAAGAGCACGATGGGCGTCCGGTCGGTGACCGACGCCCTGGGCATCGAGCGGGAAACTCCTGACCGCAAATCACAAGGCACAGCTCGGGTGCTGGGTTGGTTCAGTCTCGGCCTCGGCGCGGCCGCCGTTGGCGCGACGCCGAGGCTCAGCCGGCTGTGCGGCATCGACGACTCCAGCACGGCGCGGGCTGTGCTGCGGGCCGCCGGGGTACGGGAGCTGGGCCATGCCGCCGCACTGCTGGTCCCGCGCCGGGCCGGGTGGGGGACGTGGACGCGGGTCGCCGGGGACATCATGGACTTGGCGGCCTGCGGTTGGGCCATGAGCCGCCGCAGGGGGGAACGACGGCGGCGTCTGATGTACACCACCGCCGGGGTCGCCGGGATCGCCGTCGTCGACCTCTACACGGCGCTACGGACGACCCGGGGCGGCCTGATGACAGGGCGCAACAGGGTACGTGGCGTGGTGACGATCAACCGAAGTGTCGAGGAGGCGTACCGGTTCTGGCATGACTTCGAGAACCTGCCGCGCTTCATGTACCACCTCCAGTCGGTGCGGATGACCGGGGTCCGGCAATCGCACTGGACGGCGAAGGCCCCGGCCGGGCGGAGCGTGGAGTGGGACGCGGAGGTCGTCGAGGACCGGCCCGACGAGTTGATCGCGTGGCGCTCGACCGAGGGCGCGACCGTGCCGAACTCTGGATGCGTGCGCTTCATGCGCGCGGCCGGCGGCCACGGCACGGAGGTGCGGGTCGAGCTCGAGTACTCGGTGCCGGGGGGCAAGCTCGGGGCCATGGTCGCCAAGGTCTTCGGCGAGAACCCCCAGCAGCAGGTCAGCGACGAGCTGCGGCGGTTCAAGCAGATGATCGAAACGGGCGAGATCGTGCGCTCGGACGGCAGCCCGCAGGGCACCAGCATGCAGCAGCAGGCGAAGCAGCGGCCGGCGCGGCCGCTGGCTACGCCGCGGGTCGGTTGAGGAGGAGATCGATGAAAGCCAACTGCTGGATCGCCCCGAACAATGTGGCCGTCGAAGACGTTTCCGACCCGCAGATCCTCAACCCTCGCGACGCCGTCGTGCGGGTGAGCTCGGCGGCGATCTGCGGCTCCGACCTGCACCTGCTCGACGGCTTCATCCCGGCCATGAAGAAGGGCGACATCCTCGGGCATGAATTCATGGGCGAGATCGTGGAGCTCGGCCCCGGCGTACGAGACGGGCTGAGCGTCGGCGACCGCGTGGTGGTCGGCTTCCCGATCGCCTGCGGCAACTGCAGGTCCTGTCAACGGGGCCTGTACTCCATCTGCGAGAACTCCAACCCGAATGCCGCGATAGCCGAGGTAGCGATGGGCCACTCCCCGGCCGGCATCTACGGCTACTCCCATCTGATGGGTGGATACGCGGGGGGCCAGGCACAGTATGTGCGGGTGCCCTTCGCCGATGTCGGCGCCCTCAAGATCGAGGACGACCTGCCGGACGAGAAGGTGCTGTTCCTGTCCGACGTCCTGCCGACCGGGTACATGGCCGCCGAGATGTGCGACATCAAAGCGGGGGACATCGTCGCCATCTGGGGTGCCGGGCCGGTCGGCCAGTTCGCCGCCGTCAGCGCGTACCTGCTCGGGGCGGAACGGGTCATCGTCATCGACCGGTTCCCGTACCGCCTGCAGATGGCGCGGACGAAGGCGGGCGCGGAGACGATCAACTACGAGGAGACCGACGTCATGGACGCGCTGCGGGACATGACGGCCGGCCGCGGGCCGGACGCCTGCATCGACGCCGTCGGCATGGAGGGGCACCACCCGTCCGCTGCGCTGCACGCCTACGACCGGGCCAAGCAGGCGATGAAGGTGGAGACGGACCGCCCACACGCGCTCCGGGAGGCGGTGCTGAGCTGCCGTAACGGCGGGACCATCTCCGCGATCGGCGCGTACGGCGGCTTCATCGACAAGTTCCCGATGGGGTCGTTCATGAACCGCTCCCTGACCATGCGGTCGGGACAGGCGCACGTACAGCGCTACATGCGGCCGCTGCTGGAACGCATCCGCAAGGGCGAGATCGACCCGAGCTTCATCATCACCCACACGATGCAACTGGACGACGCTCCCCGCGGCTACGACATCTTCAAGAACAAGCAGGAGGACTGCGTCAAGGTGATGCTCAAGCCGTAGCGGTTTCGCCTCGTCGTCGCCTCTGGATCACTCTGCCGGGGGCGATGACTTAACTGCGCGGAAGAGTGGTTCCGGCCCAAACGGGGCCCGGTCTGTGCATCATACATAGGGTCGGTGAGTCATCCTTTGCGCGCCGCGTACCGGGGTAGGCATGGCCAACCAGCCAAGCACTGAGCTTCGCCAGGACCATCAGCCCGCGATGCTGGCACCGACGGGGTTCGGCGCCTTTCGCGACCCGGTGCGAGCGGCGCCGCGGCGCAACAAACTGATCAAGCTGCTTGGCACCACCGATGCCAAGCAGACCGGCCTGCCTTACCTGATCTCGTCGTTCTTCTTTTCATCGTCGCCGGGATCGAGGCGCTGATCATGCGGGCGAAGCTGGCTCGCCCGAGCATGCAGTTCCTCTCGCCCGAGCAGTACCCACAACCTGGCCTTTCCCGGCTGAACGGGATCGCCTCTGGCTGTGCCTGCTCGGCGGTCTGACCGTGCTGGGTTCGTTCGCGACGCCGGAAGGCCCACCACCATCGGCCCGATGATCGCCGGCCGGCGCGCCGTGCCCACCGTGGCGACGGTGCACGGCAACCCGGTAGGCGAGTACGGCGACGTGCTCAGCCTCACCGACCAGGGCGCCGTCCTGGTCGCCATCTCGCACGCCCAACTCCGAATGAACCCGCGGCTGCCCTGGGTCGGCGCCGTGCACAACGCGATGGACCTCGCCGGCATCCCCCGCAAGACGGCGCCCGGCCGGGGTCCGGTGCTTTGGCTGGCCCGGTTCAGCCCTGACAAGGGACCGGACGTTGCCATCCGGGCGTGCCGGGCCGCTGGCCTGCCGCTGATACTGGTCGGCAAGTGCAATGAGCCGATCGAACGCCGCTACTACGACGAGGTCGTCCGGCCGCTGCTCGACGAGGACGTCACGGTGGTGTTCAACGCCGACCGGGAGGCCGTGCTGCAGCTGCTGGTCGACGCCCGCTCCCTGATCATGCCCATCCGGTGGGAGGAGCCCTTCGGCATGGTCATGCTGGAGGCCATGGCGACCGGCACCCCAGTGGTCGCGCTCAACCGCGGCGCCGTCCCGGAACTCGTCCGACCCGGCCTGACCGGCTTGGTGTGCGAGGCAGACCAGGAACTGCCGGCGGCGCTGCACGAGGCGACCACCCTCGACCCGGCGGCCTGCGTCGCCCACGTGGCGGAGAACTTCTCCACGCAGCGGATGGCCCGCGGCTACGAGCCGATCTACCGGCTCGCTGCCGCGAATGTCTAGGACTGCTTGAGCAAATCTCTGCAGCCGACCAACCAGATGAACTGGCAGCTCGATACGAGGTCGGACTCGGCACGATCAATGTCGCACAAGTTGCTCTGGATGTCGTACCGGCCCTGACCGCGCTGCTCGGCGCCCGGGTATGCGTCGTCCTTGACGCACCGGTTGCGCAGGTCGGTCAGCACGCTCATCCAGAACTTCGCGAACTCACCACCCGTGTCTTCGTGATCAGGGGCGGTTGAGCAGGCAGGCGGTGGCGGCATGTTTCTGCTCCAGATAGGAGCTCCCGCTAGGACAGCGGTCGGCCAAGAACGACCGCGAGGCAGCTTCGGTGCTGACCTATCCTGCCGGCATCCCGCTATCCACGCGCAGCCTGACCCGCCTGATAGAGCTGATCCGCGACTCACCGAGGAGGACTACCGCTACCTGCACGACACCCACGGGTTGCCGCGCGACCTGGTGGACGGGCTGCTGGCGAGTACGGAGTGACCGGGCGCGCGGCGACGTGACGTCCTCAGTTCCTCTCGTCGCCCTGATCGCCGGGATGGCGCCACTGCGGCGGGGCCTCCTCGCTCCGTTGAGAGTCCAGCGGGTCCTTGTCGGCCTCCGTGGTCCGCTCGAAGCTCGGGCGGCGGGTCTCCTCCGGCTCGGGTACGTCGACGGGGCGGGCACCGGACTGCGGAATCGGTTGGTATCTGGCCGCGGCCTCGGCACCGTGGGCGCCGTCGACACTGGGCGACTCCGGCACATGACGTTCGCGGTGCAGTTCGTCGTGGAGTTGCTGCGGCGGCTTGGCGGCGCGTTGCGGAAGGTCGCGGCCGAGGTCGGCGACCAGGGTGCCGTACTTGGCGTCGAAGGCGGGGCGTTCGGAGCGGATCCGGGGGATGCGGTCGAAGTTCCGCAGCGGTGGCGGGCAGGTGGTGGCCCATTCCAGGGAGTTGCCGTACCCCCAGGGGTCGTCGACGGAGACGGCGCTGCCGAAGCGCCAGGACTTCCACACGTTGTAGAGGAAGAAGAGGGTGGACACACCGAGCAGGAACGACCCGATCGTGGAAACCGTGTGCATGGTGGTGAAGCCGTCCTGGGGCAGGTAGTCCGCGTAGCGGCGCGGCATTCCGCGGTTGCCCAGCCAGTGGTGGACCAGGAAGGTGGTGTGGAACCCGACGAACATGGTCCAGAAGTGGACCTTGCCGAGCCGTTCGTCGAGCAGCCGGCCGGTCATTTTCGGGAACCAGAAGTAGACACCCGCGAAGGCAGCGAAGACGATGGTGCCGAACAACACGTAGTGGAAGTGGCCGACGACGAAATAGCTGTCGTGGACGTGGAAGTCGACCGGCGGGCTCGCCAGCAGCACGCCGGTGAGGCCGCCGAAAAGGAACGTAACGAGGAAGCCGACGGAGAACAGCATCGGGGTCTCGAAGGTGAGCTGCCCTTTCCACATGGTGCCGATCCAGTTGAAGAACTTCACCCCGGTCGGCACGGCGATGATGAAGGTGGTCGCTGAGAAGAAAGGCAGGAGGACCTGGCCGGTGGCGAACATGTGGTGCGCCCACACGTTCAGCGAGTAGAAGAAGATGACCCACAGCGCGAGGACCATGCTCTTGTAGCCGAACAGCGGTTTGCGTGAGAAGACCGGAATGATCTCACTGATGATGCCGAAGAACGGCAGGGCGACGATGTACACCTCTGGGTGGCCGAAGTACCAGAACAGGTGCTGGTAGAGCACCGGACCACCGGTGGCCGCGTCATAGATGTGGCTGTTGAGCACGCGGTCGGACAGCAGGGCGAGAAGCGTCGCCGACAGCAGCGGGAACACCACGATGGCCATCAACGCGGTGATGAACATGGCCCAGGTGAACAGCGGCATTCGCCACATCGTCATCCCAGGGGCGCGCAGGGTCAGGGTGGTGGTGATCAGGTTGACTGACCCGAGGATTGTCCCGACGCCCGAGAGCACCAACCCGATGACCCAGAGGTTTCCGCCCACCCCTGGTGTGTGTTCCACCTGGCTCAGCGGAGGATAGGCCGTCCATCCGAAGTCCGCGGAGCCTGCCGGGCTGATGAAGGAGCCGAGCACCATCAGGCCGCCGAACAGGTACAGCCAGTAGGCCAACGCGTTCAGCCTGGGGAAGGCGACGTCAGGTGCGCCGATCTGCAGGGGTACGAGGTAGTTGCCGAACGCGAAAGCGAGCGGGGTGGCGAACAGGAACATCATGATCGTGCCGTGCGAGGTGAACAGCTGGTTGTACTGCTCCTGGGAGAGGAACTGCAACCCCGGTCGGGCCAGCTCGCCGCGCATGAGCAGCGCCTCGATGCCCGCGGCGATGAAGAAGAAGAACGACGAGATCAGGTAGAGCAGGCCGATCTGCTTGGCGTCGGTCGTGGCGAGCAGCCTGAGCAGGGTGTTGCCGGGCACTGCTCGACGTAGCGGCCCGGGGTAGCCGCCGAACGCCGCCGGGGCCAGGATCACCGGTTGACGATCTTCGCCAGGCTCAGTACTCGCTGACTTTGGCATTACTAACTCCGAGACCTGGGTCCGTAAGACGCTCAATCGATCGTAAACGGTCCGGCTTGGAACGAACGGGGCTTCTCCGGCAAACTGCACTGGCCGCAGGGGAAGCCGTGTCGACTGGATTGACGCGGGTCCAGTCGGTGGCGCGGATGTCGCCGAGGTTGGGCACGCCGGGCCAGTGGAGGGCCAGGACGGTACGGGCGTGACGGTCAGTTTCGGCGTACCAGGTGAGCCGGCCACCGAGCACCAACTCGACGGCCAGGTCGGGGCCGCCGTAACCGGTGCACAGGGATCTGATGCGCGATGGGGTCGCCGGTCAATCACGCACCCCCGCGTCGCAGGTCCGCCAACAGCATGATCGCCACGTTCGGTCGGCCGACTTGTCGGTCTCGTAGGTGCGGACCCTGACGCCCGGTCGGCGGCATAGCGGTCGTCGACTCGCCTTGGAGGAATGGGCGAACGAGCCGGTTCAGCACACGCCACGGCCGGATCCGTGACAAGGTCATCCGAGGCGGCCAGACCACCGCTTCAGACCTGGTCGATCGGGTCCCTCCGCGCCCTCTGTTTGGCAGCTCCGGGGCTCCGCGTTGTGGTACGGCTCCTCCAATATAGTACGAAGCCGACAGAACTGGCGAGTCGATGGCGACGATCAGGGCGAAGGTTCCGATACGCCCACCCGAGGCTCCACGTCGGGCGACGTTCCTGGAACTGGCCTTCGACCTGGCGCTTGTCGCCGCGCTGTTCCAACTCTCGCACTACCTGGTCCAGCATCTGCACTGGAGCGGCGCCCTCCAGACCGCGGTCATGCTGCTGACCGTATGGCGGATCTGGATCGTCACGACGTGGATCACCGACCGGCTGGATCCGCAGCGGCTGGCGGTCCAGCTATCTGTCATCGGGACCCTGACCGGCACCCTGCTCCTGAGCGCCGCAATGCCCCAGGCGTTCGGCGAATATGGCTGGATCTTCGCGGGCGCCTACGTCGCGATGCACATCGGCCGCCACGTCTTCCTCACGCTGGTCTTGCGTGGTCGGCTGCAGCGCGTCGCCTTGGCGGCGCTGGTGTGGGCTGGTGTGTCCGCCGTGCCCTGGATCGCTGGCGCCGTGACTCACGGAGCCGCGCGGGTGGCGCTGTGGGGATTCGCGATAGCCCTCGACTACGTGGTCCACACGCTCGACTTCCCCTTTCCCGGGGCCGGCCGCAGCGCCGACTGGGACCCGCCGGTCGCGGCCGACCACCTGGCCGAGCGGTACCAGCAGGTCTTCATCATCGCGCTCGGCGAGTTGATCCTGGTCAGCGCATTGACGCTCGGCGACCGCGGCTTCGCACCCGACCGGACCGCAGCGTTCCTGGTGTCGATCGCCACCGCTGCGCTGCTGGCGCGCATCTACAGCTACCGCGCCGGGGATTTGCTCTCCGCCGCGATTGGCGCGGTCACGGAGTCGACCCGCCTTAGCCGCTGGGCGGGATACATCCACCTCGTATTTATCGCCGGCATCGTCGTCACCGCCGTCGGGGACGAGCTCGTCATCGCCGAGCCGTCCGGACGAACGGCACCCGCCTTGGCCATCGTCATTCTCGGCGGGCCGGCGCTGTACCTGGCCGGCCGCGCGTGCTTCGAATACACCGTGTACGAACGGGTGTCCTGGACCCGGACGATCGGGTTGCTGGTGTTGGCCGCCCTCACCCCGCTGGCGATGCACTTGCCGCCGCTGCTTGCCGCTACCGCCGCCGCAGCGGTCCTGGTCAGCGTCGCCGTCGCCGACGCCCATTCCCTGGCAGCCCCAGCCGCGGCGCCATCACCGCGAGCAGGCGAGCCTGACCACAATTAGACCACCGGCAGCTCGCGCCATTCCACTGTTCACGCTGTGGTGGCGGGTCGCCCTGACCGGCCGTGGCCGCGGCGAGGTCGCCGCGCTGAGGTGGTCAGACGTCGACATCGACAGCGCGACGCTGAGTCAAACGTGGCCCTCGCGCGTGCCCTTGATCAGTGCACGTTCATCGGTTGCTTGTTTCATTGACCTACGACCGTTGCCCGGCCAGGCTTCGGTCGAGGCGCCCGGGCTGTCGCTCTCATTTCGCCTGCCCACGCTGGTCGTGTGGCTTTCATACCTGGTCAGCGGGGAACCGCACCGCTTGCTCTCGCTGCGATGCCGGGCCTCGCTTGAAGCCCATCGCCTGCCTCCGCTCGTACTTCTGCTGCGCAGCTCGTGCAGCGACACCGCTGTCAAGCTGTCAACCGATACGGCGCTTCGCCCGGTTCAACCAGTACGACCGCGCGGGTTGCGGAGTGGGTCACCGGCGTGGTCGCCGACGCTGGTGAGCACCTGACCGGTGGCGGCGGCGCCCTGCGGGTCAGCCGGTCGATGTGGCCCTGGACTGCGGAGTGGGACGGTGCTCAACCGAGGTCGACAAGCAGGGCCGGTGGTGGTCACCAGACGGTCACCAGGGCAGGATGCCGCTCGCGTCGTGGAACTCGCCGCTGGGACCGTTGTCGTCGAGCAGCGCGAACCGTACGGCGACGGCCGCGCCGTGGGCGGGGTCACCGGCACCGGGCGTCGGCGTGCCGCCGTAGAGGTCGGTCGCGACGTACCCGGGTGTGACTGCGTTGATCTTCACTGGCGTGTCGCGGAGTTCCTTGGCGTAGAGGATGGTTAGCGCGTTCAGCGCCGCCTTCGACGACTGGTACGCGCCGACGTTGATCGGTATCCGGTTCCTCATCAGGGTGAGGGAGCCGACCTCGCTGGACACGTTGACGATCCGCGGTGACGGGGAGCGCAGCAGCACGGGCAGGAAGGCGTTGGTGACGGCGACGACGCCGAACACGTTCGTCTCGTAGGTGCGGCGTAGGTCCTCCGGCGACGTCCGGGACGGGGTGTCGTAGCCGCTGCTGATGCCGGCGTTGTTGACGAGGATGTCCAACGCCGTGACCTGCGCGGCGGCAGCCGCGACGGAGGCGGCGTCGGTGACGTCCAGCTGGAGCAGCTGCACGTCGAGCCCTTCGGCGCGCAGTTCGTCGACGGTGCGCTGGCCGCGCGGGGTGTCGCGGGAGCTTGCCAGCACGCTGACCCCTGCCTGTGCCAGCTGCCGGGTGATGTGTCGGCCGACACCCTTGTTCGCCCCGGTGACGAGCGCGATCTTGCTTTGGTGAGTCATGGCTCGAGGCTGCCCGGCCGGTGGGCCGGGCGACAGGCCCAGCCAGTACCAGTCCCGGCGGGCGCCTTTGGGTGGTATATAGCGGACTATCTGTTTCATCCAGGTATCGTTTGTACCTGGCAGCTGGGCATGCGCGGGCGATACTTGCGGGCATGGACCGTAGCGAGCTTGGCGAGTTCCTGCGCAGCAAGCGGGAGCGAACGCGACCGCAGGACGTCGGCCTGCCGGCCGGAACCGTGCGCCGGACCCCGGGGCTGCGCCGGGAGGAGGTCGCCCGGCTCGCGCACATCTCGGTCGAGTACTACACGCGGCTGGAACAGGCCCGCGGGTCCAGCCCGTCCCGGCGGGTGCTCAGCGAGCTGGCCCGGGCTCTGCGCCTGAGCGCGGACGAACGCGACCACCTGTTCGACCTTGCCGGTGTCGCACCGGAATCGGCGGCCGGACCCCGCTCCGACGTCCCGGCGACCGTGTTGAACCTGCTGGAGCACATGACGGACGTCGCGGCGTTCGTGGTCAACGCCCGCTACGACGTGATTGCGTGGAACGGTTTGGCCGCGGCCCTGTTCGAGGACTTCTCTGCGGTTCCACCGACCCGCCGCAACCTCGTCTACCGCCACTTCCTGCACCCCGACCCCGCCGCCCGGCACTACGGGATGAGCGGCGGGGAGGAGTTCGGCAGGCTGGCGGTGGGTCAGTTGCGCGCGGCCGCTGGCCGGTACCCGACCGACCCACAGATCCACGCGATGGTCGACACGCTGTACCGGCGCAGCGCCGAGTTCGCGCAGCTGTGGGACGTCCACCATGTGGAGACCGGGCACCACCACCGCAAGACGATGCACCACCCGATGGTGGGCACCCTTGATCTGGACTGCGACACGCTCGCCGTGCCTATGCGCGACCAGTACCTCGTCTGCTTCACCGCCCAGCGGGGTAGCCCCTCCCATGACGCACTGCGCCTGCTGTCGGTGGTCGGCACCCAGGACATGAGCGCTGCCGTGGACAACGAGTGACGACGTTCCGGCTGGGGCGATTTTCGGTCGCGCGCGTCGGGTACGGCGCCATGCAGCTGACCGGGCCCGGTGTGTTCGGCCCACCGGCCAGCCGTGACGACGCCATCGCCGTACTCAGGACCGCGGTGGAGATCGGCGTGAACCACATCGACACCGCCGAGTACTACGGACCCCGGGTCGTCAATGAGCTGATCCAGGAGGCGTTGCACCCGTACCCGGGCGGGCTGGCGATTGTCAGCAAGGTGGGCGCCCGGCGGGACGACACGGGTGCGGTACTGCCCTACGACCAGCCCGACGAACTGCGCAGGGGCATCGAGGACAACCTCCGGACGCTGCGGGTCGACCGCCTTGCCGCGGTCAACCTCAGGCTGATGGACGGCTCACCTCCAGACGGCCGGTTCGATGCCCAGCTGGCCGCGATGGTCAGGGCTCGAGACGAAGGTTTGATCGACGGGATCGGGCTCAGCAATGTCTCGCTCGCCCACCTGCGGCGGGCGCTCGCGGTCACCGAGATCGTGTGCGTACAGAACTCGTTCAGCCTGCTCGACCGCGCTTCGACGTCAGTTCTGCGGGAGTGCGCGCGGCGTGGCATCGCGTTCGTGCCCTACGTTCCGCTGGGCTGGCCACGAGATCGGCGCGCGGCCATCTTCAACAACCCGGCGGTGGACCGCCTCGCCCGCCTGCACCAGGCCACGCCGGCGCAGATCGCGCTGGCATGGCTGCTCGCGCTGTCCCCGAACGTCCTTCTGATACCGGGCACCGCCTCGCTGCGGCACCTGCGGGAAAACCTGGCGGTGGATCGCATCGAGCTGGACCGGGACGCCGTGAACCAGCTCGACTCGGCGTTCGCCTGATCGGCCGGGCGGCTGGGACGTACCGCTGAAGGCCCCGGTGTCCCGCGACCCCCGGGAGCCGGCGGCTGGCCGGCGCCCGGGGAGAGCGGCGTTGCTGCGGGCATGGGTCAGGGATGGATCTGGGATCCGAAGCCGAGGTCGAGGCGGACGGATTCGAGGATGGTCAGGGTGCTGCTCGTGGTGAAAACGTCGGCCGCGGCCAGCACCCCGGTGTATTTCGCGATGACGGGGGCGGCGGCCTGGTCGGTGACGGCGTCCAGGTAGGTCTTCACCGCCGCCCACGGGTTCGGGCCGTACTTCACGAAGTATGGCGTCGGATCGACCGTGGCGAGCGCGGTCTTCACGTTGGCGACGATGTCGGTCACGTACTGCTGATGCAGGCCGATGTCAGCGCGGGTGCCGAGCCGGCCCAGGTGGCCACCGATGTAGTGCTTCCAGGGGTAGGAAAGAGCGGTGGTGGGGGCGGCGATGAATCCGGGTATGTCGGTGCTGAGGTTGAGGTTGTAGATGGGTACCCAGCCGGGCAACGCGATGTCGACGAGCATGAGGGTGTCGTGGTCCGGCAGGTGGATGTAGATGTTGTCTGGCGCGTGGTTGGAGCCGCGCCAGGCCAACTCGACGCGTTCCCCGCCGACGCGCAGGGTGCGACGGTCCTGCAAGGTGACATCGGGGGCGGGTCGGGCCGGGTCGTTGTACTGCTTTAGCAGCCGGCGGGTCTCCGCGTGGCCGACGCGCACGACATCCTTGCCGAACAACGCCGACGCGCCGATGTGGTCGGCATGGTGGTGTGAGTACACCAGGTGCGTCACCCTGTTGCTGACGCCGTTGGCGGCGGCGATCTCGTCCACGGCCCGCCGGAGGTTGTGGCCGATGGTCGGCGGCGCGTCGAACAGCACGACGCCGTCGCGGGTGGTCAGGAACGCGGACTGGTAGGTGCCGTCGGTGACCCAGTACAGGTTCCGCTCCACCCGTCCGACGTAGTAACCCTGACTGTTGAGGGCGGGTCCGAGCGCCGACGGGGGTACGGGTGCGTAGTCCGGCAGGGCCGGGTCGGCCTCGGCCGGCGACGGTCCCGCCACCGCGGCCATGATGGCGCCGAGCGACGGCACCGCCGCGAGCGCCGCGCCGCGGGCGAGCAACGACCGCCGGGTCGTACCGGACGGGTCGGTATTGGTTGGTGTCACCGTGACTCCTTGGAACGTGAGATCTGAGCTTCGCGAGTCCACCGCGAGCGTCCATAGCGGGAAGCCCGCGGTGGACAGGGGTCCGATGGCTAGTCGACGCTGACGTCGTCCTTGTGTTCGAGCAGCCACTGGTGGAATGTGCGCAGTCCGGGGTGCAGCGCGCGCACCACGGTCAGGTCGCGGGCGCCGGTGAAGGTGTCGGCGGCCTCGGTGTAGTACTGGAACATGTTTCCGATCTCCGCCGCGGCGGGGATGCCGAGAGCTCGGAACTGGTCGTGGGTCAGCGGCCGGTAGGCCACCGGCTCGCCCAGCACGTCGGCGAACACGGCCGCGAACTGCGCGCCGGTCAGGTGCTCGCCGGCGATGCTGACCGTCGCGCCGAGGTAGTCCTCGCCGGCGGCGAGGATGCCGAGCGCGGTACGGCCAATGTCCTCGGCGGCGATCCCGGCCAACGCGCTGTCACCCATCGGCAGCGTGAGCACCAACTGTCCGGACTCGTCGCGGCGCGGCCCGAACCCTTGCAGAAACGCCTCCCAATAGAAGGTTGTGCGTAGGAACGTCGTCGGCACACCGAGGTCGACGAAGAACCGGTCCGCCTCCGCCTTCGCGTCGAAGTGCGGCACGGTGTAGGAGCCGTCGAACACCGGTACCCGGGGGTCGGTGACCGGGAGCCGTTCGCGAGTGTCCTCCAGCGTTGACCAGATCACGTGCCGCAGGTCGGCCTGCTTCGCCGCCCGGGCCGCGTTGCGTGCGTGGCCCAACTCGGTCTGCGCCGACATGCCTTCCCAGTAGTTCGTCACCACATAGGCGCCGTACGCACCGGCGAACGCGCGCCGCAGGCTCAACTCGTCGTCGAGGTCAGCCTCAACAACCTGCGCGCCACGCGAGGCCAACTCACGGGCGGCATCAGAGTCCGGCCGGCGGGTCAGCGCCCGGAGCGTGAATTCGCCGCGCGGCTCCGCCAGGATGGCGTTGGCCAGGCCACCGCCCTGCGCGCCGGTGGCGCCCACCA
This sequence comes from Micromonospora sp. NPDC048909, assembly GCF_040649635.1. Taxonomy (NCBI): domain Bacteria; kingdom Bacillati; phylum Actinomycetota; class Actinomycetes; order Micromonosporales; family Micromonosporaceae; genus Micromonospora; species Micromonospora sp. NPDC048909. The sequence continues at coordinate 9,290 of NZ_JBEZFU010000010.1, read as the reverse complement.
CCGCGATGATTTTCGTTTCGGACATGTCAATTCCTCCCCTACCGAAGTTCTTGCGCGAAACCCATGCGCCGGATTGCGCACGGGCGACGGGGAGCCGTGTGCGCTGTGTCAGCTCGCCATGGGTCGAGCGTCTCGTGCCGGTGGGCGAGCAACCAGGTACAGCCTGGGCACGGCTCGCGGCAGGAACATCCGTATGCCGGGAATAGCGGGTTCAGTGGCCGACGGCCGCGGGGACGACCCGCGGCGGAACCTACTGCTGCTTGTCCGCCGGCCGCCCCGGCGCGCGCGGTCCCCGCGAAATATCTGTGGGCCCGGGTGCCGGTGCGGATCTGCTGGCGGCCGGGGCGCGGGCACTGGCTGCTCGCCAGACGCAGCGTCACCACGCGAGATCGCGTGCCGTCCTGGCCGAACTGCACGCCGTCACCATCCGCGACCCCGTCAGCCGTCTTCGCCGCCCCGTCGAGTCGGACCGCGGGCGCAGCCGGTGCCGTCCATCACGTCTAAGCCGTTGACCAGGATCGACGGTGACGAATAGTCCCCCACAACCTCGGTGACAACCTCCAGTGGCAGCCCGACGTCGGTCAGCGCGGCGCGCAGCTCCTGCCGAGCCGGGTCAAGGTTCGGACACTCGGCACGGAACGAAGCTCAACAGCCCGCTGGCTCATCACAGCCCCTTCCGCTTAGTGACCGGTGGCATCACGCACACCGCTTGGCCGTTACGGCTCTACCGGTACCAGACTGGACCTTCCAGTGCAGGGGGAAGGCCGAGGCGCGACGGCAGGAGGCTACGAATGCGGATCGGGGAACTCCCCCAGGCAATCGGCACCACCAAAACAAGACGCTACGCTTCTACGAAGCCAGCGGCCTGCTCCCACCCGCGGGACGTTGCGGGCACGGCTACCGCGACTACGACGACCGGCCGGTCGCGCGGCTCGACTTGATCCGCCGCGGTCGCGTCGCCGGATTCACCCTCGCCCTGGCCAGGATGAAGACCTGGAAGATCCCACGTGACCACCGCCGCGCCGCCCGCACATCGACCGACACCGCCTCCGGCATCGCCCACCTGCAAAGCATCGCGCTCGCCGGGTGAGTACCAACCCCGTCGCGGGCAACGCCTTCACCGAGTTGCGAGACGTCCCTTAGTCCGCCGGGACGGACCAGCAGCACCGGTCCGGGAGGGTCAATCACCACAAAGGCCCAGGTAGCAGGCCCGTCTGATGGCGAAACGGCAAATCCTGGACTCCGGTGGCCGCCTGATCGCCTTGACCGCGCAGTCGGCCACTTCCGGGCCAAAGGGGGACACCGCCGCGAATGGCTGCAACGGTCGCCCTCGACTCGGGGTATTGCGCACATCCGTCACGGCGGGCCACCACAGTGCCAGGAATTCCGGGGCTGTGATGTGCAGCGCGGGTCAGGCCAGAGAGATCTGGTCGCCGGTGAGCTTGATCTCCCTAGGCGGGAGCGGCCGCGTGGCCGGGGGCGACTTGACCGAGCCATCCACGATGGAGAACTTGCTGCCGTGGCAGAGGCAGTCGATCGTGCCGCCCTCGACGCGCGAGACCGTGCAGTTCTGGTGGGTGCAGATCGAACTGAAGCCCTTGAATTCGCCCGGATTCGGCTGCGTGACCACGACGCCTTCCTTGGCGAAGATCTTGCCGCCACCGACCGGGATGTCGGTGGTCTTGGCTAAAGGCCGACCGGCCGCCGGATCGCCGCCGCCTGTACTCGTGGCGGTGGGGCTAACGGCGGTGGTGGGGGCGCCGGCCCCGTCGCCCGAGTCGTCGCCGCCGCAGGCGGCCAGGACCGCCGCCGCGCCGACGGCGCCGGCACCCGTGAGCAGGGCCCGACGGCTCTGCGTACCCGGCCCGGTGAGCACCTGATCGTCGCTCATGCCTCGCCCCTCTCTGCCGCCATGCCCGTCATGATTCGCGGTCGCATTCCTGCGCACAGAGACCACTCTGTCAGACGGTTCACCCGGTTTGCGGGGATTCTGGCCGGCCCGATGGGCCGGCTGGCCCGAGGCTAGCCCTGCGCCTGAGGCGTCCTAGCCGTAACCCCGCGACCGCCGCCAACTCGCCGATGCTGCCGGCTTCCGCTCCCCCACGCCGCGCGGGGGTCTAGGCCCAGTGGCATGACATGGAAGACCTTGCCGCGGGCTGCCCGGTGAGAGACGGGCGACCAGCAATTCCACCGCGTGGCAGACTAGCCCGCGCTGTTCACGCCGTTGGCCGCATCCTTGATCAGCGTTGCCACCGCCGCTGGCTGGGACACGTAGATCGAGTGGCTTCCGGACACCTCCACCACCGTCGCGCCGGTGCGCTCGCTCATCGCCCGCTGCGCCGGCGGCGGGATCATCTTGTCCTCCGTGGCGACCAGGTACCAGCTCGGCTTGCTGCGCCAGGCAGGCTCGGTGACCTGACCACCCAACGCGTCCACGCCCCACGGGACCTGGGAGCCAGCCATGAAGGCGGCCTGCTGCGGGGGGAGATCGCCCGCGAACGAGTCGGCGAACTTCTCCCGGTCGAGCAGCAGGAGGCCGTCCCTGGGGGGCAGGATCGGCGGCACGGGGGCGCCGGGCGGCGGGTTGGCGATCAAGGTGTTGACCGACTCCCCCTTGTCGGGGGCGAACGCCGCGATGTAGACGAGCCCTGCCACCTTGGGGTGGTTTCCGGCCTCGGTGATGACCGCTCCACCGAAGGAGTGGCCGACGAGGATGACCGGCCCGTCTTGCACATCGAGGACCCAGTGGGTGGCGGCTACGTCACCGGCGAGCGAGGCAGTGGGGTTCTGCACGATGGTGACGTGGTAGCCGTCCTTGGTGAGCTCGTCGTAGACGCCCTGCCAGCCGGACCCATCCACGAAACCGCCATGCACGAGGACGACGTTCTTCGCCGTCGAGCCTGAACTCATTGTGTTCCTCCAGTTCCAGAGCGCCACCGTCCGGCGCGTCCTTGACAGTAGGCCGACGTCGTGACCGCCGATTCAGTCATTTGTGGCATCCGGGAGGCCCCGGGAGGGCGGAACTCTGCCCCAGGGCAGGCAGGGGGCAAGCGGGCGCAACATCGGCCAGACTCCGGCCAGCGGTTACTTACCTGCTTTTCTCGCCTTTATGCCTGAATGCGCGGTCGTGCGGTCCTGGGCGGAGCCTCGTGTGGCAGGTGCCGATTCTTAGCCGCGTCACTGGGAGGGTCGGATCGTTCGGACTGCGTCGGCGATTGGGCGGATAGCGCCCGGTCGCGAGCGCGGCGCGGTATCGGCGCGTAACGTGGATGAACCGGTTTCGTGATCGACTGCCATTGCCCGGTAACCCGTCTGCCTCCGCAGCCACGACAGGCTGCGGGAACCTCCGGCGATCGCAGCCGTGGCGTAGACGTCCGCCCAGGTCAAGGAGGGGCCGGTCACGGTCACTGAGGCCAGGGCGTTGACCGGCCGGCCGGTGTGTGGGTCGAGGATGTGGGCGCCCCGGCGACCGGTACCGGATGTGGCGACGGCGCCGTGGCGTACCGGCAGCACGGCCAGCAGCCGGCGCGGGTCGGCGGGGTCCTCCACTCCGACCCGCCACTCCGGCTGGCCCGGCCCGGTGCGCAGGATGATGTCCCCACCGGCGTTGAGGCTGAAGTCGGCCACTTCCCGCTCGGCGAGCAACCGGCCGGCCCGCTCCACCGCCCAACCCTTGACCAGGCCGGACGGGTCGAATCGAACCCGTCCGTCGACGCCGGGCAACATCGCGTCAAAGTAGCCGTCGGTGCGTCGGCGGGCCTCCTCGCACAGCTCCAGCACCTCCCGCACGGGCTGGTCACAGTCCGCGAGGTGCCGCAGGCCACGGTTCAGCTCGCTGATCTGGCTGTCCGACCGGTACGTGCTGAACATCCGGTCGACCGCGCGCAACTCGTCGAAGGCTGCGCCCACTGCGGCGGCAACGCCGGGTGTGTCCGCCCCGGCTCGCACGTGAATCGAGATCGGCATGCCCATGATTTGCTCCACCCAGGCCCGCCGAGCGGTGGCTTCCAGTCGGGACGTCGTCACGATCCACCGCCCAGGTGCGCCGCGTCCAACGCGGCCTGGATCGACTGGAGGTAGGCGTCGGTGGTGGCGGTGGCCCCGCTGACGGTATCCACCTGCACGTCCTGCGCGCTGAGCACCTCCTGGCGCAGTTGCGGCACCGCCTGGGAGTTGATCCGCCGCGAGTGGCCGTCCTCGGGCAACGCCAGCGTCGTCACGTCGGTGATCCGGCCGGCCGTGATCTGCAGCCGCACCTGGACCGGGCCGTATCCGTTGTCGACCACGCTTCCGTTGACCGTCATCGTGTCGGTGGGCCGAGCCGGGGCCGCACCGCTTTGGGCGGCGCCGCTGGGTGACGCGGTGCCGCTCGAACCGGTTGGCGGCGCCTCGGTCGGCACGGCCGGACCGACGATGCCGGGTGGGGCGGTGTCGGATCCGTTGGGGATGCCGGAGGTACTGGTCCGGTAGCTGAATAGCAGCACCAGTACGGCGACGGTGCTGACCAGGGCGAGGGTGATTCGCCTCATGCCACTTTCTCCTCGTCTCCCCGGCGAACATCCGGCTCACCGGATGAATGTCTGTGTGCCTCGGTGCAGGCCGTCTCTTCAGGTGCACGGCCATCTGACCTGGCAGGCGTCCGGCTTACCAGGCGAATGCTTCGCAATGGATCTGCTTGGCAGGTACGCGGGCCGCTCGCAATGCGGCCCGTACAGCGGCCATCCACTGCGGCGGGCCGCACAGGTAGACGTCACGCTCCCGCACGTCGGGCGCTATTCGCAGCAATGCCTCCTGGTCGGACAGGTGCGCCAGCTCGGCGGGCAGCCACGACCCGCGGGCCAGCGCCGGACCGACGAGGTAATGGACCGACGCGCCCCGGCGGCGGGCAACGGCGTCCAGCTCGGCGCGGAGGGCGAAGTCGTCCGCGCGGTTGGCGCGGTACACCAGGGCAGCCTCGCCGGGTTGGTACGGCAGATCCTCCAGCAGTGCGCGCAGCGGGGTGATCCCGATTCCGCCGGCGAGCAGCAGGATCCGCGGCCGGCTGCGTACGGCACTGGTGAGGCGCCCGTACGGGCCTTCGATGAGGACGCGGGTTCCCGGGCGGGCGCGGGCGATGCGGTCCGCGTCGTCGCCGTTGGCCCGTACCGTGATCCGGAGCAGGTCTCCCCCGGCTGGGGCGGACAGCGAGTACGGGTGTGCCCGGCTCCAGCCCCTACCGGTGAGGAACCGCCAGTTGAGGAACTGCCCTGCGCGGATCGGCAGCCGGTGCAGGTCGCGACCGGAGATGTCGACCGAAAAAACGCCGGGCGACTCCCAGGTGACCTGCCGCACTCGCAACCGGTGCCGCTGGCTGCGCCACAGCGGCAGGCCCAGGCGAAATACCAGCACGCTGCCCGCGCAGAGCAGGTAGCTGGTCCACCAGTAGATACGGGTGGCCGACGAGCCGATGAGTTCCGCCCCGCTCCAGAGTTGGTGCGGCAGGGCCAGGCCGACGCCCAGGTAGGCGTACAGGTGCAGGAGATGCCAGGACTCGTAGCGCAGCCTGCGCCGCGCCGCCCGGATGGACAGGCCCACCACCGCGATCAACAGAACGGTGCCGGCGACCGCGAGCAGCATCCCAGGGTAGGCGGTGGTCAACTGCCAGGACTCGGACACCACGTTGGTCTGGCCGGCTCCGGCGTAACCGACGACGATCAGCACGATGTGCCCCAGCATCAACCAGAACGAGCTGAACCCGGTGTACCGGTGCCACCGAGTCAGCCGATCCTGGCCGAAGGCGCGCTCCAGCCAGGGCACCCGGGCCATCAGGAGGACCTGGACCAACAGCAGGTCACTTGCGAGCAGGCCGGACAATCGGCCCAGCGACGACGTTGCCGCGACCCCGCCCATGGTCAGCGCCTGCAGTCCGGTGCCGTGCAGCCACAGCGCGAGCACCACGACCAGGGATGCGATTGCTCCGGCGCCTACCGCGTCCGCCCGCCACCAGGCCGCTTCCCGCAGCCGCTCCGCCGTATGTCGACCGATCACGCGGCAAGCCTGACGGCGGAACCTAAGATGTCGATGAGGAATCGCTGTGGTCAGGTTGTGAACGCCGGCAGACGCACCGTGAGCAGGGTGCCCCTGGTCTCCGACCGGCCCGGCGTCACGGTGCCGCCGTGCAGCTCCACTGCTTGGGCCACGATCGGCAGGCCGAGCCCGGAACCGGGCACTCCGTCAGTCGGTGTCGTTCGCTCGGCCGCCGGTTCTGCGGGTGGGCTGAACGTATGTCGATGGGCGGGGTGGCGACGGATCCGCCAGGTGATGACGGCGGCGACCGCGATCGCGAGGATGATCAGGGCGGCGGCCCGGCCGAAAGTCTTCTCCATCGTGCTGTAGGAGTTCCTCGGCAGGTAGCCGAGTACGACGGTGCCGGTTCCCCAGACCAGGGCACCGGCGGCGTTGAAGGCCAGAAATGGCTTCCCGTCTTCGGCCCAAACGGCGCTGCAACAGGCGCGCAGGCGTGCCGGGAGAGGCATTGCGTTTCGCGCCCCGCTTTCACGGTGGCGGCCGGTCAGCGCCCGAGACCGCCCGGCCCGGGACGCACGTCGGGTGCGGAGCTGTGCGCGCGACGCCGGGCGCGCAGCAGTTCGATGGCGATGGGTACGACCGAGACCAGCACGATGCCGATGAGGATGAATTCGATGTGGGAGCGGACGAACGTGACCTGCCCGAGAAGGGCGCCGAGCACGGTGACTCCAGCTCCCCAGAGGCTGCCGCCGATGATGTTGTAGGCGACGAACCTGCGGTAGTGCATCCGGCTCGCGCCAGCGACGATCGGAGTGAAGGTGCGCACGATCGGCACGAACCGGGCCAGCACGATGGAGCGGGCCCCATACCGGTCGAAGAAGCCCCGCGCCCGGTGCAGGTTCTCCTGGCGAAACAGTCGGGAGTTCGGCCGTCGGAACAGCCGCGGTCCGACGCGGCGCCCGAACAGGTAACCGACCTGGTCACCGGCGATGGCCGCCACCACGACGAGGAGGCACACCAGCCACAGCGGATACGGTAGGTAACGGCTGCCGGCGACCAGCAGCCCGGTGGTGAACAACAGCGAGTCGCCGGGCAGGAAGAACCCGATCAACAGTCCCGATTCGGCGAACACGATCGCGAGGATGCCGACGAGGCCGAAAGTGGAAATGAGCCACTGCGGGTCCAGGGCGTTCATTCAGCTGCTCCATCCGCTCAATCCGGAAGCGCCGGGCGTCGGTTGATCAAGCTCCCGTGGTCGGGCTATTGCCCAGGTGACCGCCACGGCGAGGGCAGCGATGGCGAGGCCAGCAAGGATGTCGGCCGGGTAGTGCACCCCTACCCAGACCCGCGACGCACCGATCATCGTGGCCAGCACCGCGAGCATCATGCCCCAGCCCCTGCTCAGAAACACCGTGGCACCGAACGCCACGGTGAACGCCGCAGTGGCGTGGTCGCTCGGCAGTGATACCCCGTTGTCGTGGGGGATCAGCTGGTGGACGTGGTGGGTCTGGAACGGCCGCACCTCGCCATTGAGGTGGGACACAATGAGCGTCGCGAGAAGGGCCACGGCGAGCGCGGCGCCCAGGGCGATGACCGGCCGGAGTCGCCCACGCAACAGCGCCACCGCCCCGAGGACGGCTGCGACGGCGAACACCAGGTAGATCAGGTACCGCGCGGCGAACTCCATCACGTCGTCGATGCCGTCCACCTGTCCGGCATGGCCGTTGACCAGCTCGAAAAGTCTGTAGTTCATGCCACCTGCTTTCGCCTGTCGTGTGGGGAGCTGCCGGCCGCTCGGTTTTCGCCTCTGTCACTATGCGTGCCAAGGTTCTGCGTCGGCGGTAGCCCCTCCGGGTCGGCCGGTAAGGCCTCCCTCCTCGGCGGGCTAGCGTGCGGGGAAGCGCAGGATGCGGTCATCACCATCGCGTACTGCCCTGTGGCCGTCGGTGTTAGACGTGGTCACCCAGAGCGCGCCGTCCGGGGCGATCTGCACTGTCCGCAGGCGGCCGTAGCGTCCTACCAGCTGTGCGGTGGGGTCACCGGCCTTGTCGCCGTTGAGGGGGATGGTCCACAGCCGCTGACCCCGCAAGGCCGCCACGTACGCCGTGTCTCCGGCAATCGCGATGCCCGACGGCGAGGCGTCGCTGACTGGCCAGGTGACGACCGGGTTCGTGTACCGCCCCCCGTCGCTGTCGCCGTCCCCTTCCACCTGAGGCCAGCCGTAGTTGTGTCCCGGCTCGATGCGGTTGACCTCGTCAAGCTCGTTCTGCCCCAACTCGGCGGCGAACAGCCGGCCGTCGGAGTCCCAGGCGAGACCTTGCACGTTGCGGTGTCCGAGGCTGTACACCGGTGATCCGGCGGTCGGGTTTCCCGGCGCCGGCTTGCCGTCGGGTGTAAGGCGGAGGATCTTGCCGTTCGGGCTCGTCGGATCCTGCGACCGGCCCGTGTCGCCGGCGTCTCCGGTGCCGACGTACAGCATGCCGTCGGGGCCGAAGGCGATGCGTCCGCCGTTATGGTTTCCGCCCTTGGCGATACCGTCGAAGATCACCTCGGGCTGTCCGCCGTCGAGGTGGAAGCGGACGATCCGATTGTCGTGCTCGGCTGTGTAGTAGGCGTAGATCAGGTTGTCTGCGGCGAAGTGGGGCGACACGGCAAGGCCGAGTAGGCCGCCCTCACCGCCTGCCACCACACCGGGCACCTGGTAGACCTGCCGGGGGGCGCCGCCGCCGGGAGTCAGCTGCAGCACCAGGCCGGTGTTCCGTTCGGCGATCAAGGCGTCGCCGTTTGGCAGGAACGTCAGACCCCACGGGACGTTGAAGCCCTGCGCGATCTCTTCGCCGGCGTCCAGATCCGGCGTTCCGGACCGGATGCTGGCCGCGATACTGGTGGCGGTGGCCGTTGGAGTGTGAGCTCGGTCGCCGACGCCATCACACCCGGCGACGGCGCCCAACACCAATAGAGCCGCGCACAACCGTTGCCACCGTTGGCCTGCCCTAAGGACTGTCATGCTGATCCTCCGAAGCCGTGATGAGGTGCCCTTTCCGTGGCCGCCGGGCGTCTGCCGGGGCCCAGCGAACGAGGAGCCGTCGGTTTCCGGCTGCCGACGGCGACGGCGGCAGCTGGCGCCTTAGAACGGGGAGCTAGGGGCTGAGGTTGGCGGTGGGTGTCGGGGATGGCGCCGCAGTGCTTAGGTACTGCTGCACCGTGTCGTGGGCGACCGCCTGGTAGAGCGCCTTTGCCTTCGCGGTGTCCGGCAGCACCACGCTCTGGCCGCTGCGCATGCC